>NZ_JBYSYE010000089.1:0-3165 GCF_058782925.1 Pseudomonas sp. FW305-E2 | reverse complement strand
TGGCGACGCGCCTGCGCCTCGAACAGCTGGTGCACGCGCCAGTCGCCGGGGTAGTCGGTGGCGGTGTCGTTAAGGTCGTGCAGCACCGCTTGCGTCTGCTGCGGGCTCAGCATCGGCAACTCGCCCAACGCCGTTTCGGCGCTGCTCTCAAGCATCTGCTGCAACACCTGCAACAGGTGCTCGCCAAGCTGCTCGGCCAACCGGGCACTGAACCGTGCCCGATCGGCTTTCAACTGCAGCGACAGGTGCGTACCCAGGTTAACCACCAGCGTCAGCGGGTAGTTGGTCTGTTCGTGGTTCGCCACCTCACCAAACACCAGGCTGCTGGAGGTATCGGCCTGCAGCGCTTCGGACACCGGGTAGTTCTCGAACACCAGGATGCTGTCGAACAGCGCTTCGCCGCCCTGCCCGGCCCAGCGCTGGATATCGAACAATGGCGTGTGATCGTACTCACGCAGGGCGATGTTCAGCGCCTGCACGGTGTCCAGCCAGTCACCCAGCGCTTGCTCCGGGCGGGGGCTGGCAATGACCGGCAAGGTATTGATGAACAGGCCGATCTGCTGCTCGATGCCCTTGAGTTCGGCCGGCCGCCCAGCCGTGGTCGCACCAAAGGCGACGCAGGCCTGGCCGGTATAGCGCTGCAGCACCAGCAGCCAGGCCGCTTGCACCACGGTATTGACGGTGACCCTGCGCTCACGGGCAAAGGCGTCCAGGCGGGCGGTCTGCCGGGCATCCAGTTGCTGTACCCGCTCGACCTGCCCCTGCCCTTCACTACCGGCTGCCCAGTCCGTGGCCCTGGCCAGCAAAGTGGGTGCATCCAGGTCTTGCAACTGGCGGGTCCAGAACGCCTGGCGGGCTGCGCCATCCTGGCGCTGCAACCAGGCAATGTAGTCACGGAAGCGCCCCGGCCCTTGCTCCGGAACGCTGCCGTGGTACCGCTGCAGCACTTCGCCCAGCAGCCGGGTATTGCTCCAGCCGTCCATCAGGATGTGGTGGCTGGTGTAGATCAGGTGATAACGCTGCGCGTCCAGGCGAATCAGGGTCAGGCGCAACAGCGGCGGCCGGACCAGGTCGAAGCCGGCCGCGCGGTCTGCAGCAGCGAACGCCTCCAGCGCATCGGCAAGGTCGTCACGGCCACGCCAGTCATGCACCGCGAACGGCAATTGCGCCTCGCGCTGAATGATCTGCAACGGGCTGGCCAGCTCACCCCAGATGAAGCTGCCACGCAGCAGGTCATGGCAGTCGACTGCCGCTTGCCAGGCAGCACGGAAGCGCTCGGGATCCACGCCAGTCACATCGACCCGCAGCTGGTTGATGTAATCCCCGCCCTGCTGCAGCAGCGTATGGAACATCATGCCTTGCTGCATGGGTGAAAGCGGGAAGATGTCTTCGACCCTCGCTGGCGGCAGCGGCAGGCTGTCGAGCTGGGCCTGGGTCAGGCCGGCCAGCGGAAAGTCCGACGGCGTCATGCCGGCGTGTTCGCGCTGGCAGCAGTGTTCGACCAGGGCGCGCAGCTCGTGGCTGTATTCATCGGCCAGGCGCTGTACGGTGGCGACTTCGAACATGTCGCTGCTGAAGGTCCAGCCCAGGCTCAGCTCACCGGCGTAGACCTGGCCATTGAGCGTCAGCCAGTTACCCAATGGCGCGTCCAGGCTTTGCTCATCGCCTTTGGGGTCTGCGCAGGGCACCAGCAGCGCCTGTTCATCGGTCGCCAGGTGGCCATCCAGCTGGCCCAGATAGTTGAAGGTGATGCGCGGCACCGGCAAGGCACGCAGGCACTCACGGCTGGCAGCGTCTGCCAGGTAGCGCAGCACACCATAGCCAATGCCCTTTTCGGGCACGGCGCGCAGTTGTTCCTTGACCTGCTTGATCGACCCATCCAGCGTTGCCGCCGGGCTCAGCCGCAGTGGGAACAGGCTGGTGAACCAGCCGACCGTGCGGCCCAGGTCGAGGTTGTCGAACAGCGCTTCGCGCCCGTGCCCTTCCAGCTCGATCAGGGTCGAGGGTTCGCCGCTCCAGCGGCAGATTACCCGCGCAAGCGCAGTCAGCAGCAGGTCGTTGACCTGGGTACGATAAGCGGCCGGGGCCTGCTGCAACAGCTGTCGGGTCAGCGCCCCGTCCAGGTGGCTGTAGACCGTGTGGGCGTACCGGTTGCTCAGGGCGCCAGCGCTGTTGTCCTGCGGCAGGCTGCCGCTGGCATGGCTCAACTGCGCCTGCCAATAGCCCAGTTCGGCCTGCAACGTGTCGCTGCCGGCGTAGGCCTGCAGCTGTTCGGCCCAGGCCCTGAAGGCACTGGTCTTGGCGGGCAACTGTGGCGCCCGCCCGGCCGCACACTGTTGGTAGGCCCGGCGCAAGTCCTCCAGCAGAATACGCCAGGACACCCCATCGACGACCAGATGGTGGATCGCCAGTAACAGGCGCTGACTGCCGTCCGCCAAGGTTGCCAGCACCGCGCGCAGCATCGGCCCATCGGCCAGGTTGAGGCTGCGCTGGGCCTCGGTGCCCAATGCCTGCAGCTCACCGGCATCGGCCAGTGTCGCGCACCATAGCAAAGGTGGCTGTACCGGCCCGGCAGGCCGGTAGCTGGCCTGCCACTGCCCATCAACCTCGACGAAGCTCAGGCGCAGGCTGTCGTGGTGCGTGACCAATGCCTGCAGCGCCTGCTCCAGTGCCTGTGCATCAAGCACTTGCAGCGGGCGGAACAGCACCGACTGGTTCCACTGCTGGCGGTCGGCAATGGCTGTGTCGAAGAAGGCATGCTGCACCGCCAGCATCGGGGTTGGCCCGTGCAATGGGCGCTGGTCGGCCTGTGCCGCACACCCCACCTGGGCGACTGCGGCCAGGTCTTGTACCGTCTGGTGCTGGAACAGGTCCTTGGTG
This sequence comes from Pseudomonas sp. FW305-E2, assembly GCF_058782925.1. Taxonomy (NCBI): domain Bacteria; kingdom Pseudomonadati; phylum Pseudomonadota; class Gammaproteobacteria; order Pseudomonadales; family Pseudomonadaceae; genus Pseudomonas; species Pseudomonas sp. FW305-E2. Next base: position 285 of record NZ_JBYSYE010000089.1, on the reverse strand, counting down.
GTGAAGCGGATGCCCGCCTGGCGGGCACGGCTGACCACCTGGATCGAGACGATCGAGTCGCCACCGAGGGTGAAGAAGTTGTCGCTGCGGCCGACCCGCTCCAGCTTGAGCAGGTCCTGCCAGATCGCCGCGATCTGCTGTTCCAGCGGACCTTGCGGTGCACTGTAGGCCTGCTGCAGGGCGCTGTTGTCGGGCTTGGGCAAGGCCCTGCGGTCGAGCTTGCCGTTGGCCGTCACCGGCCAGGCCTGCACCTGCAGGATGTGCGTTGGCACCATGTAGTCCGGC
>NZ_JBYSYE010000088.1:0-4013 GCF_058782925.1 Pseudomonas sp. FW305-E2 | reverse complement strand
CGAAGGTTCGTCCCCTTCGTCTAGTGGCCTAGGACACCGCCCTTTCACGGCGGTAACAGGGGTTCGAGTCCCCTAGGGGACGCCAGTTTTACACAAGCGATGTTGTTATGTCGCTGGGCCGCGAGGCTAGAAATCCGGGGCTATAGCTCAGCTGGGAGAGCGCCTGCATGGCATGCAGGAGGTCAGCGGTTCGATCCCGCTTAGCTCCACCAATTTTGCCGCGGTTCGCGTTAGCGGATCGGCACGAAGGTTACGTCCCCTTCGTCTAGTGGCCTAGGACACCGCCCTTTCACGGCGGTAACAGGGGTTCGAGTCCCCTAGGGGACGCCACGTTTACCCGCGTTTTGCGGGACTTTAAAGGCTCATTCGCTTATTGAATGGGCCTTTTGTTTTTTCCCTTCTCAATAATTTGCCCCCGACAAACGGCCGCACATTTTGCTTGCCAAAAAATATGATGGGAATAATATTTCGATCATCATATTTTTTGTGGTGTGTGCCAGATGAGCGACAAGAAGAGCAAAACCCGCGAACGCATTCTGGAAGCTGCGCGCAGTGCGCTGATCCAGCACGGCCCGGCCGAGCCCAGCGTCAGCCAGGTGATGGGTGCGGCAGGCCTGACCGTCGGCGGCTTCTATGCGCACTTCGACAGCAAGGATGAGCTGATGCTCGAGGCGTTCCGCCAGTTGTTGGGTGAGCGCCGTGCCTTGCTCGCTCAGGTCGACCCCAATCTCGATGGCGCCGGGCGGCGAGCGCTGGCCGGGGCCTTCTACCTCTCGCGCAAGCACCGGGACTGCGAAGTACATGCTTGCCCGCTGCCTAACGCGTTGGGCGAAATGCAGCGCCTGCCGGAGGTCTTCCGCGAGGTGCTGGCCGAGCACATCGAGTTGATGACTGCCGCGATGGTCGACCGCCCTGAGGATGCCGACAAAGCGCTGGCCGACCTGGCCCTGATGGTGGGAGGGCTGGCGCTGGCCCGGGCCTTGGGGACCAGTGACCTGTCTGACCGTATTCTGCGCGCCGCCAAATCGGCGGTGCTTTAACCCTGGAGCATGGCGATGACCACCCTGAGCTGGATTCGCGGTGTCAATGGCACCTTGGGCCGCCTGGCCCCCGAGCATGTCGCGGGCAAGATGCGCCGTGCCTTCATGACCCCGCGCAACCTGCCGCCCCGGGATTGGGAGCTGCCCGTGCTGGCCAGCGCCGAGCGCATTACACTGCGCTTCGGTTTGTCTGCCTTGCGCTGGGGTCAAGGGCCGACCGTGCTGCTGATGCACGGTTGGGAAGGGCGCCCGACGCAATTTGCCGCCTTGATCGAGGCCTTGGTTCAGGCAGGGCATACGGTGGTGTCGCTGGAAGGGCCTGGGCATGGTCGTTCGCCTGGCGAGCAAGCGAATGTGGTGCTGTTTGCCCGGGCGCTGCTTGAGGCTGCGGCTGAGTTGCCGCCCTTGCGTGCGGTCATAGGTCATTCCATGGGCGGTGCCAGCGTGTTGTTGGCCCTGCAGATGGGGCTGCGTACAGAGGCGGCTGTCAGCATTGCAGCGCCGGCGCGGTTGCTTGGTGTGTTGCGTGGTTTTGCCCATCGCCTGGGGCTGCCAGCCCGGGCACGGGCAGCGTTCATTCGCCAGATCGAGCGCGATGTGGGCATGCAGATTGCGCGGCTGGATGTCACGGGTTACCAGCTGGAACTGCCGGGGCTGGTGGTGCATGCTGCCGATGATGCTCTTGTGCCCGCAGATGAGGCACATGTGATCCACAAGGCCTGGTTCGACAGCCGGCTGATGCTGCTGGAAGGGGGTGGTCACCAGCGAGTGCTCGCCGACCCGCGGCTGAGCGACGCCGTGCTCGAATTGCTGGCTCGGGCTGAAGCGGTCAGTGTCGGGGCGGCTTCAGCCGCGAACATCGGCATCGCCGGTGCCACCCACCGCGGTGTCTGATTCGCGGGCAAGCCCGCTCCTACAACGACCGCTTCAGGCTCGCTGGGGCTGGACATTGCCCCGCAGATCGCTGCTAAATCGCCTTTTGCGCCAAGGAAGCGAAAATGAGCTGGGACCTGGCAACACCCTTCGTCATCGACCTGCGCGTCGGCAGCGAGGACATCGACGGCCTTGGCCACGCCAACAATGCCGTCTATGTCACCTGGCTTGAGCGCTGCGCCTGGCGCCACTCCCAGCGTCTGGGGCTGGACCTGGCCGAGTACCGGCGCCTTGACCGGGCGATGGCGGTGGTGCGCCACGAAATCGACTACCTGGCCGCCGCCTATGAAGACGATGAGCTGCAGCTGGCCACCTGGATCATTGACTGGGACCAACGCCTGCGCATGACGCGGCGGTTTCAGCTCAAGCGCCCGCGCGATGGTGTGACGCTGCTGCGTGCGCAAACCACCTTTGCCTGCATCGAGCTGTCCAGCGGCAAGCCCAGGCGCATGCCGGCGGAATTCGTCGAAGGTTACGGTCCGGCGCTGATCGGCGCCTGAGTCACCGGCATTTTTTGTTAAACTGCCGGCTTTTTCCGCTGAGACCCCGACATGCAAATTGCTCTGGCCCCGATGGAGGGGCTGGTCGACAACATCCTGCGCGACGTATTGACCCGTGTGGGCGGTATCGACTGGTGCGTCACCGAGTTCATTCGCGTGTGCGACCGCCTGCTGCCGGCGTCCTCGTTCGACAAGCTGGCGCCTGAACTGCGTCAGGGCGCGCGCACGGCTGCCGGTGTGCCTATGCGCGTGCAATTGCTGGGTTCTGACCCGGTATGCCTGGCGGAAAACGCCGCACTGGCTTGCGAGCTTGGGGCGCCGGTGATCGACCTGAACTTCGGTTGCCCGGCAAAGACGGTGAACAAGTCGCGCGGTGGCGCGGTACTGCTCAAAGAGCCGGAGTTGCTGCACGCCATTGTGCGTGAAGTGCGGCGTGCGGTGCCGGCGAACATTCCGGTGACCTCGAAGATGCGTCTGGGCTTCGACAGCCCCGATGGGGCACTGGAGTGCGCCACGGCGCTGGCCGAGGGCGGTTCGGCACACCTGGTGGTGCACGCACGGACCAAGGTTGAGGGCTACAAGCCGCCAGCGCACTGGGAGTGGGTGGCGCGGGTGCAGGATGTGGTCAAGGTGCCGGTGTTTGCCAATGGCGAGATCTGGACGGTCGATGACTGGCGGCGTTGCCGCGAGGTCAGTGGCGCTGAAGACATCATGCTCGGGCGTGGGCTGGTATCGCGCCCGGACCTGGGCCTGCAGATTGCAGCGGCGCGGGACGGGCGCGACTATCAGCCGATGAGCTGGCATGAATTGTTGCCACTGTTGCGTGAGTTCTGGCGCCAGGCCCAGGCCAAATTGTCGCCGCGTTATGCGCCGGGGCGGATGAAGCAGTGGCTGGCGATGCTGACTCGCAGTTACCCCGAAGCGGTGGTGTTGTTTGCCGAGTTGCGCCGGGAAGATGACTGCGCGCGGATCAGCCGGTTGCTGGGGGTTGAGGCGCAAGCGTTGGAGGCTTGCGTCGCCTGAGCAGGGCTCTACGCGGGTACTGCACCTGTAGGCGCGGGGTCACCCGCGAAAGGACCGGGCCTGCTGGCCAATTACCACCCGCCGATCACCGTTGCCGCTGCCACCGTATTCGCGGGCAAGCCCGCTCCTACACACACACACACACGCATCGGTGGTTGGGCACAGGTCGTCGTAGGAGCGGGTTCACCCGCGAAGAGGCCGGCCCAGCTGGCCAATCTCCATCTTCCGTTCACCGTTGCCGCTGCCACCGTATTCGCGGGTAAACCCGCTCCTACACACATCGGTGGTTGGGCACAGGTCGTCGTAGGAGCGGGTTCACCCGCGAAAGGGCCGGGCCTGCTGGCCAATTACCACCTGCCGTTCACCGTTGCTGCCGCCACCGTATTCGCGGGCAAGCCCGCTCCTACAAACACACACGCATCCGTGGTTGGGCACAGGTCGTCGTAGGAGCGGGTTCACCCGCGAAAGGGCCGGGCCTGCTGGCCAATTTCCACCGGCCGTTCACCGTTGCCGCCGC
>NZ_JBYSYE010000087.1:0-4485 GCF_058782925.1 Pseudomonas sp. FW305-E2 | reverse complement strand
GGCCGGGCGGGCCGAAGAACCCGGCAAGGTCATCATCCAGACCCACCTGGCCGACCACCCACTGTTGGTCCAGCTAACCGAGCAAGGCTACTTCGCCTTCGCCGAACAGGCCCTGGACGAACGCCGAGCCGCCGGGCTGCCGCCCTACTCGCACCTGGCCTTGCTGCGTGCCGAAGCACACAAGCCGGGGCAGGCCGAAAGTTTTCTCGACGAAGCCTGTGCCGCCGCCGAGCGCCTGGTGGCCGAACAGCACCTGCCGGGCATCGAACTGCTGGGCCCGGTACCGGCGCCCATGGAGCGCCGCGCCGGACGATTCCGCGCACAATTGTTGATACAGGCCAATACCCGGGCGCCGTTGCATCGACTGATCAGCGCCTGGTTGCTAGTGTTGGAACAGTTGCCGAGCGGGCGCCAGGTGCGCTGGTCGCTGGATGTCGACCCGGTAGACCTGTATTGAGCTTCAAGCTGCGAGTGACCAGCGGCAAGCAAGCGCCGGGCGGGTGCGATGCCGCTTTTTCTTGCCGCTTGTGGCCCCCAGCTTGCCGCCCAAAGGTTGGCAACCTGCTCCCGGCAACGGATAATGCCCAGTTTTTCCACCTGCGCATCCAGGCGCTCACCGCGCTTGCGGTCGAAAAGAGATCCCCATGAAAGACACCATTCGCCAGCTGATCCAGCAAGCCCTCACCCAACTCGTCACCGACGGTGTGCTGCCTGAAGGGCTGTCGCCGGCGATCCAGGTGGAAAACGCCCGGGACAAGACCCACGGCGACTTCGCCAGCAACATCGCCATGATGCTGGCCAAGCCGGCCGGCATGAAGCCGCGCGACCTCGCCGAAAAACTGATCAACGCCCTGCCGGCCAGCGCCGACATCAGCAAGGTCGAGATTGCAGGCCCCGGCTTCCTCAACTTCTTCCAGAACACCGATGCCCTGGCCAACCGCCTGGATGCCGCTCTGGCCGACGCCCACCTGGGTGCACGCAAAGCCGGCCCGGCGCAAAAGGTGGTGATCGACATGTCGGCGCCCAACCTGGCCAAGGAAATGCACGTCGGCCACCTGCGCTCGACCATCATCGGCGACAGCGTTGCGCGCGTGCTGGAGTTCCTGGGCGACAACGTCATCCGCCAGAACCACGTCGGCGACTGGGGTACCCAGTTCGGCATGCTGATGGCCTACCTGCAGGAAAACCCGATCACCAGCGACGAGCTGTCGGACCTGGAAAACTTCTACCGCGCGGCGAAGAAACGCTTCGATGAATCGGAGGAGTTCGCCACTCGCGCCCGCGGCCTGGTGGTCAAGCTGCAAGCCGGTGACCCCGAGTGCCTGGCCCTTTGGACACGCTTCAAGGACATCTCGCTGTCGCACTGCCAGAAGACCTACGAGCTGCTCAACGTCAAACTGACCATGGCCGACGTGATGGGCGAAAGCGCCTACAACGACGACTTGGCCAACGTGGTGGCCGACCTCAAGGCCAAGGGCCTGCTGGTCGAAGACCAGGGCGCCCAATGCGTGTTCCTCGACGAGTTCAAGAACAGCGAAGGCGACCCGCTGCCGGTGATCGTGCAGAAGGCTGACGGCGGCTATCTGTACGCCACCACCGACCTGGCTGCCGTGCGTTACCGCAGCAATGTGTTGAAGGCTGACCGCGCACTGTACTTCGTCGACCAGCGCCAGGCCCTGCACTTCAATCAGGTGTTCGAAGTGGCCCGCCGCGCTGGCTTCGTCGGCCACCCGATGCAAATGGAGCACATGGGCTTCGGCACCATGAACGGCGCCGACGGCCGCCCGTTCAAGACCCGTGACGGCGGCACCGTGAAGCTGATCGACCTGCTCACCGAGGCCAAGGAGCGCGCCTACGCGCTGGTCAAGGAAAAGAACCCGAGCCTGGCCGACGACGAACTGCGCCACATCGGCGAGGTGGTGGGCATTGGCGCGGTGAAATACGCCGACCTGTCCAAGCACCGCACCAGTGACTACAGCTTCAACTTCGAGTTGATGCTCAACTTCGAAGGCAACACCGCCCCTTACCTGCTGTACGCTTACACCCGCGTAGCCGGCGTGTTCCGCAAGCTGGGCAAAGGCTTTGACGAAGTCGACGGCAAAATCGTGCTGCACGCAGCCCACGAGCAGGACTTGGCCGCGCGCCTGGCGCAGTTTGGCGAAATCCTCAACAACGTCGCCGAAAAAGGCACGCCGCACGTATTGTGCAGCTACCTGTACGACTTGGCCGGCCTGTTCTCGAGCTTCTACGAGAACTGCCCGATCCTCGCTGCCGAAACCCCTTCGCAGCAGCAGAGCCGGCTGCGCCTGGCCGCCCTGACCGGCCGCACCCTCAAACAAGGTCTGGAACTGCTCGGCCTGGAAACCCTGGAGCGCATGTAAGTTGGCTGCCAAGAAAAAACCTGCCCCGAAACGCGGCGCCAGCCGCCAGACGGCACCGGCCAAACAGCCGATCCCCGGCTGGGTATGGCTGGCGGTCGGCCTGACCGTAGGCGCGTTCATCGTGTTCCTGATGAAGCTCGAACCCGGTGGCGATGACATCAAGCGCACCAAGCCCGAGCAGGAGAAACCGGCGAAAACGGCCGAAGCCGGCAAGCCCGCGCAAGCTACCCCGCAACAGCCGGTGAAGCCGAAGTACGACTTCTACACCCTGCTGCCGGAGTCTGAGGTGATCGTGCCGCCGGAAGCCGTACCGGAGAAAACGCCACCGGTGCCGGCCCAGCCGGTAACCCCGGTGACACCAGCAGAAGCGGCGAAAATCGACACGGCGAGGGCCCAGGCAGCGCTGCTCGGCCAGACCCCGCCGCCGCCACCACCCGTGATCAAGCCGGCGGCGACCACGCAGTACTTCCTTCAGGCCGGCTCGTTCCGCAAGCAGGCCGATGCCGACAAGGTACGGGCACAGATCATCCTGCTGGGCCAGTCCGTGAAGGTGGAGTCGGGCACGGTCAAGGATGAAACCTGGTACCGCGTACTGGTCGGGCCGTTCAGCAACCGCGAGCAGCTGACCGGGGCTCAGAAGCAGCTGGCTGGGGCCGGATTCAGCAACCTGTTGCTGCAACAGCGGCAGACCCGCCAGTAACGAAGAAGGCCTTGCCGCAGCGGTGCGACAAGGCCTTCTTTATATGGACAGCATTGCCCGTGAAGGGGCTGTAAAGCAGCCCCGCTACCGTCAGCCCCGCCCCGCATTCCTTTCGGACACCTGGCTGTTCAACGTCCAGAAGTCATACAGCACCCCCACCAGGAACAACCCGCCGGTAAAGAAGTAGATGATCGCGGTGATCCATTTGCCCTGATACAGCCGGTGCAGGCCAAACACCCCCAGGAAGGTCAGCAGAATCCAGGCAATGTTGTAGTCGATACGCCCGGACTGAAACCTCAGGTCGGCTTCACGGTCCATGGACGGGATCAGGAACAGGTCGATCAACCAACCAATGCCCAGCAAGCCGAAGGTGAAGAACCAGATGGTCCCGGTAATCGGCCTGCCGTAATAGAAACGATGGGACCCGGTGAAGCCGAAAATCCACAGCAGGTAGCCAATGGTTTTGCTGTGGGTGTCGTGAAAGGGCACCCCCTGTTGATAACTGTTCATTCATAGCCCCCGTGGGTTATCCGAAAATTTTCTAAAAAAAAATGTGACTTTCTCGTCGCTACCCGACATACGGCGCCTAGGCAATCGACCAACGGATCAATAACTGATCAAAAAGCTGTTATAAAGTTGCGCGCCCAACACATAACTATTCATAAGAGCTTCATCTATGCCGCCTTTGATCAAGACATGGCTGACCCTCTGCCTATTATTGCCCCTGGCCGCCCACGCCACCAATCGTGAGCAACGTCTTCCCAATGGTTTCACCGGCTACACGACCAACGCGTCGGTGAAACACGCACCCGCCAAGCAGACCGCGCTGCGCGCCCGCCCAAGCAATGCCGTCAGCAGCCGCGGTGCGAATGTCGCCGCCATGTCGCCGAAGCAAAGCAGCGATGTGCTGAGCCGTGCGGTAAATGTGCTCGGTACCCCTTATGTTTGGGGCGGCAGCAGCCCGAAAAAAGGCTTTGACTGCAGCGGGCTGGTCAAATACGCCTTCAACGACGTCGCCGACGTCGACCTGCCGCGCACCTCCAATGCCATGGCCCAGGGCCATGGGGTGAAGGTGGCCAAGGGTGATCTGAAGCCTGGCGACCTGATCTTCTTCAACATCAAGAGCCGTCGGGTCAATCACGTAGCCATCTACCTGGGTAACGACCGCTTCATCCACGCGCCACGCCGTGGCAAGCGGGTGAGTATCGACACCTTGAGCAAGCCTTACTGGCAGAAGCACTACGTGGTGGCCAAACGGGTGCTGCCGAAAGAGCAGCAACAGCTGAGTCTTGCCAAGCGTTAATCTGATCGGCGCTATCCGGTACCGGCCCCTTCGCGGGCACGCCCGCTCCCACAGTTACCGCGTCGCTCTCGCGGGCAGCGCCATACCTGTGGGAGCGGGCG
>NZ_JBYSYE010000086.1:0-8344 GCF_058782925.1 Pseudomonas sp. FW305-E2 | reverse complement strand
CCGGCGCGGCTATGGGGGTTTTCGCTAACTCAGGGCAGATTTGCTTCGCTGGCACCAGGGTGTTGGTACAACGATCTGTGGTGGACGAATTCTCAGAGCGACTGATGGGGATCATGGACACGCTACGGGTTGGGCGCAGCTTGGACATTCAATCCAACATGGGGCCAATCATCTCACAGCGGCAACTCGATAGCGTCATGTCCTACATCAAAATAGGTCAAGACGAAGGTGCCGAGCTGCTTTGTGGCGGCAAGCGCCTGGGCGGCGACCTTGAGGGTGGATACTTCGTGGAGCCAACCGTTTTCACGAATGTAAACAACCAAATGCGCATAGCCCGTGAGGAAATTTTTGGGCCTGTCCTTTCAATCTTGCCGTTTGATGATGAAGAAGAGGCGCTGACAATCGCGAATGACAGCGACTATGGCTTAGGTGGAGCCGTTTGGACTCAAGATATATCCAAAGCACTGCGAGTAGTAAACGGAGTAAAAACCGGAACTATGTGGGTCAACTGCTATGGCTATATCGACCCACTCGTCGGATTTGGCGGTACAAAAATGAGTGGCTATGGCGCCAAAGGAAGTGCGGCCCATCTCGACACCTACCTCTATAGCAAAACTGTTTATATCGAGCTTTAACTTCACCGCAAGACCAGTGCTGCAATTAACACTCTAGGCTCTGCGCATCAGGGCTTGGAGCGTTGATCCATGAGCAGTAAATGAGCAAATGCACTTAGATCGGGAAAGCTAACCCAAGCTCCGGGGGTTACGCCTGCGTGCACCACTGAAACTTTCAACCAATTAAGTGAGCGAGAAGCAAAATGGCTAAGGTTAAAATCGCCGTAATCCCTGGTGACGGCATTGGTAAAGAGGTTATTCCCGAAGGCATCCTTGCACTGGAAGCAGCCGGCAGAAAATTCGGCGTTGAGTTTGAATGGACAGAGTTTGATTGGTCGTGTGAAACCTACCACAAGACCGGACGCATGATGCCCGAAGATGGCTTGGAGCAACTCAAAAAATTCGATGCAATTTATCTGGGCGCTGTCGGATTCCCTGGTGTTCCAGATCACATTTCGCTCTGGGGCCTGTTGCTTCCTATCCGCAGAGAGTTTTGCCAGTACGTGAACCTTCGCCCCGTGCGTCTGTTTGAAGGCGTTCCATGCCCCCTCGCGGGCAAGAAACCAGGTGATATTGATTTTTACGTAGTACGTGAAAACGTAGAAGGCGAATACTCTGCCATCGGCGGCATTCAGTATGAAGGCACCGAAGACGAGGTTGTTTCTCAGCAGAGCCTCTTCACTCGTAAGGGTACCGATCGCATTCTGCGCTATGCCTTTGAACTCGCCCAGCAGCGACCAAAAATGCATCTGACATCCGCGACCAAGTCGAATGGCCTCTATCACTCGATGCCCTACTGGGATAAGCGTGTGGCAGAAATGGCTAAGAACTATCCGCAGGTGAATGTGGATCAGTACCACATCGACATCCTGACAGCTAACTTCGTTCGTATGCCTGAACATTACGACGTTGTAGTAGGCTCTAATCTGTTTGGCGACATCCTGTCAGACCTGGGCCCAGGCTGCACCGGTACTATTGCAATTGCACCATCTGCAAATATCAACCCGGACAAGCAATACCCGTCGATGTTTGAACCTGTTCACGGCTCTGCACCAGACATTGCCGGTCAAGGGATCGCCAACCCCCTGGGAACCATCTGGGCAGGTGCGATGATGATGCAGCACCTCGGCCATCCGGAAGTTCATGACTGCTTGCTGAAAGCGATGGAAGACGTGTTGAAAGATGGTCGCTCGTTGACACGTGACATGGGCGGCACCGCCAGCACTCGCGAACTGGGGGCGGCTCTCGTAGACAAAATCATGTAAAGCAATCTGTTTCTGCGGTGCAGGGGTAGCTTAAGCATAGAGCTACCCCTCGAACACTTTTCATAACAAAAATAAAATAGGTGTCACCATGCGTCCGACCTCCCTGAAGTTCGTCCCTATTGTATGCCTTAGCACCCTGAGCATTGCAACGCTCGCAGAGGCTGACATTATAAAAGACAGCAAAGCCAAACTGGATTTGCGAAACTTTTATATGAACCGTGATTTACGTGACAAAAATGCGCCGCAAAGTAAATCCGAAGAGTGGGCGCAAGGGTTCCTTTTCCGGGCCGAGTCCGGCTATACCGAAGGCCCTGTAGGTTTTGGCTTGGACGTGATGGGCTTTATGGGGCTCAAGCTGGATTCGAGCCCTGATAACTTTGGGACTGGATTACTCAAAGGCGACAGAAATAGCCATGCTAGGGATGAGTATTCGGAAGCTGGCTTTCTAGCGAAGGCACGCTGGTCAAAAACTGATCTTAAAGTGGGTACGCAAGAGCCACTCCTTCCTCCACTGGTTCGGAACGACACACGCTTGCTACCTCAGACGTTCCGAGGGGCATCGATCAATACCCGCGACATCGAAGATCTGAACTTGGATATCGCTCGGTATGACCGGGTAAACTATCGCGACTCATCAAACAACGAAAAGATGACTGTAAAGCAAAGCGGCGGTAGAAACATTGTCCTGGGACAGCAAAAGGCAAGTGACGAATTTATTCTTGGCGGCGGTACTTACCAGCTAACCCCAGACCTAGCTGCAAGCTACTTCTACAGTGAGCTGGATGGCCTCTATAAGCAACATTATGGCAGCGTCGTACACACTTTACCGCTAGGGCCCGGACAGAATTTTAAAACGGACATCCGTTTCGCTCGATCGACCGATGACGGCAATAGCAACATCGACAACGATGTGTTTGGCGCACAGTTCAGCTATAAAACCGGCGGCAATATTTTCAGCGTCGCTTATCAACAGCTAAGTGGTGACACAGGATTCGCTCAAGTCAACGGCACTGATAACAGCTTGGTCAACCAGTCCCAGCTTGGTGATTTTGGCGGCCAAAATGAACACTCCTGGCAATTCAGGCACGACTACAATTTTGCCGCTCTTGGAGCTCCAGGCCTTACGTTAATGAACCGATACTTTATCGGCGATCATGCAACCCGCATTAGGCAAGGCGAAGGTAAAACTTGGGAACGAAACTTGATTCTCACTTATGTAGTTCAAAGCGGCCCTTTCAAGGACGTTGCTTTCTCGTGGAGAAACGGGATCACTAGAAGTAACTTTAATAGCGACGTTGACGAGAACCGCTTGATCATCACTTACAGCATCCCCCTGTGGTAACTTCGATGTAATTCTGTCACTGGCGAATTACCAGTCTCTTCAATCAAAACCAACGGTTTGAGTCTATGCAAATCCGGACTCAAGCCGCCTGCCCGTTAAAGTCAAAACTTCACAGAGAGACAAGATCCGGAAAGTTTGTATACCTTCCTCTTCCCTTTCCTTTTTCCTTTACTCTTCCCTACCCCTAATACCCAGCACCCGCACGGCACAACCAGCGCCCCTCCGGCCGTCCAGAACACCAGAAAACCGCAACTAAAATTTGATCCTCATGGTAAATCCCAAAGAGACTGAGTATCCCATCAACCTTTGCTCCTCTAACACAACCATCCTCAAGACAATTCGTTACAAGAGCTCGTGAGGTTCGGTTCCCCAGCCATCGCTAATGTTGTGAGCCTAGGCTCTGTACGAAAAAAGATGTCGAAAACACCGCATAGAGCAAGCGAGTGAGGCGATGGCGGCATAACTTTTCGCCAGCTTGTCGAAGCGTGTCACGATCCGCCGGTTCTCTTTCAGCCAGCCAAACATATGTTCGATGGTGTTGCGCTGTCGGTATTTGGGCCGGTCAAATAGTCTAGGTAAGCTAGGCTTGGGCTTGCGCTTCATCGAGCGCAGCGGGATGACGGGTTGCATTCGATACCGGTCGCAGCAGGGTAGCGCTTCGGCGTCGTAGCCCTTGTCGGCAGGCAGCCATTTACAGCGCTTGCGCGGGCGGCCACATTGGCTCGATGGAATGCTGACCTCGTCCGACAGTGATTGTGCGTAGCTGATATCGCTGGCTTGACCGCCAGAGAGGAGGAAGTGCAACGGTATTCCGTTGGCGTCGGAGAGCATGTGGATTTTGGTTGTCAGGCCGCCGCGACTGCGACCTAGAGCGTGATCGGCAGGTTCGTCAGGCCCCCTTTTCCCCGGAGCCAGATGAGGCTCGGGTTGCGCGTACTGCGGTTGAGTTCGATCATCCAGGTTTGCAAATCGATCAAGCCTTGCTCATTCAGTCTCAGGTGCAAGCGCTTGAGTATTTGGTCGAATGTCCCCTGGGTTCGCCAGCCCCGAAACCGTTGATACACCGTCAACCATGGGCTAAAGCGCTCTGGCATATCTCGCTACGCAGCACCCGAGCAGAGCCGCCATAGCCCGCTATCAAGCATCAGTCAGTCGCTGAACCGGGGTCGCCCCCGGCCATGGTTTTCGATGAAGAGATCGGAGAGCACATCCCAGGCCTCGTCCGTGAGTTCGTAACGCTTCGCCATCACAGAATTCCTTTCCGTTGATGACGCGTGACTCTACATAAACTCTGCGTTGGAGACGCGACGATTGGGTATCTCGGGATTTCGTACAGAGCCCAGATCGCATACCAGGCTAGATGCTTCATGACTCCATGAATCAATTGTGGGCCTTCAAAATCCGGGGCACACGAATTAAAGAAACAAAAAATCCGTGGAAGCCTTGACTTCCACGGCCGAAGGAAAATACTGCTGAATCATGTACCATTCAGCGAAGACTTATACGTCTCTCGACTAGAGCCAATAGTAAGCGCAGCGACAACTGAACAGACGGAGGACACAAGAGCAACTGGCCACCACGCATTATCATTCGCCGTCGACAACAACTGAGCAATCAAAGGCGAGAAGCCAGTCAATATCAAGCCAATTTGAAGACCTACTGCGAATCCGGTTATACGAAAACGAGTACTGAACAACTCGCTGTAAAAGATTGGATAAACGCCATTAATTAAGCCCCACGCTATGGAGAAACTTAAAAACATTCCAAAATAAATCATTGGAACATTACCCGCAGCAACAGCCCAGAAGTATAGCCATACCGAGAGCGCACCTATCAGATTCCCTGCTATCAAGACAGGCTTACGGCCTACTTTATCACTCAAGAAACCGCCTAGTGGCAAAAAGATCATCGCGGCAAAATAACTTACCGCGACGATATTGAGCATTGTTGAGGATGCGATACCTGCTACGTTGGTGGCGTAGGTTAGACCGTACACCGGAACAATGACACTGAGAACAATTTGAAGGGAGCTTGCTATAACCCGTAGGAAGTCTACTGGCTGCTCTCGAAGCACTGCGATGAGAGGTGGCCGAGATACCTTAGCCTCACTTTTCTGTTTCAGAAAAATTTCTGGCTCCTTAATCCACCATCGGACGAAGACTCCCACCACTACTAAAATCAAACTGGAGAGAAATGGAATCCGCCACCCCCACGACAACATATCTTCTTTGGGAAGAGCTGCTACTGCCATGAAAGACAACGTCGCAAGCAGATAGCCGAACACGGCGCCAGTCGCAGATATTGAGGTATAGAATCCTCTATGGCCTTGGGGGGCGTGTTCAGCTGTGAATGAGCAAGAGCTTGCAAGCTCACCACCTGCTGATAATCCTTGAGCGATACGGAACAGCACCAGGAGAATAGGAGCCCATACGCCGATCGAATCGTAACTCGGAAGGCAGCCGATAGCAAAAGTTGCGAAGCCCATTACAAGTAAAATCGCTAGCAGTACCTTTCGCCTTCCAAACCTATCACCAAAATGGCCAGCAAGTACGCCCCCTAAAGGCCTGGCCAAATAAGCGACACCATAGCTGCTGAGCGCCAAGAGCAAGCCAGTTGCTCCACTGCTAGGAAAGAATACCGTGCTGAATACAAGCGCTGAAGCGGTGGCATAAATGTAGAGATCATAATACTCAAGAGCCGTACCGACGAATGAGGCTACAGTCGCACGTTTCGCTTGGTTAGGCTGTCGACCGGTCGCAACCATCGACCCGTAGTCAATCGGTGTAGTCATAATCTGTTCCTTATTTTTATTCTATACAGTGCAATTTGCACTGCCTTTTTAACCAAAGTCAAAGATCATTTGCATCATCGCTTTGTAAAGGCGTAATTCAACGAATCTATTCGAATAATGAAAACCACCCTATATTCAGTTATTTCCATAGACGGCAATTACCAACAAGTACAGAATGACCTGCAGCAGCGCTGATCAGCAAGCGATATTTTTTAAATCATTAGTAAGAAAAACTGTACAAAGACAGAGAAGGCAGACCTGCTATGACCGTTGATCGTTCGGGGCGCCGTGGGCACGGTGAGAAATCGCGTACACGATTGTGTTTGGCCGCTTAGCGGCGGGCACACTCCGTGAACATCCAGTCGGAAGCTACTGACCAATTCGCACATAGTCCCCCTCCGACCACATCCATAACGCGCTGGATGATAAGGCCGTTGAAGTACCCTGACAGGAATTAATTAGAGAAACTAATACACCCATTAAGCCAGATGAATTAATCAATGTTTCGAACAAGCTTTATCTACAATAGTTCTGCCAGATCAAGCACCTAGCAGTTAGGATGCATACCGAAAAAACAGCGCTCAACTTCTAGACGTGCGTCAAAACTTGTCGCGCCCAAACTTTCCGTGATGAACCGCTCCATCATGAAACATTCATAATTATTGGATCCGAAGATCACCCCCTGAGATTTGACACAAACCGTTCGGCAGCAATATAGGAAATATTCAGCAGGAGGCTGTCCATGGTCCCGTTCAGAAGCTCCTACCACCCCATCGATGCAGCTATTCTCTGGTGCGACCTCGCCGAGCACGAAGATGAGATCTTGCGAATCGATCTTTCCCACCCCGGCAGTCTGCTCAAGCATTTTCCGCAATGGCCTTTCCTGCACGTCTATGCTGAATGCATCTACGACGCCATCGTCTGCGGCGAGCTACCAGCGACCTGCCTGGGACGGCCAATCACCTCAGACAACCAGGGACACCGTGACTGTTGGTCCATTCGGCGAGCCGATCTCTTGATTTGGTTTGTACGCACCTTTCCAGACGAAAAGCCTGCATTTCTATTTTCGCAGAATGTTGATCATTCGGCATGCATCAGGCTGGACACGCATCTAGCACAGCAAGCAGAGCTGGATGCCGCCCAACGTACGATAGAAAAGATGCGCCAAAGCCTTGCAGCAAATGTTGAAGAAATGGCGGCGCTCACGACGCTCAACAAAGAACTATTTGCACAGCTTGATGCCTGCGGACTTCCTTCTGAGGCATCTGAGGGTATGCAAAACATGCTCGTCGGCGCGGTGTTAGAGGTCACGCTGGGCAAATCTAAGGACGGCCGTGTGCAGTCAGTCTACAGGTCCCAGAGCGCTCTCGTCCAAGAAATCACTCGCCGATTTCCTGGGGTGAGTGGCCTGAGCAAAAGTACCCTTGGGCCTGTCCCATGGCAGCGGACGCCAAGAAGCTGGCTAATGAGCCAACTGCCTCAAACCTTTTGCATATTCGTTCGGTGAACGATAGCCCAGTGCCGAATGCAGCCGACTGCTGTTGTAAAACCCATGGATATAGCTAGCAATCGCCAGGTGAGCGTGTTTCTTGGTGGGGTAGACCGTGCAGGCTTCCTCTCTCTTCAATGTAGCGAAGAAGCTTTCAGCTACGGCGTTATCCCAACAGTTTCCTCTCCGGCTCATGCTCTGCACGAAGCCCTTCTTGGCTAAAGCGAAACGAAATTTACTGCTCGCGTACTGGCGCCCTTGGTCGGAATGGAAAATCACTCCGCAGACGCCCAAACATGCGTTCCAGGCGTTCATAAAAGCGCGCTCGACCAAGTCGTCAGGCATCCTATCCGCCAGGCTATACCCCAGCACCTGGCGCGTCTGGATGCTCAGTACGACTGCCAGATAAAGCCAGCCCTCTTTCCTAGCGATGTAAGTGATATCGCTGACCCAGGCTGGGGCGGGGTTTTGAACGGAGAACTGGCGATCCAGTAAATTGTTCGCCACTGGCAGCGCATGGTGACTGTCGGTGGTGCACGGTCTGAAACCGCCCTTGGATCGGCCCTGTATGTGCTCTTCATGCATCAGCCGGTCAATGCGCTTATGGCCTACAGCGTGGGCCTGTTGCCGTAGCGCCTCGACCAGCCGCGGTCGACCGTAGGTCTTGCGGCTAGCCGCATAAGCCTTGTGCAGATCGATGCGGATCTGCGCATCCGGATCCGGGCGCCCCTGGCGGTGCTGATAGTCGTAAAATCCTGAAACCGAAACACCCATTACCCGGCACAACAGACGCACCGGGAACTGAGCCCGTTCTTCAGCGACGAAGGCGTATCTCACCTGGAC
>NZ_JBYSYE010000085.1:0-8563 GCF_058782925.1 Pseudomonas sp. FW305-E2 | reverse complement strand
CCACCGCATCTACACCATTCGCCCGCGCGGCATGGCGGCCTTTCTCGAGGCGTTCGACCAGCTGGCGATGCCGATCCTGCTGCGCCACCTCGGTGCACCCCTGGCGTTTTACACCAGCAGCATCGGGCCGTTGAACCAGGTGGTGCACTTGTGGGGCTATGACAGCCTTGATGACTTCGAGAAGCGCAGCGCAGCGCGGGATGCCGACCCGGACTTTGCCGCGTACCTGCATGCCACCCGCGACCTGGTAGTGGCTCAGGAAACACGCATCATAAGGCCTGTGCGCTTACCCAGCCTTTTCCACTAGGGCTGCGACAAACACCGTCATAAAAACAACAACAGGTGATACCTATGAACAACACACTCGACGTGCGCCAACTGATCGACCAGCAACCCATCGGCCGTTACCAGAAATGGGTGGTGTTCCTCGGCTTTCTCATCATCGCCTTGGACGGCCTGGACGTCGCCATCATCGGCTTCATTGCCCCGCAATTGAAAAGCGATTGGGGCCTGGATGCGCAAAGTCTGGGCCCGGTATTGAGCGCCGCGTTGATCGGCCTGGCACTTGGCGCCTTGATTGCCGGCCCCTTGGCGGACCGTTACGGGCGCAAGGCGGTGTTGCTGTGCAGCGTCCTGCTGTTCGGCCTCTGGACACTGGCCTCGGCCTTTTCACCCAACCTGGAAGCCCTGGTCGCGTTGCGCTTTCTGACCGGCCTGGGCCTGGGCGCAGCCATGCCCAATGCCAGCACCCTGGTCAGCGAGTATGCCCCGGCACGCAGCCGCTCGCTGCTCATTACCCTGGCATTCTGCGGGTTCTCCCTGGGCGCGGCGGCAGGTGGCTTCGTCAGCGCCTGGATGATTCCGAACCTGGGCTGGCGCAGTGTCTTGGCATTGGGTGGGGTGTTGCCGCTGATGGTCCTGCCGTTGCTGTATTGGCGCCTGCCGGAATCGGTGACGTTCCTGGTCAGCAAGGGGGCGGACCGCAAGCGCATTCTGGCCATTGTCCGTCGCCTGGCACCTGAGCATGTCAACGCCGACACGACCTTTGTCTTGCCCGGTAAAGCCCAGGCTGCAGGCGGTGCAATCGGCACCATCCTCTCTGCGCGGTATCGCTTTGGTACCTGCATGCTCTGGGGCGGGTACGTGCTGGCGCTGTTCCTGGTCTATCTGTTCAGCGGCTGGTTGCCGACGCTGGTGAAGGAGGGGGGCGGGTTTTCGGTGGCCGAAGCGGCCATCGTCACCGCCTGTTTCCAGATTGGCGGCCCGTTGGGCGCGATTTCGGTAGGTTGGGCCATGGATCGCTACCCGGCGCAGCGCGTGCTGGTACTGACCTTCCTGTTCAGTGGTGCGGTAATTTTTGCAATTGGTCAGGTCGCTGCGGACTTCGCCTGGTTGTGCGCGGTTGCGAGCGCTGTAGGCTTTGGCCTTAATGGGGCAAGTGTTGGGATGAATGCACTGGCGGCGGCTTTTTACCCGACTGAAGCACGGGCGACCGGGGCCAGCTGGATGAGCGGCATCGGGCGCCTGGGTGCGATTCTCAGTGCCTTTGCCGGGGCACAGATGCTGGCGCTGGGCTGGAGTTTTGCCCAGGTGTTCGCTTCGTTGTTGCTACCCGCAGGGTTGGCGGCTTTGGCGGTATGGCTGCAGGGGCGAAATGCGGCGTCACGGCTTAGCGTTCCAGGCTGTACATCCGGCACCCCGGCTGCAGCGCCAGCAAGTTCGGCTCCCACTCCCTAGCCTTCGGGAACACAGCCCCTATCTGAAGCCATACGCTCGATCAGCGCCCACAACGCCGCATCATTGAAATCATCGACAACCAGCCTGGCGCCCGCTGCCAGCAACCGCTCCGGCGTCTGCGTCGTGGCCACGCCCACGGTAAAGATCCCCGCGCTACTGGCCGCGGCCGTCCCCGGCAATGAGTCCTCGAAGGCCAGCGCTTGCCCGGCCTCGACACCCAGCCGCTGCAGGCCGGTGAGGTAGGGCAGCGGGTCCGGTTTGGGCCGTGCCAGTTCTTCGGCCACCAGCACATGTTCAAAGTGCTGGCCCAGGCCCATGGCGTTCAGCATGTGCTCGGCGTTCAGCCGCGGTGCGTTGGTCACCACGCACATGCCGATGTCATGGGCCTGGGCATGCTCCAGCAGGCGCAACAGGCCTGGCATTGGCTCAAGCGACGGCGACATCGCGCGAAACAGCGCTTCCTTGCGGTCGGCCAATGCCTGGCACTGTTCGACACTGGCGCCGCTGAACAGCTCGGCGAACAGCTCGCCGTTGGCGCGGCCGCTGACCTGGGCGTCGAACTGCGCCTGGCTCAGCTCGCGGCCGTCGTGTTCGCGCAGCAGTTGGCGAAAGGCCTGCAGGTGCAGGGTGTCAGTGTCGGTGAGGGTACCGTCAAGGTCGAACAGCAGGGCGGTCAGCATGGGATATCCAGATGAAAAAACACAAGCCAGGGGATCATAACCAAAGCTGACGACGAAGGGGGCTGTTCAGCGTGCTCCGAAAAGAGTACAAATGTGCTCCATGGACACTCTTACCCCCAAACGCCGCGCCATTTTCGAATTCATCCGTGAGCGCATTGCCGAGCATGGTCAGCCGCCGAGCCTGGCCGATATCGCCACGCGCTTCGGTTTTGCCTCGCGCAGCGTTGCGCGCAAGCACATCACCGCCCTGTGCCAGGCCGGTTACATCGATGTCACGCCAAACCAGGCCCGGGGCATACGCCTGGCCGAACCGCTGCGCCGGCCAGAAATCCTCGAAATACCCGTGCTGGGCCAGGTGGCGGCGGGTGCCCCCATCGGCCCGGACCTGGACATCCACGAGCAGTTGCTGCTCGACCCCAGCCTGTTCCGCCGTACCCCCGACTACCTGCTGAAGGTGCGGGGCGACTCGATGATCGACGACGGCATCTTTGACGGTGACCTGGTCGGCATCCTGCAACAGGCTGACGCCCGCGACGGGCAAATCGTGGTTGCGCGCCTGGACGGCGAAGTGACCATCAAACGCCTGCAACGCCAAGGCGGCACTTACCGGCTGTTGCCACGTAACCCGGCCTATGCGCCGATCGATGTGCAGCCCGAACAGGACTTTTTCATCGAAGGCGTGTTCTGCGGCTTGCTGAGGCGCGACTGATGGGCGCCGTGGTCGACCTCGACAGGCTGCTGGAACAGCGCCGGGTATGGCGCGGCCGGCAGGCCCAGGCGCGGCCACTCGGGCTGCAGCCCACCGGCCATGCGGCCCTCGACGAACGTTTGCCGGAAGGTGGCTGGCCGGCGGCAGCACTGAGCGAGCTGTTGCTGGCCAACCCCGGCTGTGGCGAATTGCAGTTGCTGTGGCCAACCCTGGCCCGGCTGAGTGCAGAAGCCAGCAGAGTGGTGCTGGTGGCTCCACCCTTCATCCCTTTTGCACCGGCCTGGCAGGCAGCGGGGGTGGACCTGCGCTGGCTGGTACAGGTGGATGCCGAGCCTGCCGATGCCCTCTGGGCTGCCGAACAGTGCCTGCGCTCGGGCAGTTGCGCGGCGGTGCTGTGCTGGCCGGAACGTGCCGATGACCGCGCCCTGCGGCGCTTGCAGGTAGCGGCCGAAACCGGGCAGGCACTGGCGTTCGCCTGCAGGCCGCAGCAGGCGTCGCACAACCCTTCACCCGCAGCGCTGCGCATTGCAGTCGACACGCGCCCGGCGCAATGGCGCGTGCTGAAAAGCCGGGGTGGCATGCCTCCAGCGCTGCCTATTCCCTGCCCGGGGCGGGGCTGATGCACCATGCTCTGGGCCTGCATCCTGCTCCCGCAGCTTGCGCTGGACACCGTCCTGCGGGAGCGTGACGACCCTGATACACCCTTGGTGCTGATTGGCGGGCCGACCCAGCGTCGCGTGTTGCAGGCAGTCAACCCGGCGGCCGCTGCACTGGGCCTGCGGGCCGGGCAAACCCTGACCGCAGCGCGTGCCCTGGCCGATGGCTTCACCTGTGTCGAAGCCGACCCCAAACGCATCGATCAGGTGCAACAGCTGCTGGCGGCCTGGGCCTACCGCTTCAGTGCCCAGGTCAGCCTGCATTACCCTCGGGCGCTGCTGCTGGAAGTGGGCTCCAGCCTGCAACTGTTCGGGCCCTGGCCCTTGTTCGAGGCACGTCTGCGTCAGGAACTGGCAGATCTGGGCCTGCGTCAACGCATTGTCCTGGCCAGCAACCCGGTGGCTGCTCGCATGCTCGCCAATGGCCACGATGGCCTGGCCGTGGGCGATGTCGACGCCACCCGAGCGGCGCTGCTTGGCATGCCCATCACGCGCGTCGGCCTGCCGGCAGAGGCGGCCGAAGCGTTTGCCCGCATGGGCTTGCACCAGCTGGGCCAGGTATTGGCCTTGCCGCGCGATACCTTGGCCAGGCGCTTTGCGGCCCAGGTGCAGCTGCACCTCGACCAGTTGCTCGGCCTGCGCAACCTGGGGCTGGATTTCTACCAGCCACCGGACCGTTTCGAAACCCGGCTGGAACTCAATTTCGACGTCGAGTCGCACCAGGCGCTGTTGTTCCCGCTGCGGCGCATGCTCAACGACCTTGCTGCATTTCTGGCCGGGCGAGACTGTGGCGTGCAGCGCTTCTGCCTGCATCTGGAGCACGCCGAGGGGCCGGATACCCTGCTCAAGGTGGGTTTGCTGGCGGCCGAACGCGATGCTGCGATGCTGTTCGAGCTGGCCCGTGGGCGCCTTGAGCCGCTGCGCATACCCGCACCGGTGCGCAACCTGCGGCTGGTTGCCGAAGACTTGCCACCCTTTGTGCCACAGCATCAGGCGTTGTTCGACCCGCGGGCGCAACAGGCGCAACCCTGGGCGCAATTGCGCGAGCGGTTGCGCGCCCGCCTGGGGGATGAGGCCGTCAAGGGGCTTGGCGCAGCCGCCGATCACCGCCCCGAATGCGCCTGGCAGTTGGCGGAGCAGGGTGCCCAAGGCAACATGCCGGTTGCACCGGGCAGCCGCCCGGGGTGGCTGTTGTCGGCACCGATCGCGCTGGATGACGCCGCCTACCAGGTGCAGGGCTACGCCGAACGCATCGAATCAGGTTGGTGGGATGGCGGCGATGTGCGTCGCGACTACTACCGCATCGAAACCCGTGACGGCCTGCGCGGCTGGGCCTACCGCGACCTGAGCCAGGCCGGCCCGCTTTGGCTGCAGGGTTGGTTCGCATGAACACCCCGGGTTATGCCGAGCTGCATTGCCTTTCCAACTTCAGCTTCCAGCGCGGTGCATCGAGCGCCGACGAGCTGTTCCGGCGTGCGCGCGAGCAGGGCTACCAGGCCTTGGCAATCACTGACGAATGCACGCTGGCCGGTATCGTGCGCGCCTGGCAGGCAGCCAAGGTGCACCAGTTGCGGCTGATCGTTGGCAGCGAGGTGCAATTGTGCGACGGGCCCAAGCTGGTGCTGCTGGTCGAGAACCTGACCGGCTACCAGAACCTGTGCGCGCTGATCACCCGTGCCCGGCGGCGGGCAGAGAAGGGTGCGTACCAGCTGTTTCGTGATGACCTGCTGCTGCACCACCAAGGCCTGCTGGCCTTGTGGGTGGCCGCTGACAGTGGCGATACC
The DNA here is from genome assembly GCF_058782925.1 of Pseudomonas sp. FW305-E2. Classification (NCBI taxonomy): domain Bacteria; kingdom Pseudomonadati; phylum Pseudomonadota; class Gammaproteobacteria; order Pseudomonadales; family Pseudomonadaceae; genus Pseudomonas; species Pseudomonas sp. FW305-E2. Next base: position 2,997 of record NZ_JBYSYE010000085.1, on the reverse strand, counting down.
GCTACCGGCGCGTGGCTGCGCAGTGTCTTCGCTGAGCGCCTGTGGCTGGCCGTGCACCTGCACCGGGGCAGTGACGATGCCATGCGCCTGCAACGGTTGCGGGCACTGGCGGCTGATGTGGGTATCCGCGCCGTGGCCTGTGGCGACGTGCACATGCACGTGCGTGGTCGCCGTGCCTTGCAGGACTGCATGACTGCCATCCGCCAGCATTGCCAGGTGAGCGAGGCCGGGCGCTTTCTGTTTGCCAATGGCGAACGGCACCTGCGCAGCCAGGCGCAACTGGCCGAGTTGTATCCGCTCGACCTGCTGGCCGAGACCTTGGTCATCGCCCGGCGCTGCCAGTTTGACCTGAGCGAACTGAACTACCAGTACCCACGCGAACTGGTGCCCGAGGGGCATACCCCGGCAAGCTGGCTGCGCGAACTGTGCGAGCAAGGCATGCCGCTGCGCTGGCCAGGCGGGCCGAGTGGCAAAGTGCGGGCTGTGCTTGCCAAGGAACTGGGGCTGATCGAAGAGCTGGGTTACGAAAGCTACTTCCTGACGGTGCACGACATTGTCGCCTTCGCCCGCAGCCAGCGCATCCTATGCCAGGGCCGGGGGTCGGCAGCCAACTCGGTGGTGTGCTTCGTGCTGGGCATCACCGAGCTTGACCCCATGAAACACCACCTGCTGTTCGAGCGCTTCCTGTCGCGCGAGCGCAACGAGCCGCCGGACATCGACGTGGACTTCGAACACGACCGGCGCGAGGAGGTGATCCAGTATGTGTTCCGTCGCTATGGCCGGCACCGGGCGGCGCTCACTGCGGTAGTCAACACCTACCATGCCGCCGGTGCGGTGCGGGATGTGGCGCGGGTGCTCGGGCTACCTGCCGACCAGGTGGATGCCCTGGCCAAATGTTGTGGCCGCTGGAGCGATCGCATACCCGATGACCAGCGCCTGGCCGAGGCCGGTTTCGAAGCGGGCAGCCCTTCGCTGCGGCGGGTGCTGGTGCTGGCCGGCGAACTGATCGGCTTCCCTCGACACCTGTCACAGCACCCGGGCGGTTTTGTCATCTCCCAGCAACCGCTCGACCAGCTGGTGCCGGTGGAGAATGCCGCGATGCCGGAGCGTACGGTGATCCAGTGGGACAAGGATGACCTGGACATGGTTGGCCTGCTCAAGGTCGACGTACTGGCGTTGGGCATGCTCAGCGCCTTGCGTCGCTGCTTCGACCTGCTGCAGCACCACCGTGGCCGGCACCTGACCCTGGCGACCATCCCCAGCGAAGACCCGGCCACCTACGCCATGATCAGCCGTGCCGAGACCATGGGCGTGTTCCAGATCGAGTCACGCGCGCAAATGGCCATGTTGCCGCGGCTGCGGCCCCAAAAGTTCTACGACCTGGTCATCGAGGTCGCCATTGTCCGCCCAGGGCCGATTCAGGGCGACATGGTCCACCCGTACCTGCGCCGGCGCCTGAAGCAGGAGCCGGTGACGTATCCGTCGCCGCAACTGAAGGAAGTGTTCGAACGTACCTTGGGCGTGCCGCTGTTCCAGGAGCAGGTGATGGAGCTGGCGATGGTCGCGGCCGACTATACCCCGGGCGAGGCCGACCAGTTGCGCCGCAGCATGGCAGCCTGGAAGCGCCACGGCGGGCTTGAACCGCACCGCGAACGGCTGGTGCAGGGCATGTTGCGCAATGGTTACACGCTGGCGTTTGCCGAGCGCATCTTCGAGCAGATCAAGGGGTTTGGCAGCTATGGCTTCCCTGAGTCGCATGCGGCCAGCTTTGCCTTGCTGTGCTATGCCAGCAGTTGGCTGAAGTGCCATGAGCCGGCGATCTTCACCTGTGCGTTGGTCAACAGTTGGCCGATGGGCTTCTACAGCCCTGATCAGCTGCTGCAAGAGGCTCGCCGCCAAGGTATCGAGGTACGGCCGGTTGATGTCTGCCACAGCGACTGGGACTGCACCCTGGAGCCTGATGCTGAAGGCACCCTGGCCATTCGCATGGGCCTGCGACTGGTACGTGGCCTGGCCGAAACCGATGCCAGGCGCGTGCAGCAGGCGAGGGCGCAGCGGCCGTGGCGCAACGTCGAAGACCTGTGCCTGCGCGCCGGCCTGGACGCACGGGCCCGTGCCCGCCTGGCTGATGGCGGGGCGCTGCGCGCCTTGGCCAGCGATCGGCATCAGGCGCGCTGGCAGGTGGCGGCGGTGCAGCCGCAGCTGCCGTTGTTCGCCGATGTGCAGGCCTTGCCTGAAGAACCGGTGCAATTGCCCGTGCCAACCGTGGGCGAGGACCTGATGGCCGATTATCAAACCCTCGGCACTACGCTTGGCCCACATCCACTGGCGCTGTTGCGTTCTCGCCTGAGGGCACTGGGGTGTCGCAGCTCCAGTGAATTGCAGGGTGTGGAGCATGGCGACAACATTGCCGTGGCCGGGCTGGTGGTGGGCCGGCAACGGCCTCAAACCGCCAGCGGTGTGACCTTCGTTACTTTGGAAGACGAACATGGCATGGTCAACGTGGTGGTGTGGCGTGCACTGGCCGAACGGCAGCGACGGGCGCTGGTGGGTTCGCAGTTGCTCAAGGTCAGTGGGCGGTTGGAGCAGGAGAATGGGGTGCGGCACCTGATTGCGCGGCGGTTGGAGGATGTGAGTCCGCTGCTGCAAGGGCTGGATGTGCGCAGTCGGGATTTCCACTGACCCCCAACGCTCGGTACTTGCGCGGTTCCCTGTGGGATCGGGCGAGCCCGCGAAGCAGCCACCGCGTTGCAGGGCACCGGCCTTGCCGGTGTTCGCGGGCATGCCCCACATTGACCGCCTGCAACCTTGAGCCTGCCCCAACCATTCATTGGCCACGGTGCGTTATTCCTTGGTCGACGGCCACGTTTGCCACTAGGCCTGAGCCCCCCCCCCTGTGGGAGCGGCCTTGTGTCGCGATAGGGCCGCGCAGCGGCCCCAGGATCTCGGCATCATGCATAGATTGCTGGGGCCGCTTTGCGGCCCTATCGCGACGCA
>NZ_JBYSYE010000084.1:0-8902 GCF_058782925.1 Pseudomonas sp. FW305-E2 | reverse complement strand
TCATCGGCACCGGCCACTGGCTCAGCCTGCTGCTGTGCTGGCGACCGCGCTGGCCGAAGGTCATCCGCGAGGCCGGCCTGCCCGGCAAGCCAGTCCCACCCGTGACAACCCTGGGCGACTACCCACCCGCAATCCAGGCACGCCTGCTCGCCAACGCCGACCGCTGGCAGCTCAAGCCCGGTAAGCGGCCGGCGAAAAAGCCACGCAAACCGCGCAGATCCAAAGCGCAAGAGAAACCGGCTGCGCCCAACGAATGATTGTGTCTGAATTCAGAATTCGAACGTGTACCCCACGATCACCCGGTTCTCATCCGCTGCATCGGCAAAATTCGAGCGCATGCTCGCATTGCGCCAACGCAGCGACACATTCCTGAGCGCCCCCGACTGCACCACATAGGTGATATCCGTAGTCCGCTCCCATTCCCGCCCCTCACCGTCGGCAGCCGCCAATGTCCTGCCCTTGGCGCTGGCAATGCGCTGCGGGTCCACCTGATTGCCCTTAACATAACGCACGTTGAACGTCAGCCCGGGGATGCCTACAGCAGCAAAATTGAAGTCGTAGCGCAGCATCCACGCCCGTTCGTTGGCCAGGGCAAATGTGCTGACCTGCTGTTCGCTGAACAGGTAGGTATCGGTGCCCCCCACGTAGGCATATGCCGTATCCCCGCGCACTTTCTGATAGCCGCCACTGAACGTGTGGCCCTGAACGCTGTACCCGAAGTTGGTACTGAGGGTCTGATTGTCGACTCCGCCCAGCAACGCCCGGCCCTGCTTCCTTGCATTGAACCAGCGCCACTCGGTGAACACATCCCCCGGCCCGAGGCGGGTCTTGAACTTGAAACCGGCAAAATCACGCCGGAACAGGTCTTCGAGCACACTGGTGTGAAGGCTGAGGGTCAGGTTGTTCAACGGCTGGTAATCGACACCGGCGTAGCGCAGGCGATCACTGGTGGCCGTCGCCGAATAGGCCCCTTGCTGCGCCATGGCGGTCAGGTCCTCATAGTCGGTGGAGTCACGCAATTTGGTGGCATTCACCTGCAGCAGGGTGAACGTAAACCGGTCCAAGTCTTTGCTCACCAGTTGCACACCGTTGAACCACTGGGGGAACAAGCGGCTGCTGTTGGACGCCAGCAATGGCAGTTGCGGGCTCAGGCCCCCCGCTTTCAATTCGCTCTGTGCCAGCCTGGCCTTGAAGGTAGCCACGGCCTTGGCGTAGTCATCCGCGGCGCGTTTGTCGCTGCCTCGCGGCAACAGGCCGGAACCGCTACGGTCAGGCGATGAGTCCAGCTTGAGCCCCAGCATGCCGGCTGCGTCCAGGCCAAAGCCAACCACGCCGTCGGTATAGCCAGACTGCAAGCGCAGCATGAAGCCTTGGGCCCATTCACTGCGCCGCGATTGCGTGGCGCTGTCACCGTGAAAGTCGCGGTCGAAATAGAAATTGCGTAGTTCCAGGCTGCCACTGCCGTCATGGATAAAGGCAGCCTGGGCGGTTTGACAGGCGCAGTAAAGCGCCGAGAGCACCAGCGATGCTCGCCGAAAGATCACGATCATTGGTATGCCTTGTGCTTATTCTTGTTGTTGTTCGAAGACTCAGCGCCAATCAGCTTTTGGGGTTGCGCACGCAACGCATCACCACCAGGCATGCGACCAGGATCAGCGGCGCGATTGACAGCATGCCCATGTAGGTGCTGTCGGTAAGGTCATTGATCTTGCCCACCATCACTGGTGCAACGATGCCGCTCAGCTGTCCCACCGAGTTGATCGCGGCGGTGCCGGTGGCAATGGCCAGCCCCGAGAACGTCGACTGTGGAATGGTCCAGAAGATCGGGATAGCGATAAAGGTGCCCGCGGTGGCCAGCACCAGCGCGGTCATCATCGCGAAGGGAGAGCCGGAGAACAGGCACGCCAGCAGGTAACCGGCGGCGGCCGCCAGCAGGCAGTACACCAGATAGCGCTTGCGCTCGCCGGTGCGGTCGGAGTGACGAGTCAGCAACACCATGCCGATGCACGCTACCGCATAGGGCAATGCCGACAGCACGCCAACCCAGAGCATGTCTTGCACCCCCGAGGACTTGATTAGGTGCGGCATCCAGAAATTAAGCCCGTAGGACGCGGTTTTGACCACGTAGTAGATAAACGCCATGATCGCCACTTCACGTGTCAGCAACACCCGCCAGATCGAGCCGAGTATCGGTTTTGCGGTGCGTTTGTCCTGGGCAAGGTTCTCCGCCAGCAGGTCCTTCTCCTCGCGGCTCAACCATTTCGCCGCCTCGATATCACGGTCCAGCTTCCATAGCACCAGCAGGCCCAGCAGCACACACGGCAGCCCGGACATCAGGAACAACCAGTGCCAGCCAGCGAGGCCCAGCACGCCGTCCATTGTCCCCAGCAAAAAGCCCGCAGCCGGGCCACCCACCGCACCGGCCAGCGGCACCGCCAGGAACCACAGGCCATTCATCTTCGCCAGGTGCTTGCGGGGGAACCAGCATGCCAGATAAAACAGGATCGCCGGGCCGAAACCGGCCTCCATGACGCCGATCAGAAAGCGCAGGAAGTACAGCGTGTACTGGGTATAGGCAAATACCAGCGCAGCCGTCGCCAGGCCCCAGGACACCATGATCCGGCAGATCCAGGCCGGAGCCCCGTAGCGTTTCAGGCCAAGACTGCTGGGCACTTCGAACAGCACGTAGCCGACGAAGAACATGCTCGCGGCCAGGCCGTAGGCGGCATCGCTGAGGCCCAGTTCCTGCTGCATTTGTGTCTTCGCAAAACTGATGTTGATGCGGTCGAAGTAGGAGAACAGGAAGCAGATGATAGCCAGCGGCATGATGCGCCAGGCCACACGGCGGTATAGCAGTAGCTCATTGATGTGACTGTCGTTGCGCTCACGCGCCAGTTCGCCGGTCAAAGCAACCATGGTGAATCTCCATTCTTGTAATTATTGGAGAGCAGCGACGTCTCGAAGGGCGCCACCAGCAGGTTTTTTTAGCGAATACGGATCAGCTTTTCCTTGAAGCTCTGGCCTTTTGCGACGTACTCGGTCGCATTGCGCTGCATACTGGCGATGGCATCGGCAGTGAGCTCGCGCACTACCTTGGCAGGTGCGCCCAGAATCAACGAGTTGTCGGGAAACACCTTGCCTTCGGTGACGATGGCGCCGGCACCCACCAGGCAGTTGTTGCCGATGACCGCGCCATTGAGCACCACTGCCTGAATGCCGATCAGCGCGCCATCGCCGATGGTGCAGCCGTGCAGCATGGCCTGGTGGCCGATGGTGACACCTTGCCCCACTGTCAACGCAAAGCCGGGGTCGGCATGCAAGACAGCACCCTCCTGCACGTTGCTGTGCTGGCCGATACGGATCGCTTCGTTGTCGCCCCGTAGCACGGCCTGCGGCCATACACTGACGCCTTGTTCCAGGGTAACGTCGCCGATGACGCTGGCATCCTCGGCGATGAACGTTTCCGGGTGCAGGTTGGGCGCAAGGTTGTCATATTGGTAGATCGCCATCTCAAGTCCTCCTCACGCCGCGTCGTCTGTTTTCAGCACGCCCGCCGCACACAGCTGGGCAATGTGCGCGTCGCTGTAACCCAGTTCACGCATCACTTGGCGGGTGTGCTCACCAATCCGCGCGATCGCCCGCCGTGGCTGCAGGCGCTGGCCGTCCAGTGACAGCGGCAATAACGGCATCGGTGTGTGGCTGCCGTCTTCCAGTTGCAGCTCGGCCATGCCACCGCTCTGTAGCAGGTGGGGGTCCTCGAACAGCTCTTCAGGGCGGCGGATCGGCGCGAAAGGAATGCCGTTGGCTTCCAGCTGCACCGCCAACTGCCCGGCGTCCAGCGGCGCAAACACCTCGGCCAGGTGCGCCAGCAGCCGTGGCCGCTGCAACACGCGGTCGTTATTGCTACCAAGGGTTGGGTCATCAAGCAAAGCGGTCTGCCCCAGTACCCGGCATAACGCGTGCCACTGGCCTTCCCCTGTGGCGGCGACAAACATCTGCTCGCCACCGGCAAAAGTGAACACGTCATAGATGGCCCAGGCACTGATGCGGTTCGGCATCGGCGCTGCGGCTTCACCGGTGACCACGTACTGCTGCATATGCTGGGCAGCCAGCAGCACGCAATTCTCGTACAGGGCACTTTGCACCTCACGGCCCCTGCCGGTGCTGTGGCGCTCGTTGAGTGCAGCCAGCACGCCAATGGCGCCGAACATGCCACCCATGATGTCGTTCACCGAGCTGCCTGCGCGCAGCGGGCGCCCTACCGGCCCTGTCATGTAGGCCAGACCGGCCATCATCTGTACCACTTCATCCAGCGCCAGGCGGTTATCGTATGGCCCGCTGAGGAACCCCTTGTGCGAGGCGTAGATCAGCCCTGGATTGCGCTGGCACAGTGCGTCGTAGCCCAGACCCAGCTTTTGCATACGCCCGGGCTTGAAGTTCTCGATGAAGACGTCGGCGGTGTCGATCAGTTGCAGCACCGCCTCACGGCCCTCGGGCGTTTCAACATCGACAGCGATGCATTGTTTGTTGCGGTTGAAGGTGCGGAAAAAACCCGCCCCTGCGCCCAGCAACCGGCGCGTGCCGTCGCCGCGTACCGGCTCGATCTTGATGACTTCGGCGCCAAGGTCGCCGAGGATCATGCCGCACGTCGGGCCCATGACCATATGCGAAATCTCTACGACACGGATGCCGTCCAAGGGAAGTCTGGACATCGTGGTGCTCCTCTTACGGGCAGTTCAGGCGTGGCGGTGTGTGTTGGCGAAGTTGAGCGGCAATCCGGCCCGGGCGATGAAGCCGTAAAGTGGCTCGCCCGGTAGCGCTTCGCTTAGTACCTGCCGGGTTTCGATCAGTGCAGGCAAGTCGATGCCGGTGTCGTAGCCCATGCTTTGCAGCATGAACACCAGGTCTTCGGTCACGGTATTACCAGACGCGCCAGGGGCGAACGGGCACCCTCCCAGGCCCGCCAGGGAGGCATCCAGTTCTCCAATGCCCTGCTGCACCGCCACCAGGCTGTTGGCCAAGGCCAGGCCCCGGGTGTCATGGAAGTGCGCGGCCTTGAGACGGTCGCCTGCAATCTCCCGTACGGCCTGAAGCACCGTTGCCACCTGGCCCGGATTGGCATAGCCAGTGGTGTCTCCCAGGGAGACCAGGTCGCAACCGGCTTCGATCACCTGGCGGGTCAACGCACACAGGTCAGCCAGCGGCACCTCGCCCTGGCGGGTGCAGCCAAAGGCCACCGACATGCCGGCCACGACTTGCACCCCATGCAGGCCCATTTCAGTACGCAGCTGGCACATGCGCCCCAGTTCCTCGACCATCTCCACTGGCGTGCGGCGCACGTTGGCCAGGCTGTGCGCCGTGCTCACCGATACCGGGGCGACGATGCGGTGTGCACCCGATTCAAGTGCGTCCCTTGCGCCACGAAGGTTCGGAGCCAGCACGGTTACTTGCAGGTCCGGGTACGTGAGGGCGTGGGCCACCACTTCGCGGGCATCGGCCATCTGCGGTAGCAAGCGTGCCGACACGAACGACGCGACTTCCATATGGCGCACGCCGGCGCCGTAAGCGGCGTCGATCCAGCGGCGTTTGGCTGCTGTCGGCATGATCACTTGCAGGCTCTGCAAGCCATCGCGCAGGCCGACTTCATTGATTGTTATTGTTGTCATCGCGGTCTCTCTGTCTGAAGCGTTGCGCCAGACTAAGAGCTGGATGACGGGCAGAAAAGACGTGTTTCGCGGGCTGATCCATCGTCAGCCACGATGGATCAGCCCGCGACCTGCCAGGCCGGTGCACGCAGCAACAGGTGGTCAAGCAGGCGCCGAGCCGACAGCGAGAGCGTGTGCCGGTCGCGCATGCAGATGACGAATTCGCCAAGCGCCCAGTCGTCAGTCAGCGCAATGACCCGCAGGTCGAACAACGCCGCATAGCGGGACACGGCCTCTTGCGGAAACACCGCCAGGCCAAGGCCGAACTGCACCAGACGGTATGCCGCGTCGAACGACGACACGTACGAACGAAAATGCAGCGCCTTGCCTGACTGTTCGGCGCTTTTACGCATAAAAGCGTTCAATGTGGCAAAGGCCGAGAGCCCCAGGTGGTCGTAACCCAGGGTTTCCTCGAAGGCAATCTGGCTGCGGCCGGCCAACGGGTGGTCAGCAGCAACGACCACGGCCAGGTGATCCTGCCGATACGGTACGAAATCCAAGTCACCCACCGCCATGGATTTGCGGCAGATGCCGAGGTCTGCAGTGCCCTCGGCCACACCACGAACGACATCGGCGCTGAAGCGCTCTTCGATATCGGCCTGGATGAGTGGGTATTCCAGCATGAACGCTGACAGTTCTTCAGGCAAAAACTCCATGATCGACGATACATTGGCCAGCACCCGCACATGACCACGCGCGCCGTGGGCGTATTCGCTCAGCTCGCTGTCCAGGCGTTCCATGGCGCGGGTCATTTCCCTGGCATGGCGCAGCAGTGCAAGCCCCGCCGGGGTGGGCTCCACGCCGCGCTTGCTACGTTTGAGCAAGGCGGTGCCAAAGCGCGCCTCGATGTCTGAAATACGTTTGCTGACGGCGGACGGCGCCATGAACGCGCGCTCGCCTGCGCGGGCGATGGTGCCTTCTTCGCAGACGACGATGAACAGGTTCAGGGAAAGGTGGTCGAGGGGTTGCATCGCTTGGCTCGGCTTGGGGAAGGGACCGCCGTAGCACTGTAGCAAAAACCGCATTGGCTTCTAAAACCGGGTTTGAATTACCGGCCCCCAATCCCCAACCTTGGGGGAACGCTGCCCACCGCCAGCGGCTGGCATAAAGCCCTACTGAGAATCTGTAGCCCCTGCACCACAAGGCCTGCAAAGCATTTTTCAGGTGTTGGCACAGCTCTTGCCGATCTCCTCCCAGACGCCCCAAGTCCATGGGCCCGTTTGCAGGAGGAATTGACTCATGCACCGACCGATACCCCACCCGCTGGCAGTGGCGATTTTCGCCGGCATGCTCCAGCTTCCCGCGCAGGCCGCCTTGAACGCTGTCGATCCAGGCGCTTACGTCCCAGCCAATGGCGGCTTCCCCGCCTGGTACCAGGACAGCCACGGTCGTACCCTCGACCTGTGCCTGACCAAGGCCGTCAGCTCCCGGGTCGCCGGCGCACCTGGTGCACCCTCATACATGTGCACGCTACTGCCCACACCTGGTGTGTTCGACGATACCCAACCCATCGTCTTCCCCACCAACTTCCCTGACGAAGCGTTCTGGTTCACTGCCGACGCTGCCATCGTCGACGCTGCGCGTGGCATCGACCTCAGCTATGGCACGGCGATCGAAGCGGCATTCGCTGCCGAAGAACCTGTCGAGGGTGACCAGGTCAGCTTCGCCCGGGTCCGTATCCGGGTCGACGTACCCACCGCGGGCACCTACGTGGTCACCCACCCCTATGGTGTTGAAGTGTTCGATGTGCCCGTTGCAGGGCGCCGGGCGATCAACATGACCCGCGACATCGGCATCGCCGGCGCAGGCGACTTCACCGGCGCACTCAAGGGCGATGTCGGGCCGTTCCTGCGCAGTGTCAACGGCCCCTACACCGAAGGCAACGAGCGCTTCATCGGTGACCCGAACCTGGAAGAACGGGTAACGGGCAGCCCATTCAACACCAACTACGTGCGCATCGAAGGCCCTGGTGGCATCGACCTGCGCACCGAGCTGTTCGCTGTCTCGGGCAAGCTTTCCGAAGTGGCCCTGCCAACCCCGCTGATGCCACAACGCAGCACTTACTCACGCCATACCGAGAACGGCGACCTCATCGCCCAGCAAGACATCTTCGTGTTGGCCCCGCCGCCACCGGCAAGCGTCACCCTGACCAGTCAGACCCCCAACCTGAGCCTCACCGAGGCCAACGGCACCGGCGCCTGGTACGCCCAGTCAGCCCTCAACCCGGCGGCCGGAACCATCGTGACGCTGTCCGCTGACAACAGCGTGGCAATCCCGACCAGCAGCCTGACCACCAGCAACGTTCCCCTGACCGACCTGGTCACCATCACGCAGGCCCAGTACCGCCTGTCCACTGGCGAGCTGACCCTGGTGGCCAGCACCAGTGACGAAACAACACCTCCAGTACTTACCGCACATACCGGCAACGGCACGCTGATCGGCAACCTGGGCGGTACCGGCGCCGTGAAGACGTTGAGCATGACCCTCTCGCCCATTCCGCCGGCCAAGGTGCAGGTCACCAGCGCCAACGGTGGTAGCGACTCCGAAGACGTGGTGCTGGTGCCATGAACAGACAAAGGCTCAGCCTTCAAGGAGGCAGCATGAACACTTGGTCGCGCCGTGCGCTGTTGGCCGCCGGTTTCTCTCTTACCGTTACCAGCGCCGCGTTTGCCGCGCTGTCTGATGTCGACCCGGGGCCCTACACCTTCGCCACGGGTGGCTATCCGATGTGGTACAAGGACAGCCTCGACCAATCCCTGGAGCTGTGCCAGTCGCGTGCCACCAGCACCCGTGCGCCAGGCGCACCAGGGGCGCCCGCCTACATGTGCACCTTGTTGCCCGAGCCCGGGATCTATGACGATGCCCTGCCGCTGGTATTTCCAGATAACTGGCCACCCGAGATGTTCTGGTTCCTGGCCGAAACCTCGATACCACAAGTAGGTAACAGCGGTTATGAACTGGAGGTCTACGTTGCCGGTATAGAGGCAGCCTTCGCGGCTGAAAACCCGGTAGACGGTGATCAGCAAAGCTTCGCCCGCATCCGTATCCGCGCTTCGGTCCCACGCACCGGTACCTACACCATCACGCACCCTTACGGGGTGGAGACGGTCAACGTCACCACGGCAGGTCGTCGCGCGATCAATATCACTCGGGACATAGGCATTGGCGCTCCGGGCAACTTCCAGGGGGCGCTGGGG
>NZ_JBYSYE010000083.1:0-9010 GCF_058782925.1 Pseudomonas sp. FW305-E2 | reverse complement strand
CCCCCGCCCAGCCGCCCTCCGCCCTGCTGCGCCAAGTGCGCCCGCTGCGCCTGCTGCTGAACCAGGCCGAGCGCCTGGAGCACTTGCAGCGCCTGCTGGAAAGCCAGTTGCAACCGGCTGCCCGCGAGCACTGCCATGTGGCGTCCTGGCGCGATGGTACTTTGTTGCTGGTGGTTACCGACGGCCATTGGGCAACCCGCCTGCGCTACCAGCAGAAGCGCTTGTTGGCGGCCCTGCAGGCCATGGAAGCATTCGGCAACCTCAGGCGCATCCTGTACAAGGTACAGCCGCCGCTGGTACCGGCCAAGCGTGGCGGGCATGCGGCCGAGCTTTCGAACAGCGCGGCCGAGAGCCTGCGCGACACCGCCGAGGGCATTACCGACCCCAAACTGCGTGCCGCACTGGAACGGTTGGCCGCCCACGCTCAGGGCAAGCCATAAAAAAGGCCACCCGAAGGTGGCCTTAATGAACTAGAGAGTGTTCGAACTTACACGGCCGCAACAGGGCGCATGTACGAGATCGGTGCCGTGCTGGCATCTTCGAAAGTGACCACTTCCCAGGCATCGGTTTCAGCAATCAGCTTGCGCAACAGCTGGTTGTTCAGCGCGTGGCCGGACTTGAAGCCCTTGAACTCGCCGATCAGGCTGTTGCCCAGCAGGTACAGATCGCCGATGGCGTCGAGGATCTTGTGCTTGACGAATTCGTCTTCGTAACGAAGGCCGTCTTCGTTGAGCACGCCGTCCTCATCGACCACGATGGCGTTCTCGACACTGCCACCCAACGCAAGGTTGTGCTTGCGCAGGTACTCGATGTCACGCATGAAGCCAAAAGTACGCGCGCGGCTGACTTCCTTCACGAACGACGTGCTGGAAAAGTCGACGCTGGCGCTCTGGGTCCGGTTGCGAAGCACCGGGTGATCGAAATCGATCTCGAAGCTCACCTTGAAACCTTCGAAAGGCAGGAACGTGGCGCGCTTGTCGCCCTCTTCCACGGTTACCTCACGCAGGATGCGGATGAACTTCTTGGCTGCGTCCTGTTCTTCCAGGCCGGCAGACTGAATCAGGAATACAAAAGGACCGGCGCTGCCATCCATGATCGGCACTTCCGAGGCGGAGAGCTCGACGTAGGCGTTATCGATGCCCAGGCCCGCCATGGCGGAGAGCAGGTGCTCGACCGTATCGACCTTGACGTCACCGTTGACCAACGTCGTCGACATGGTTGTCTCGCCGACGTTGGCCGCACGCGCAGGGATCTCGACCACAGGGTCGAGGTCGGCGCGGCGGAAGACGATGCCGGTGTCAACAGGTGCAGGCTTGAGGGTCAGGTAAACCTTCTCCCCGGAGTGCAGACCGACACCTGTGGCACGGATGGTATTCTTCAGGGTGCGTTGTTTAATCATGGCATTGGCCGCTTCAGCGCAAATTGCGAACAGGTATCAACAAAGGCTGGGGATGATAACAGACCCAACCTTTGATGAATACCAATCACCTTTATACCCCTGATAAATTCCATTAATCAGCCTGACGACGCAGGAATGCCGGGATATCGAGGTAGTCCAGGTCATCCTGAGGGTTCAGTTTAGCGGCTGCGGCAGCACCTGCATGCGCCTGGTTGCGCATGACGGTCGGACGCTCCAGGTCACGGTAGTTGACCGCTGGCTGCTCCTGGCGCACCGGCGCAGGATTGGACGCTTCGTACGCCTGCTGGGCAGTCTGCAGGGTATTGTCGACCACCTTCACAGGCTTCTCGATGCGTGCGCCCAGACCAGTGGCCACCACGGTCACGTGCAGTTCGTCACGCATGTCCGGGTCGATCACGGTGCCGACCTTGACCATCGCGTGGTCGGAGGCGAAGGCTTCGATGATGCTACCCACGTCGGAGTACTCACCCAGCGACAGGTCCGGGCCTGCGGTGATGTTCACCAGGATACCGCGGGCGCCCTGCAGGTTGACGTCTTCCAGCAGCGGGTTACGGATAGCTGCCTCGGTGGCTTCACGTGCACGGTTCGGGCCGCTGGCGCAGCCAGTACCCATCATGGCCATGCCCATTTCACCCATCACGGTGCGCACGTCGGCGAAGTCGACGTTGATCATGCCTGGGCGCTTGATGATGTCGGAGATACCGCGTACGGCACCGGCCAGTACATCGTCAGCCTTGGCGAAGGCAGACAGCAGGCTGGCATCCTTGCCCAGGATGGTCAGCAGCTTCTCGTTGGGGATGGTGATCAACGAGTCGACGCTTTCAGCCAGCATGCGGATGCCTTCATCGGCGATCTGCATGCGCTTGCGGCCTTCGAACGGGAACGGACGGGTCACCACTGCAACGGTGAGGATACCCATTTCCTTGGCCACTTCGGCAATGATTGGTGCTGCACCGGTACCGGTGCCGCCACCCATGCCGGTGGTGATGAACACCATGTTGGTGCCCTGCAGCACTTCAGCGATGCGCTCACGGTCTTCCAGCGCGGCCTGACGGCCGACTTCCGGATTGGCACCGGCACCCAGGCCCTTGGTCACACCCGTGCCCAATTGCAGGATGGTGCGCGCGCCAATGTTTTTCAGCGCCTGGGCATCGGTGTTGGCGCAGATGAATTCCACGCCTTCGATGCTGCTCTTGACCATGTGATTGACGGCGTTGCCGCCACCACCACCTACGCCGATCACTTTGATGACCGGACTTTGCGGGACGTTGTCTACGAGCTCGAACATTTTCCCTCTCCTTACAGTTCTCTAGTTGTTGCGCCTACCACTACTGCTTTGAAACTTAGAAGTTGCCCTGGACCCACTTCTTGAAGCGTTCAAGCACTGGGGCCTTCGGTTCATCGCCATAGCTGTTGCTGCTGCTGTTGCTGTTACCGGTCAGGGCCAAATCCTCGGACTGCTTCAGCAGGCCGTAGGTGAGCAAGCCCACACCGGTGGAATAGATCGGGTTGCGCACCACGTCGCTCAGCCCCCGAACGCTGTGCGGCACGCCCAGGCGTACCGGCATGTGGAAGATTTCCTCGGCCAGTTCCACGGCGCCTTCCATCTTCGCGGTGCCGCCAGTGAGGACGATGCCGGCGGGCACCAGGTCTTCGTAGCCGCTGCGGCGCAGTTCGGCCTGGATCAGGGTAAAGAGCTCGTCGTAACGTGGCTCCACCACCTCGGCCAGGGCCTGGCGCGACAGCTCGCGCGGTGGGCGATCGCCCACGCTTGGCACCTTGATGGTCTCGCCAGCGCCAGCCAGTTTGGCCAAGGCACAGGCGTAGCGGATCTTGATTTCTTCGGCGTACTGGGTCGGGGTCCGCAGGGCCATGGCGATGTCGTTGGTCACCTGGTCGCCAGCAATCGGGATGACCGCCGTGTGGCGGATGGCGCCCTCGGTGAAGATGGCGATGTCGGTGGTGCCGCCACCGATGTCCACCAGGCACACGCCCAGTTCTTTTTCATCATCGGTCAGCACCGAGTAGGCCGAAGCCAGCTGTTCGAGGATGATGTCGTCGATTTCCAGGCCGCAGCGGCGCACACACTTCTCGATGTTCTGGGCGGCGTTGACGGCGCAAGTGACCACGTGAACCTTGGCTTCCAGACGCACGCCAGACATGCCCAGCGGCTCGCGCACGCCTTCCTGGTTGTCGATCACATAGTCCTGCGGCAAGGTGTGCAGCACGCGCTGGTCGGCCGGAATCGCCACGGCCTGGGCAGCGTCGAGTACGCGCTCCAGATCCGCCAGGCTGACCTCGCGGTCACGGATGGCAACGATGCCGTGGGAGTTCAGGCTGCGGATGTGATTACCGGCCACACCGACGAACGCCGAGTGGATACGGCAGCCGGCCATCAGCTGCGCCTCTTCCACGGCGCGCTGGATCGACTGCACGGTGGACTCGATGTTCACCACCACGCCTTTTTTCAGGCCACGGGACGGATGGGTGCCGATCCCGACGATTTCCAGGGTGCCGTCTTCGCCCACTTCGCCCACCAGCGCCACCACCTTGGAGGTGCCAATGTCCAGCCCGACGATCATTTTGCCGCTATGCGCGTTTGCCATGGTCCTGCCTCTCTCTAATTCTTCGCAACGGCGGGTTGGGCCGTCGTCGGTGCAATCGGTTCCCGCCAACCAACGGCAAGTCCGTTGGAATAACGCAGATCAATGCGGGCGATAGTGGTGATCTGGTCTTTGAGTGTCTTGTCGTAAATGGCAATGAAACGGCGCATCTTCTCCACCAGATGATCGCGCCCCAGCAGCAACTCGATGCCTGGCCCGGCACTGCTCGCACCGGTGGTCAGGAACCAGCTGCCTCGCTCGCGCAGCTCCAGGCGAGCGATGGAAAAGCCCAGGGGGCGCAGCATCTGGCTCAATACCTGATACTGCTGCATGACTTGTTGCTGAGCACGCTGCGGCCCGGCCAGCTGCGGCAGGTGCTCATAGTTGGCCAGCTCGCGCGGGGTGAAAGCCTGACCCTGGTTGTTGAGCAGGGCTGCGTCCCCCCAGCGTGCCACCGGCAGCTGCTCTTCAAGGCGGATCACCACCTCGTCGGGCCACACCCGGCGCACTTCGGCGTGGGCGATCCACGGCATCTGCTCGAGCTCGGCCCGCATCGCCGGCAGGTCGACGCTGAAGAAGCTCGCCGCCACGTAGGGCGCGATACGCTGCTGCACCGACTGCTGACTGATGTAGCTGAGGTCGCCCTGCACATCGATCTTGGTGATCGGGCGGTCGGCGTACGGCATCAGGCGAATGGCGCCCTCGTAGGCACCAAAGCCGGCCGCCACCAGCAACACCGGCCACAGCAAGCGCTTGAGGCCGCCCAGGCTTGGCCGGGGCAGGCGCGCCGATACGGGCTCGTCGGCCACCAGCCGGCTGGCACCACGCGGCACCGGCTTGCTACGGCCGGTAACGGGTTGCTGCTGACGTATCATCGCGCCTTGCATGGTTATTAACCTCGCGTCGCCACGCTTTCGGCCAGGATTGCCAGCACCAGTTGCTGGAAGTCCAGGCCAGCCGCGCGGGCCGCCATGGGCACCAGGCTATGATCTGTCATGCCTGGTGCGGTGTTGACTTCGAGCAGCCAGAACTGGCCCTGCTCGTCCTGCATCACGTCCAACCGCCCCCAGCCTTCGATGCCAATGGCATCGCAGGCGCGCGCAGTCAGGTCGATCAGTTCCTGTTCCTTGACGCTATCCAGCCCGCACGGGATGCGGTACTGGGTATCGTTGGCGATGTACTTGGCGTCGTAGTCGTAGAACACGTGCGGCGTACCCAGGGCGATCGGCGGCAGCACCTGGCCGCGCAGTACCGCGATGGTGAACTCCGGACCGTGGATCCACTGCTCCACCAGTACCTGGGAATCGTATTTGGCGGCGTCCTGCCAGGCGGCGACCAGTTCCTGGGCGCTGTTCACCTTGGCCATGCCGATGCTAGAGCCTTCATGGGCGGGTTTGACGATAAGCGGGAAGCCCAGTTCCGTACTGGCCTGCAAACAATCGCTTTCGCTCGCCAGCACCGCGTGGCGTGGCGTGGGAATGCCCAGGCTCTGCCACACCTGCTTGGTGCGCAGCTTGTCCATCGCCAGCGCCGAAGCCAGGATGCCGCTGCCGGTGTAGGGGATGCCCAGGCACTCCAGCAAACCTTGCATGCTCCCGTCTTCACCGCCACGGCCGTGGAGGATGATGAAGGCGCGGTCAATCTTCTCGCTCTGCAGGCGTGCGAGCAGGTCGTCACCGACGTCGATGCCAACCACGTCGACGCCGGCAGTGCTCAGCGCATCGATCACTGCGGCGCCAGATTTCAGCGACACCTCACGCTCGGCGCTCTTGCCACCGTACAGCACGGCGACGCGGCCGAACGCCTTGACGTCCAGGGTCGACTGCAGCTTGTCGTAGGCGCTGGTCATTTCGACTTCTCCTGCTTGGCGCCTGCGAACAGCGGGCTTTTCATCAACTGCGGGGCCAGGCCGCCGACATCACCGGCACCCTGACAGATCAAAATGTCGCCAGCGCGCAGCAGTGGCTTGACCAGCGGTGCCAGCTCGACGCCGCGCTCGATGTAGATCGGGTCCAGCTTGCCGCGCTGGCGGATGCTGTGGCACAGCTGACGGCTGTCGGCACCGGGGATCGGCTCTTCGCCGGCCGGGTAGACCTCCATCAGCAGCAGCACGTTGGCATCGCCCAGCACCTGGACGAAATCGTCGTACAGGTCGCGGGTGCGGCTGTAGCGGTGCGGCTGGTAGACGATCACCAGGCGGCGGCTTGGCCAGCCACCGCGCACAGCCTTGATCACCGCCGCCACTTCGGTGGGGTGATGACCGTAGTCGTCAACCAGCATCACACTGCCGCCTTCGACCGGCAGCTCGCCGTATACCTGGAAGCGACGACCGACACCCTGGAAGCCGGACAGGCCCTGGACGATGGCCTCGTCAGTAATGCCTTCGTCAGTGGCGATGGCGATGGTCGCCAGGGCGTTGAGCACGTTGTGGTTGCCGGGCATGTTCACCGAAACCTCCAACGGCTCGCGATCACGGCGCAGCACGGTGAAGTGGGTCTGCATGCCCTGCTGACGCACATTGATGGCGCGGATGTCGGCCTCTTCGCTGAAGCCGTAGGTCACGGTCGGGCGCTTCACCTGCGGCAGGATCTCGCGAACCACCGGGTCGTCCAGGCACATCACCGCCAGCCCATAGAACGGCAGGTTGTGCAGGAACTCGACGAAGGTTTTCTTCAGCTTGTTGAAGTCACCTTCGTAGGTCGCCATGTGGTCGGCGTCGATGTTGGTGACAACCGCGACCATCGGCTGCAGGTGCAGGAAGCTGGCATCGCTTTCGTCTGCTTCAGCGATCAGGTAGCGGCTGGTGCCCAGCTGCGCATTGGTACCGGCAGCGGTAAGACGGCCACCGATAACGAAGGTTGGGTCCAGGCCACCGGCGGCGAACACTGAAGCCAGCAGGCTGGTCGTGGTGGTCTTGCCGTGAGTACCGGCAACGGCCACGCCATGGCGGTAACGCATCAGCTCGGCGAGCATCTCGGCACGCGGCACCACCGGAATGCGCCGCTCCAGTGCGGTGGCAACTTCCGGGTTGGCCGGGTTGATGGCGCTGGACACCACCAACACATCGGCGGTGGCAGCGTTCTCGGCGCGGTGGCCGACGAAGATCTCAGCGCCAAAGGACTCCAGGCGCTCGGTCACCGGCGAGGCTTTAAGGTCCGAACCGGACACTTCATAGCCCAGGTTCAGCAACACTTCGGCAATACCGCACATGCCCACGCCGCCGATGCCGACGAAGTGAATGCGGCGAATACGGCCCATCTTCGGCTGGGGCATGGCTTTCTGGCTCTCAACCATGGGCCACCTCCAGGCAGATATCGACCACGGTGCTGGTTGCAGCAGGTTTGGCCAGGCGCCGTGCGGTGCCAGCCATGACGTTGAGTTTCTCGGGTTGCATCAGCACCTCGTTCAGGCGTTCAGCGAGTTGCGCTGCGCCAGTTGTCGCTTGTGGCATCAGGAAGGCAGCGCCTTCGCGGGCCAGATATTGGGCGTTGTGGGTCTGGTGATCGTCGATCGCGTGGGGCAAAGGCACCAGCATCGAAGGCAGGCCTGCTGCCGCCAGCTCGCTGACAGTCAGGGCACCGGCTCGGCACACCACCAGGTCGGCCCAGCCATAGGCTTGAGCCATGTCGTTGATGAAGGGCTCTACCTGAGCCTCGACGCCCACCTCGTGATAACGCTCGGCGGTGATCGGTGCGTGCTGCTTGCCAGCCTGGTGGAACACCTCTGGCCGCAGCGCCGCGGGCACTTCAGACAGGGCCTTAGGCAACAATTTGTTCAATGGTTCCGCACCCAGGCTGCCACCGAGCACCAACAGGCGTGCGCGGCGCTCGCCCAAGGGCACGCGTTGCGCGTCCATGAAGAGTTCCGGGCGCACCGGGTTGCCAGTGGTGCGACGCTTGTCGCTGGCCTCGAAGGTGTTCGGGAAAGCTTCGCAGACCCGCGCCGAGAGTGGCACCAGCAACCGATTGGCGGTACCTGCCCTGGCGTTCTGCTCATGGATCACCAGTGGCACGCCGCACAGCCGCGCAGCCACGCCGCCGGGGCCGGTCACATAGCCGCCAAAGCCCAGGACACATACGGGCTTGAGCTGGCGAATGATGCGCCGTGCCTGCAGCACGGCCTTGACCAACGTGAAAGGCGCCTTGAGCAACGACAGCTTGCCCTTGCCGCGCAAGCCGCTGACCTGAATCAGATGCAATGGCAAACCTGCCTGTGGCACCAACTCGTTCTCGATGCCACGCGGGGTGCCCAACCAGTGCACGCTGTAACCGCGCTTCTGGAACTCACGGGCGCAGGCCAGCGCCGGGAATACGTGCCCCCCGGTGCCGCCGGCCATGATCAATACATTTTTGCCTTCAGCGGCCATGACTGGTCTCCTCGGCAAAATCGCTTTCGCTGAATTCGTGCTCCTCACTGCCCAGATGCGTGCGACTTTCCCACTCGATGCGCAGCAACAGGCCTACGCAGGCGCAGCAGATCACCAGCGAGCTCCCCCCGTAACTGAGAAACGGCAGGGTCAGGCCCTTGGTCGGCAGCAGGCCGACGTTCACACCGATGTTGATCAGGAACTGGCCAATCCACAGGAAAGCCAGGCCGAACGCCATGTAGGCGGCAAAGAACTGTTTGGCCTTCTCGGCCCACAGGCCGATGTACAGGGCGCGCACGGTGACGAACACAAACAGCGCGACGGTCAGCAGCGAGCCGACCACGCCCAGTTCTTCCGCCAGAACCGAGAACACGAAGTCGGTGTGCGCTTCAGGCAGGTAGAACTGCTTCTGCACGCTGTTGCCCAGGCCAACGCCCAGCCACTCGCCACGGCCGAAGGCGATCAGTGCCTGGGTCAGCTGGTAGCCGGAGCCGAACTGATCGGCCCAGGGGTCGGTGAACGTAATAAGGCGCGCCATCCGGTAGGGCTGCGCCTGGACCAGGACAAATACCGCCAGCACCGCCAGCACCACCATCAGGCTGAAGCGGAACAGCCCCACCC
>NZ_JBYSYE010000082.1:7824-9207 GCF_058782925.1 Pseudomonas sp. FW305-E2 | reverse complement strand
GGGGTCTTGATGCAGTGCTCCAGCAGCGGCAGCAGGCCTTCGGCGCTTTCCACGCGGTGGCCGTTGGCGCCGTAGGCTTCGGCATACTTGACGAAGTCCGGGTTGCCGTAGTCCAGGCCGAAATCGGTGAAGCCCATGTTGGCCTGCTTCCAGCGGATCATGCCGTAGCCGTCGTCACGCAGGATCACCACGGTGATGTGCATGCCCAGACGTACTGCAGTTTCCAGTTCCTGGCTGTTCATCATGAAGCCGCCGTCACCACACACCGAGATTACCGGGCGGTCCGGGTGCACCAGGTGCGCAGCCATTGCCGATGGCAGGCCAGCGCCCATGGTCGCCAGGGCGTTGTCCAGCAGCACGGTGTTTGGCTTGTGCGCTTTGTAGTTGCGGGCGAACCAGATCTTGTAGATGCCGTTGTCCAGGGCGACGATGCCTTCGGACGGCAGTACACGACGGATGTCAGCCACCATGCGCTGTGGGTAGACCGGGAAGCGGTCGTCGTCGGCGCCTTCGGCGATCTGTGCTTCGTTGGCTTCACGGATGGCCATCAGGCGGGTGAAGTCCCAGTGCGACGTGTCGTTCAGTGCTTCACTGATCTGCCACACGGCGTTGGCGATGTCGCCGATCACTTCTACTTGCGGGAAGTACACGGCATCGACTTCGGCAGAGCGGAAGTTGATGTGGATGACTTCGGTGCCGCCACGGACCATGAAGAACGGCGGCTTCTCGATCACATCGTGGCCGATGTTGATGATCAGGTCGGCGGCTTCGACGGCGCGGTGAACGAAGTCGCCCGACGACAGCGCAGCGTTGCCAAGGAAGCGCGGGTGGCGCTCGTCGACCACGCCTTTACCCATTTGGGTGGTGATGAACGGGATGCCGGTCTTGTCGATCAGTTGCTTGAGGACCTTGGCGGTCATCTTGCGGTTGGCACCGGCACCGATCACCAGGATCGGGTTACGCGCGTTCTGCAGTTTCTCGACGGCAGCTTCAATGGCCACGTGCTCGGCCAGCGGGCGGCGGTGCAGGCTGCGCGGGATCGGCAGCGCGTCGGTCTGCTCGGCGGCGATGTCTTCCGGCAGCTCCAGGTGCACCGCACCCGGCTTTTCTTCTTCGGCCAGGCGGAAGGC
Source organism: Pseudomonas sp. FW305-E2 (assembly GCF_058782925.1). Lineage (NCBI taxonomy): Bacteria > Pseudomonadati > Pseudomonadota > Gammaproteobacteria > Pseudomonadales > Pseudomonadaceae > Pseudomonas > Pseudomonas sp. FW305-E2. The sequence continues at coordinate 8,077 of NZ_JBYSYE010000082.1, read as the reverse complement.
TTCGCGCATGCGGGCCGGGATGTTGTCGGCCGAGGCGAACTGGTGGGTGTACTTGGTGATGGGGTCCATCATGCCGCACACGTCAATGATCTGGAAGCGACCCTGCTTGGACTTCTTGATCGGCTTCTGCCCGGTGATCATCATCATCGGCATGCCGCCCAGGTAGGCGTAGGCGCTGGCGGTCACCAGGTTGGTGGCACCAGGGCCGAGGGTCGACAGGCTGACGCCGGTCTTGCCGGTCAGACGACCGTAG
>NZ_JBYSYE010000082.1:0-7726 GCF_058782925.1 Pseudomonas sp. FW305-E2 | reverse complement strand
GCTGGCGGTCACCAGGTTGGTGGCACCAGGGCCGAGGGTCGACAGGCTGACGCCGGTCTTGCCGGTCAGACGACCGTAAGTGGCAGCCATGAAACCTGCAGACTGCTCGTGACGGGTCAGTACCAGCTTGATCTTCGACTTGCGCAGGGATTCGAGCAGGTCGAGGTTTTCCTCACCGGGAATGCCGAATACATACTCGACACCTTCGTTTTCCAGGCATTGCACAACGACATCGGCGGCCTTGGCCATTTGGGGTACTACCTCAAAATCTTTGTGGGATTGCAGATTTATTAAGCTGCGTGACTGAGATGTTGCAGGATGTCTCAGTGGCGCGCATCGTAGGCCCTCTGGTTAATAATAATAAATATATTGTTATGATGCTTAGCATCACAGTTCGTTATGAATGCATCTCGCATGAAAGGTAGCACCCCTCAATGAACCTCAAGGCATTGCGCTGCTGTGTCGAAATCGTCCGGCAAGGCAGCTTCACCAAGGCCGCGCAGCACCTGCACATCGCCCAGCCCGCGCTGAGCATGGCCGTCACCCGGCTGGAAGAAGAACTGGGGGTAACCCTGTTCAACCGCACCACGCGCAAAGTGATCCTCACGGCAGAAGGCGAGCAGTTCTTGCCGCGCATTGCCTCTGCCCTGCGCGAAATGGACGTTGCCCGGCAAGAACTGCGCGACATGGCCGACCTCAAGCGCGGCGAAGTGCGCCTGGGTATCCCGCCGATGTTCGGCCTGCACTACGTCCCCGGGTTGATGAACGCCTTCCGCAAGTCGTACCCGGGCATTGCCATGACCGTGTTCGAAGGCAGTGCCGAAGACATTGGCCATCGCCTGGAGCAACGGGAAATCGACCTGGCGCTGCTGGAGTCCCGGCGTGTACCGCCCGACAAGGAGTCGATCCTGCTGGGCAGCGACGAGATGCTGGCGTGCATGCACCCGGATCACCCCTATGCCGGTAAGGCCTACCTCACCGCCGAAGACCTGCGCAATACCGACATGGTGGTGTTCGATCGCACCTTCGTTCAACGCCATCTTCTGGATGCGTTCTTCGCCGAACATGGCATCACTTACCAGGTGGCGCTACAGAGCAACTTCGTCTCGCTGGTGGTGCAGGCCGCGCTGGACAACATGGGGGTGGCGACCCTGCTGCGCTCGGTGCAGCAACGCACGCCAGGCATCGTCGGCGTGCCGTTCCGGCCAGCACAGCAGATGAGTTTCCGCTTGTGCTGGCGCTCGGGGGAATACCTGTCGCTGGCCAGCAAGCGGTTTATCGACTTTGCTGCACAGACGCATTACCTGGAGCGGTGAGGGCCAGTCTTCTGGGCGAGATGAGCAATCACCTGCTCCGCGGCACGCCCCAGGCAGCCTTTGAAAAAGTGATTGGCACCGGCGTATACCGACACTGCCCGTTGCTCAGGGCCAGCCCATTGCAGCAGGTTGGCCAGCGGTGCCATTTCATCCTGTTCACCATGGAGTAACAGGCAATCCCCAGGCAGCGGCAATGGCTCGTAATAGCGCCCTCCCGGTACATCCCCCACCGGCAGCCCCATCAATGCGACTGCCTGCAACTGCCCTTCCAGCGCACAGGCAACCCGGGCGAACACGTAGGCCCCAAAGGAAAACCCGACCAGCGCTACCGGCAGCTCGGGCTGTTGCTGGTTGAAGTGACGGATGACCGCGATGCAATCCTCGGCTTCACCGATGCCCTGGTCGTGCGCGCCTTGCGTCTGCCCCACCCCACGAAAGCTCGGCCGTACCACTTGCCAGCCGGCTGCGCGCAGCTGCCGTGCCAGGGTCAGTGGCACGATATGCCGTGGGCTACCGCCCAGCAGCGGTTGCGGATGGCTGACCAGCACCAGCCCTTTGAGTGGTCCGTCGGGGTAGTCGATCAACAGCTCGATCTGGCCGACGGCCCCATCGATAAGCAGCGGGTTGCGCGGGGTATCTGACATTGCAGTTGTCCTTGTGAACCGAATGTGTGGCGCGTGTACTCACCGTTTGCCGAGCGTTGGCGCGTCACCGCCCGCAGTCTAAAAGAGCAGGCGTACCCGCTGCCACAGGGTCCCGTCACTTCAGCCAGGGGCGTAGCAAGCGCGCCCGCACTGAGCAGGAAACGGGCTGCAACGTCGCGGCAGACGGGGCAGCATCCTCGACGTTGCAGCCATCGATTGACTATTATCCCGCCTTGAACGTTTCAGCATGTTTCAATAGGGATACAAATGTCAGTCCAGGAACGCCCCCCGCTCCCCAGTAAACACACCGTCGCCAAGATGGAAGCCGCCATGGCACTGGGCAGCTTTGCCATCGGCACCGGCGAATTCGCCATCATGGGCCTGATGCCCGACATTGCCAGCAATTTGCAGTTGAGCGAGCCGCAGGTGGGCCATGCCATCAGCGCGTATGCGCTGGGGGTGATGGTTGGCGCACCGACACTGGCCATTCTCGGTGCCAAACTGTTGCGCAAGCACATGCTGCTGCTGTTGATGCTGCTGTATGCCGTGGGCAACCTGGCCACGGCCTTTGCCCCCTCGTTCGGTGGCCTGGTCACATTTCGTTTCATCAGCGGCCTGCCCCACGGCGCCTACTTCGGCATTGCCGCAGTGGTCGCCTCGAGCATGGTCGCCAAGGATCAGCGCGCGGGGGCGGTTGCCCGGGTAATGATGGGCCTGACCTTGGCCATGTTGCTCGGCAACCCGGTTGCCACTTTCCTGGGCCAGTACTTCGGTTGGCGTTCGGCATTCGTGCTGGTCGGCGCGATCGCCCTGTGCACCATCGCCCTGGTCTGGCGTTTCGTGCCCCAGCGCCACGACGAAACACGCAGCGACCCGCGCAAGGAGCTACAGGCCTTTGCCCTCCCACAGGTATGGATGGCGCTGGCCATCGCTTCGATCGGTTTTGCCGGCATGTTCTGCGTGTTCAGCTACCTGGCACCGACCATGCTGCACGTGACCCAGGTGTCGCCACAGTGGATTCCGTTTGGTCTGGCGGCGTTCGGCGTGGGCGGTATCGTCGGCAACATCGCTGGCGGCAAGCTGTTCGACCGCCTGCAGTTCCGCGCCGTGGGCTTGGTACTGATGTGGTCGGTCGCCGTGCTGCTGTTCTTTACCTTCGCCGCCCAGGCGCTGTGGAGCCTGCTGCTGGGCATCGGCCTGGTGGGCACCATGATCGCGCTGGCGGCACCGCTACAGATCCGCCTCATGGACATTGCCCATGAGGCACCTAGCCTGGCAGCGGCGTCGAACCATGCGGCGTTCAACCTGGCCAATGCCCTGGGGCCATGGCTGGGAGGCATGGCGATCACTGCCGGCATGGGCTGGACCAGCACCGGGTACATCGGCGCCGCGACTGCGCTGGTTGGCCTGGGCATCTACCTGGTGGCGCGGCGGATGAAAGGCGGTCATTGAAGCCGGCAGGGTCATAAAGGGTTACCCTACCCCTTTTAGCACCCGCCACTGCCGAGTCATTCATGTTCGATTGGGAAGACCTGCGCCATTTCTCCGCCTTCAGCTCGGCCGGCTCGCTGTCGGCCGCTGCCAAGACCCTGGGTGTCGACCACGCCACCGTGGCCCGGCGCATCGCCTCGCTCGAAGCTTCGCTCAAGCTCAAGCTGGTCGACCGACGTCCCCGCGCCTATGCCCTCACCCACGAAGGCCAACGCGTTGCGGAACTCGCCGAGCAGATGGCCATGTCCTCTTTTGCCCTGGCGCATTTCGCCAGCGCCGGCCAACAGACAGTGGAAGGCGAAGTGGTGCTCTCGGCACCACCGGCGCTGCTGGGCAGCATCGTCGCCCGGCGCCTGGGCGAGCTGTACCAGCGCTACCCACAGCTGCGCCTGAAGCTGGTGGGCAGCAAATCCAAGGCATCCTTGGTTCGCCGCGAAGCTGACATCAGCATCGCCCTGGCGAGGCCGACAGAGCCAACTCTGGTGGTCAGCCTGCTGGGGCACCTGGATTACCGGCTGTATGCCTCGCCCGGTTACCTGGCCAGCGCAACGGTCAGGCGCTACATCGGCTACGACGAGTCTCAAGCCCGTTCCCCACAACAGCAATGGCTCAACCTCCAGGCCGGCCAACAGCCGTTCGCATTGCACAGCAATGACCTGCGCATCCAGGCCCAAGCCTGTGCCGGCGGCATCGGCATCGCCTGCCTGCCCGCGTTCATGGCACAGGAACACGGTCTGAAAGAAGCAGGCAGCGCCCAACAGACAATGAGCATCGAAATCTGGCTGGCCGTGCATGAAGACGTGCGCGCCACACCGCGGATCAAGGCGGTTACCGACTTCCTTCAGCAACAGGTGCGGCCGCTGCTACGCTTGTGAATTCTTGCAGATGGCGCATGCATCAATACGGAATTTTCGCACAACCCTGCCCGCGTTAGGCTAACTCCATCACTCACGCCCTTGAAGGAGACGACGATGCAGTACGTAAAGCTGGGTAGCACTGGGCTGGACATTTCAAGGCTGTGCCTGGGCTGCATGACCTTCGGTGACCCCGACGCCGGCACTCATCCCTGGACCTTGGGCGAAGACGCCAGCCGGCCGATCATCCGCCATGCCGTCGAGCAAGGCATCAACTTCTTCGACACTGCCAACAGCTATTCCGCCGGCACCTCGGAAATCATCCTCGGCAAACTCCTGAGGGAGTTTACCCGCCGCGAAGAAACCGTGATCGCCACCAAGGTGTTCTTCCCTGCCAACATGTGGGAAGGCGCCAGCCGGCCCAATGAGCAAGGCTTGTCACGCAAGGCGATCATGGCCAACATCGACGCCAGCCTCAGCCGCCTGGGCACAGACTACGTCGACCTTTACCAGATCCACCGCTGGGACTACCACACCCCCATCGAGGAAACAATGGAAGCTCTGCATGATGTGGTCAAGGCCGGCAAGGCGCGCTACATCGGTGCATCGTCGATGTATGCCTGGCAGTTTGCCAAGGCGCAGCAGGTAGCCGCCAGCCATGGCTGGAGCCGCTTCGTGTCGATGCAGAACTACCTCAACCTGATCTACCGCGAAGAAGAGCGAGAGATGATCCCGCTGTGCCTGGATCAAGGCGTCGGCCTGATGCCCTGGAGCCCGATGGCGCGCGGCCGCCTGACACGACCGCAGGGGCAGCAAACCCAACGCACGCGCACCGATGTGTCCGGGCAATCGTTCTATGAAAAGACCGAGGTGGAGGACGGCCGGGTAATCGATGTGGTCGAGCAGATCGCCAGCGAACGGGGGGTGCCGATGGCCCAGGTTGCGCTGGCCTGGGTGCTGGGTAGGGCCGGCGTTAGCGCCCCTATCGTCGGCGCCTCGAAGCCCGCCCACCTGGACGATGCCCTGGGCGCACTGTCACTGCAGCTGAGCGAGGACGAGGTGGCGCGCTTGCAGGCCCCTTACGTTCCCCACGCGGTCACCGGCTTCAAGTAGCAATGGCTTGCGGCAGTTCGATGCGCACCCGCAAGCCCCCTGTGGCGGCGGCCAGCGCGGTGATGCTGCCACCGTGCAAGGCGATGGCACGCTGGGCGATCGCCAGCCCCAGGCCGAAGCCGTCGCTGCTGTCGGTGCCACGGTCGAATGGTTCGAAGATGCGCTGCAGGCGCGCCGGGTCGACGCCTGGGCCATGGTCGCTGACGCACACTTGCAACCATTGCCCACCTGGTGCCGGTGCGGCCTCCACCAATACCGCCGTGCCGGGCTTGGTGTAGCGCACGGCATTGCGGATGACGTTCTCGAAAGCCCGGTACAGGAGCTCTTCATGGCCATGCATGAGAAACGCGCCCTGAGCCAGCAAGGACACCTGGCACTGCTTCATGCCTGCCTCGAAACGGGCATCCTCGACGATCTGCGCCAGCAGTTCGACCACATCCACGCTGGCGAAGTCATTGTTGCCTTGACGGGACTGGGCACGGGCCAGGGTCAGCAGTTGCTCGATCAGGTCGTCCATGCGCCGCGACTCGCGCTCGACCCGCTCCAGCATGTCGGGCCGGTCGGGTTGCTGGCGCATCAGGCCGATGGCGGCATGCATGCGGGTAAGCGGTGAGCGCAGCTCATGGGAAATATCATGCAGCAGGTTCTGCTGGGCCTGCACCAGGGCCTTGAGCTGGCCGGCCATGCGGTCACAGTCCTCGGCCAGGTCGACGATTTCGTCACGGCGCTTGCCCAGCCGCGGCCTGACCCGCACATCGAAACGGCCTTGGGCAACCTGGCCCATGGCCTCGCGCAGCCAGGTCAGCGGCCGGGTCAGGTAAAAGCTGCACAACAGCGCGAACAGCGCGCTCATCACCGCCCCAGTCACGAACGGGCCAAGGTTGCGTGGGCGCGGTGCCATACCGACACGGGTGGCCACCGAAGCGCGCAGCACCAGCGGGCGGCCGTCACGGTCGAGCAGTGCCTGCTCGAAACGCGCCACGTGCACCGTTTGGCCAGCCAGCAAGCGGCCTTGATCGTCGTAAAGGCCTACTTGCACATCCTGCGGCTGTGGCGACACGTCCAGCAACTGGCGGCCGGCCCGCTCGCCATACCGTTCGAGCAATTGCAGCTCGGTGGCCAGCAGCGAACGCAGCCCGGGGGTATCGCCGCGCAGTTCATTGAGCATGAAGGCCCCCGCCCCCACCAGGAAGGTCAGGGTGTTGGCCAGCCAGAACGCCAGGAACAGCTTCCAGAACAGACGCCGGCGCATCATTCGACGATCAGCATGTAGCCCATGCCGCGCACGCTCTGGATCCAGCTGCTGCCATCGGCACGCGGGCCAAGTTTTTGCCGGATGCTGCTGACGTGCACGTCGATGCGTCGGTCATAACGGGTCAGCGGCCGGCCCAGGGCATTGAGCGACAGGTCCTGCTTGCTGACCAGCTGACCGGCCTGGCGCGCCAGGGCTTCGAGCAGGCTGAACTCGGAGCCGGTCAATTCCAGCGTGGCTGCGCCCCAGCGTGCCTCGCGCCGCCCCGGCCACATTTTCAATGCACCGCTGCGTACCTGTTCAGGTACCTCGGGCGCGCTGGTTTCACCCATCAGGTGTGGCTTCACGCGGCGCAGTATCGCCCGCAGGCGCGCCACCAGCTCGCCAGGAGAGCTGGGCTTGGGTACATAGTCGTCGGCACCCAGCTCCAGGCCGGCGATGCGGTCGATGTTGTCGCCACGGGCCGTCAGCAGCAGTACCGGCACCTGGCTGCGCGCGCGCACGCGGCGTAACACTTCGATGCCCGAAATGCCGGGCAGCATGACGTCCAGCACCACCACCTGGAAGTCACCGGACAACGCCTGGGCCTCGCCTTCTTCGCCGGTGTCCACGGCCGTTGCCTGGAAGCCTTCGCGCGCCAGGTACAAAGAGAGCATTTCGGTCAGTTCGCGGTCGTCGTCGACCAGCAGCACAGGGATCATCAGGGCCAGATATCGCAATTGCAGGGGGGGTAATGATCGCCCTACGCGCCGGCACTGTCACCGCCGGCCGGTCGGACTTTACACATCTTTACCCTCGGCTAACCGCGCCGTACACAGCCCGCCCGTATCCTCATCGCCCGCTGCTTGCGGGTTGCCCGCGCTCGCCTCCCTCCAAATCCGCTTGTCTGGAACCCCCGATGAACTACCCGCGCCTGTTGCTCTCCATCCTGCTGCTGAAAGCCACGCTGGCCCAGGCCTCACCGTTCAGGATCGCCGACATTCGCGTCAACGGCCTGCAGCGGGTTTCCGCTGGCAGTGTGTTCGGTGCCTTGCCGCTGAACGTTGGCGACCAGGC
>NZ_JBYSYE010000081.1:0-9694 GCF_058782925.1 Pseudomonas sp. FW305-E2 | reverse complement strand
TAACGGCACTGAAAACAAAAAAGCTCATCTTTCGGTGAGCATTTTTGATACTGCGTATGGTGGCACCAGGAATCGAAAAAGTCTATAAGCATAAGATTCTTATGAGTTTTATTGTTATGGACATGGACTGCTATCTCTAAAACTATCCTTTAACACTTGCTCCTTTGGAAGCAGCGAGATAGGCGAATTCAAATCCACTTCCTTCGCGCGTGGGCGCAACTTATGCTCGCATAATAGGGTGGTAAACTGTCGAGCTGCTAAGCGCTAGCAACTGGCGTACACTGCGCTTGGCGTAGGCCGATTACTACCTAGGGGCAAGTACTCATACGGTCAATTTCTGACTATTATGCTTCCACAGTGTAATGCAAAAATTTATGCCTTCAGCGTCAGGCTGCATGCCTATCCGAACTTGCAATATTTCCACTTTCAGCTTCGCGTTTTGATTTGTCCCATTCGCGTTTCAAAAGAGTTTGCATGTCCAGCTCAAACTCCTCAATACTCGTTTTGAGTGAGCCAAGATTTTTGTTTTTTGTGTGCGTGGCTATCAGGGGAAGCGTACGCAGAAGCTTTGCATCAAGTTTATGATCGGGGTGGGCGTTGAGCCGTAGCCGAATTAATACCCGAGTGCGCTCAAATTCATTTGTATCTTCAGCGCTTGAGTCAGATGTGTTGGCCAAGTGAGTGGACAAAACAACATATGCTGCTGCTAGATCTCGCATATCCTTCCGCCATTGTGCTCGCTCATTTGTAACCACCTTCGTGCGAACATCAAGCTGGGTATCCTTTGATTTCCCAAAAGTACTAATGAGAGATCCTATAAAACCGAGAACGGCTCCCATCAAAGCGCCTATGAATCCGAATATAGCAGCTTCCATTTATTGCCTCTCCTTTATCAGGAACAACTCATGACGATATTTACTGATATGTTGCAATGGAATGGCAAGGCATTCTGGTGTGCATCGGATTTTGTTGATGGTCACGCCAGTTGCAGAAATTCCGTCTTATCTGAGAGAGATTGTATTCTATGCGGCTCCTTGCTAAATAGTTCTGCCTGAAAGTCACTAATGCTCCTGATGTAAATTGGCATCCCAAATTCATCTAGAACACCTGTTGAGGATATGCCATCAAAAAAAAGCGGTGAGTACTGACCATGCTCACCTAGCCAAATCTTGCGCAAATAAGATAACCACTTTACGGGCTCATCTTGCGCTGCCTTCAAGCGTGATTTCGAATTTAGGTAGGAATTTAATGAGTGTACAGGCATCCATTGAGAGGCAAGCTCAGAAAAATAAATGCTTTCGCCGACTTGTTTTTTCTTTGCCAGAGATACGATGTTGGCACCAAAAAAATTCGCTCCCCTTAAATATAGATTGGATGCACTGCAACATGAGTCGCCATCTGAATGAAGCAGCAGTTCGTTGTCTGCAAATCCAAAAGTCATACCGAGAGACTTTGACTTATTTCTCATGGAAATCAAGTGGCTTGACCGATAAGATAAGGGTAGTGAATACTCACTGCCTTGTTTTCGAGAGCCGAGCGCCATATAAACGGAAACCGGATCGCCACCTAGTAAGTCTATAAGTTCTTGACTGAATTTGGTGTTTGCTTCGAGTGGGACTTTTAGATATTCAGCTGAAACATGTTTTACTCCGCAATTAAATGCTGTTGACAGTAAACTCTCTGAATTGCGCTCGTGCCCTGGAATTATCGGTTGAAATCTAAAGCTTATAGGTACGCCAAGAGAAGAAAGCCTTTCCGCAGCATATGATATTTCAGATATTGATGCGCATCCCTTGTCAAGGCCTGATCTCGATCTTTCGTCAACTACTGTGGTAGAGAAGCGCACGTATGCGTTAGCTTCGCTTAATGCGGAGGAGTACTCTATAGTGCCTGCCAAGTTACTTTTTGTGCTCACAATAAAAGGATAGTCGTATTCGTTTAGAATTCGAATAAATTGTAAAGTCCTTTTCTCCTTCACCTCTATGGGAGAAAATGGATCAGACATTCCGCCCATTTGGAATGGTATGCGCCTTGAAATGAACTCATCAAGGGCGGATTTTATTATGCCTGTCGATACACGCTTCATCCTTTTTCTTAGTGCATCTGGGCTTGCAAACTGCAATTTTTCATCGCGACCAAAGCCAGCCCTGGTTCTAGCAAAGCAATATCCACAATTGAACTGGCAATTGTTGTAACTGTCAAGCCTGAGTGGCGTTGCGCAAAAAGCAAGTTGGCTTGTCAGTGATGTTGAATATTTATATGTTTTTCTCACAGCAAGCTACCAATACAGCCTTTAAGTACGGTAAATCCATTTTTAAGCGAGGGTGCAAGATAAGTTAATCCAGCATAGATATTTTGAAGAAGTACAATTGTAAATAGCAGAGCACTGATTAGGAGCAAAATTCTAATGATGATTCGGCAGGCATAATTTGAGCTGGAGTAACGTCCGAAAATTTCCCAAAAAACTCCACGCTCTGCTTCGTTAGCCTCATCGGCTGATCCTTTAATAGGAAACGCAGAAGTATAAACTTCTCCATCAACCTCTATGTAAACGAGAGTCTGCTTCTCAAGTACAATTGGGTTTTGATTGGTTTTTTGAAAGCTAGCAGAAGCCTTTTCAGCGTACCCTTTTTCTAGCATCCTGTCTCTGAATTTCTTGAAATCAACATTGGAGTCAAATAAATCCTTAATTAACCAAGCCATCCATCTTTTGTCGTGGCAATAAGCCAAGTAGTCGGAGAACTGATTGTATTTTTTTATGAATGGAGGGCACTTATATGAGTACAGGCCAAAGGAAATTAAAAAAATAAAAGATGACAGCCATAAGATTTTCCAGTTGAATGGAAGCTCCAGGCTTATATGGTAAACATTGCCAGCTACATTGATCGGTAATGGGTCTGGAAGCCCCGACAATAGCCCTGCTATAAGTGGCACTATCGAGAACCACATCGCTAGGTATCTAAAGATAGTTAGCTGATAGAAGTCTTTATATTCTTCCCATCTTGGCGGTGTCGAGAAAAACTTCATCGCTTTAGCACTCCTTTAGCGGTTTGGGTTTTGGTTGAAGATCATAAAACATTATGCGGGCGTAAACCATTTCCATTCCGCATTTTAGCTAAATTACTTGACGATCTGTGATGTCCAGTGTCAGGTTGAGGCGGTATCAGCTTCCCAGCCATGGGCGTGGGAATAGGGACCGTCCAATTTCTACGTGCGTTCGTGTGGCTGATCCCACCCGGTTGATGCCGCAGGTGATTATCAGCATCAGGTCCCGATCACAGAGTGAATACCCATGATCTTCCTAACCTTCGAGCGAGCAACCTAACCGTTAGCACGTAGTAATACCTCGTAGCCTCACAGCGTCGACGCATGTAATGCTCGAGAAACCAAGCAACATGTTTTCTTTGCCAAGTCCAAGGGGATTCTCGCTGCCAGCGCTTTGCGATTGCAGCTTGAATCATTTTTGCTTGGCTCAGATGACGTTGCCGCGTTGCGTGCGATCCGATCAGCACACCCTCAAGGAACAGGTCCATATCGAATGGCATACTCATGTCCATGCGCCAAGATAGGCCGCGACCACGTCGATCCGGGCATGCCCCAACTCATAGCTGATTTGCCTCCGGGCCTCATGATCAAGGTGCCTATCTGCCTGGCAACATTGGCCGCCGTTGATCGGTGCGCGGTATTGGGTGATTTGTTCATAGCGTTCACACGCGAACGCCGCCCGAAGCTCATGAAAGCCTTTTAGGTTGTGGCCATGGAGGACGTCCCGCGTCGGACGGATTGTTCCCTGCAAAACATCACGGTAGCTTTCGTGTGGTGCAATCATGTTGCGGCTGGCCACAGGTGATATCTGCTCTGCAAATCTAAGAGCTTCGCGAACATCGTCATCTACCCTGATCCACCGGGGGGCGGAGGCACCGGAGCGGCCGCCTTTGGTACCATCCTGAATGTTGATCCTGCCTAGGTCGTTAGCCTCACGGCTTAGCCTTGGCAGGTCAGCCAAGATGGCCTCGCGCAAGCGCATTCCGGTGGCTCTGGCCAACAGAACAATCGCGGCGGCCCGTAGCTGATGTTGGCGACAAAGCGCATCGAAGATCTGCTTAACCTGTGCGCGGTCTTGGCCCTGCGGTACTTCGTGTCGAACTCCGGTGCGCTGCATACCCAACGCCTTGCTCGGACTGAGCAATTTCACGTACTGATCACCGCGAAGCGCCGCCATGGTCCTGTTAACGCTGGATAGCCGGTTTTGTGCGGTGCTGACCGCGAGGTCACCGCGCCTAACCACATCACGCAGATATGCCGCGTAGTCGGCCAACACCTTCCGATCAATCTGTCGCGCATCATTAATGGCGGGCCCTTGTTCGGAGCGGCACCACTTCACGAATGCCTGCCACCGGTCACAGTGCGCTTTGACCGTGCCGTAGTGGCCACCGCCGAACATATCGTTCAGCGCCTGCCGCCCTGCGTAGCTCAATTGCCTGCCATAACCGAAATTGCGACCATCGCGTCTACCTACCAATGCCATGTCGGTCACCTCCTCTGCCGTTCTCCAATCCTCGCCCCACGTCATCCCGCCAAGAATGCTGAGTGTTATCAGGGATCAAGGCCCCTGCGACCTGTGGGGATGTCCTCTAACGCGGGACTGGCGGCTCCTTACGTCCGGGAGCAAGGGCATCTCATGATCTGGCCTCCTGAACACCGTTACCGGTGGGCGGGTGGAGGCTGCATTGGCTGACGAGACCAGTGCCGCGAGATCCTGAGCCGGGTTAACGCAGCGATGCGGTGACCGGGGCATGCCTGACTGTCAGTCAGGTGCAGTCCATTCCTTGGTCTGCGGCACCATCATCTGCATGGCTGTTGCTGGTGACATCGGCGTTTGTCACGCCAATTGTCACGAGGGGAATTGCGGCTGAGCCATGTGCGATCAGGGCTGCAGCAGTGTTAGAAGCGCCCGTCTCTTTCCGGTGAAAGAGACGGGCGTAGGTTGGCGCACGCGAAATGGCCAAGCGGATAGGTTGCTGCTGAGCAGACGGGTAGGGTGGTTGCCGCAGGGGCAACGATATTGAGTTGGCATCCATCACATGGGTAGTGACCGTACGAGCTGCCGGACGCGAATCGTACTTGCGGGTGAACCACCGCGGGAGCGGCGTGACCTTCAAGGTTCGGGTCACCTGGGTGCTGTCATCGACAGCTCTTGCGACTCCTGGTCTACGCTTGTGGACAATATTCGTCAAGCCGCGCGATATCAGGGATTTAGCGCCTGTGGATAAAACTATCCCCCGGTGGACATCAGTGGTTTTCCACAGACTAAGCTGTGCCAGCAGTTTTTTCTTAGGTATGGTCCTTTCAAACGGGGCGGCTTTGCAGCCCCGTTTGAAAGGACCTGCGCGGAGGAGCTTCATGCGGTGCTGTGGGTAACTTCACAGCGAGTTTGATGCGGTGGTGCGGCGGGTTACTCGGTCCTCTTGGCACTGCGAAGGCGCGTGACGTTCTCGCCCGTTTGCTTGGCAAACTCATGCGGCGTCACATGGTCCTCGCGGTTCGCCTCCAGAAACCGGCTCCACCAGGTCATGATCATCCGGCGCTCTTCGAGGAACTCGGCCTTGTGGGTATAAGCGGCCCGCACGTTGTTGCGTTCCTTGTGGCTCATCTGCCGTTCGATGGCGGTCTCTGACCACAGCCCGGACTCGACCAGCGCACTGCACGCCATGGCTCGGAACCCGTGGCCGCAGATATCCACCTTGGTGTCGTAGCCCATTGTTCTGAGTACGGCAACCCCCGCGAACACCATGTCGAACTTGCCAGTGATCGTGTGGATCTGCCCAAGCAAGGCCACTGCATGCGGCGGGGTACAACGTGAATGTAACCGGCCCCAAATGAGGTCGAACTGATTTCAGCGGGCGAGAGAAACACGATATTTCAGGGTCAAACCGCGAAACATTTCTAATTCCGCCAACTGCAAGCCACTGCGCTAGATTCCCTCCTCCTGGCATCCATGCCGTCCCCAATCCAGAATCTCGCCGTGGGTAGACCGTTGAAAAAGTTTGCGTTTGTGAGTGCAGCTGCTGAGCGTGAATATAAAGACCTTCCCAAGGACGTTCAGGACGATTTTGGTAAAGACCTGCGACGCATCCAGTATGGCCAGGACCCAGAGCGGCCGATCAAGTCGTTGACGGAATCGGTGGGGACGGGTGCGATTGAGCTCATCATCAACGGCAGCCCTGCATTCCGATGCGTGTATGTGGCCAAATTTGCAGACATGGTCGTCGTGTTGCATTCGTTCGTAAAAACGACCAACAGGTCCGACCGGCACGCGATGCAGGTCGCCGAACAGCGGATGAAAGAGTTGAAGCAAGAACTGAGAAAAATGGGATACAGGGTTTAGCTGCCAGGCGTTTGGGTGATCACGATCTGGGGCGGTGAACCGGCATCGTTCGAGGGCAGGGTCAGGGTTGTGCGAAAGCCGAGCTTGTCCAGCATGTCCATCATGGCGTCCAAGGTGAATTTCTCGATCTTGCCATTTGCAAGCTCGGATATGCGGGATTGGGTCACGTTCAACTTGGCCGCGGCATCATGCTGCTTGAGGCCCATTTTTTTGATGCAGTCAGTGATGAAAATGGACAAGTCCATTTTCAAGGCCATTTTGCTGGCGGTATCTGCGTCGTGGGTGGCGTGGAAAGGGCTTTCGTGGAATTGAAGCGCCATTGGCTTGCCTCGGCAGAAATATCTAAAATTTGCGATAAATCGTAGTGGGGATTGGTTGGCGAGTCAAAGCGTTTGTGTTGGAGGGTGTGTCTGTTTTTGAGCTGGGCTGTGATCAGAGAATTGCATCTGCTTGGGGGGGGGTTGGGGCTGCTGCGCAGCCCATCGCAGGCAAGCCAGCTCCTACACCGATCGTGGTGGCTTCAGGGCATCTGGAAGGCAGGGGATTGGGGGCTGCGGGGGGAAAACAAAAAAGGCCCACCTTTCGGTGAGCCTTTTTTGATACTGCGTATGGTGCCGGCACCAGGAATCGAACCCGGGACCTACTGATTACAAGTCAGTTGCTCTACCATCTGAGCTATACCGGCAATGGGGCGTCATTATAGCGATCGTTTGGCGCCTGTAAACCACTTCCTTGCGAATGTTCGCAAAAGACCTAAGTCACCGGCCCAAAAGAAGAATTTTCCTACCAGCCGCGGTGCATGGTGGTGACGCTAGGCTCGCTTTTACCGGGTTGAAGAACAGCTTGTCGTTGTCGCAGCCGCGCTTGCGGCATGGGGCTTCTGTGCGCAGGGGCAGGCCGTTGTCGCCGCCCAGCTGCATGCCGGGGTGGTTCCACCCCAGGTTGCTGTTGGGGTGGGGCGAGGTGCCGCCGGCACAGCCGGTCAGGGCCAGGGCGAAGGTCAGCAGGGCGAGGGGGTTGGCTCGGGTCACGATGCTCAGGTCCGGTGGTCCATTGTCGGTTCTGGCGCAACGCCAGAAGGTCGCGGGGCTGGCGGGCAGCGCGCGACGTCACTTTTTAATGATTTGGGGGGCGGATGATACACCGTTGCAAGGGTGGAGCATTAGCCTTGTGTTGTCTGGTCTGGCCTCTTCGCGGGTGAACCCGCTCCTACACGGGGGCGGGTAAGCCGGGTTATCTGTGTAAGGCAATTCTGAACCATGGGGCTAAAAGCTTCAGCATTTGGATGCTTCGGAAGTATCCTACGCGCGCCGTCGAAGTAACGCTGTTGTTGGGGAAAGGGCTCACAGATACCGTTTGCGGGTCGCTCTGGCGACCGGGTGTGAGAACCCGACTACGAATTTAGCGGCTGCATAATGGCGACCGTGCGCGGGCAGACTTCGGTCTGGCCGAGGCTTCCTATATTCACTCGGTTTCTCACCCTGTGCACGGTTGCCGCCATTTGTTCCGGTGAGAAAGAATGAATGCTGCAACTCCTTGAGGAATATAGGAGTTCGAAAAATTGAAAAGCCTTCCGCCAGATAACACCCCCAAACCAATCACAACCGCAGGCGTGGAAACCTTCCTCGCAGCCGGTAACCCATCCCTCAATCTCCTGCGCGTAGAGCCCGGCGTTCCCGTCGACGCGGCCTACGAGCATGTCTCGATCCTGATGGGCTACATCAAGCACCTGGTGCGCGAGGGCGATATGGAGGACGACCATAAATTCCTGGGGGCTGCCGATTACCTGTGCGACATGGCCAAGGCGCTGATGAACGATATCGAGATCGCCAAGGGCAAGGCGCATTAGGCATTGACGCGGTCATTTGTGGGAGCGGCCTTGCGTCGCGAAAGGGCCGCAAAGCGGCCCCCGTTTTCGGCACAATCTCTGAAATCGCCGGGGCTGCTTTGCGGCCCTTTCGCGACGCAAGGCCGCTCCCACAAAAGCCGCTTGCGTCAACCACAAGAAATGTTTATGCACAAGTGGCATCGGAGACCTGAGCGAAAGGCATGCCGGATCGCTACGCCGCTGGTCTTTGCGCAAACGCCTGTTTTTACTGGGCTGTAGCCGCAAGCAGGAATAAGCCAAGCGCTTGAAATAGCGCTTGGATCCAACAGGTAATCACAAGCTTGTTCACAGACTTATCCACAGGCTGTGCTGCGGCTAACCGTCGCGTTCCGCGAGAATGAGCAGGTTGCGCGGGGTCAGTGGGTAATCGCAAAACAGGCCCAGGCGCACGTCATAGCCTTGTTCTTCGAGGAACAGGGCGCGATCGAGTACCAGCCACAGCTCCAGTGGCCGACGGAACAGGTTGCGTACGCGCTCCAGGTTCCGAACCTCGGCCA
The DNA here is from genome assembly GCF_058782925.1 of Pseudomonas sp. FW305-E2. Lineage (NCBI taxonomy): Bacteria > Pseudomonadati > Pseudomonadota > Gammaproteobacteria > Pseudomonadales > Pseudomonadaceae > Pseudomonas > Pseudomonas sp. FW305-E2. The sequence goes on along the minus strand of NZ_JBYSYE010000081.1, from coordinate 921 downwards.
GGCGTTGCCAGCCCGCAGCTTCCAGCATTGCCCAGTCCGGGTTGCCGCTCACTGGCAATTGCTTCAGTTCAGCCAGGTCACGGCAGTATTGCTCGAAGGGCTTCTCCAGCCAGGCCACCGGCAGGGAAGGCGTCGGCAGGTATTCATCGCTCTGGCGCTGCTGGCGTTGCAGCAGGTCGAAGCCGAGGCGCCGGGCCATCGAGGTGTCGCGCTGGCGCCGCACGCGGGCGCCGGCAGTGACGGTTTCGCTCAAGGGCAGGCCCAGGTCGTCCAGCGACAGCTGCAGGCTCGACGCCTGCGCGGCTGTGGATAACGCCTGGTATTGCTGCGCGGCGATGCGGTTGTAGCAGCAGGGGGCTATGGCCAGTTGCCGGCAACCTTGCTGGCTGGCCAGTTGCAGCAGGCGTACATGCAGATCGCCACAGGCATGCAAGGCAACCACGCTTTTATCGTCAGCCAGGTGGCGAGCGCTGTCGCTGGCCATCACATCCTGATGTACGTGCTGTGCTTGCAAGTGGTGGTGTGCACTCAGGGCCTGACCGGCAGCGACCAGGTCGGCGTCGTACTCCAGGCAGGTCAGGTGTTGCCCAGGTTGCAGCAGGCGACGGCCGAGGTGGCCTTTGCCAGAACACCAGTCCAGCCAGTGCCGGGGCTGCTCGCGGAAGGCCAGGTGGCTGGCGAAGGCTTCGATCTGTTGCCATTTGCGGCCGGGGACGGCGACGTCCAGGCGGTGGGCGGCGGGTGGCAGGTCAGTCTGAGGGAGGCTGCCGAGGGCGGCGAGCTTTTGGACTTGTTCGGCCAGTTGCGGGAAGGGCGCGGGCAAGCGGTCAGCGGCGCTGTCGGCTTCGGCGTCTGCCAGGGAACATTGGCGCAGGTGGGTGGCGAGTTCGGGGTGGGTGGTTTCCCAGGGCAGTTGCAGGG
>NZ_JBYSYE010000080.1:0-9830 GCF_058782925.1 Pseudomonas sp. FW305-E2 | reverse complement strand
GCCCGTCCCAGCGCCCGCGGTCGTCAACCTGCCGATTGGAGTGCCGGTCGCCCTGCCGGTAACGCTGGCTGTCATTGCGATAGTCATGGCGATCCCGGTCCTGCCGGTAGTCTTGCCGCTGGCGATTGCCGTAGTCATAGCGCGGGTTGCCATGCCACTGGTTCATCCTCGGCTGCGAATATGGCCGGTAATAGGGCGCAGGGGCCGCCCCATGGTAGTAACGGGGGGCAGGCTGATAGTAATAGCGCGGGGCTGGCGCCACATAGTACCGGTCATAGCGGTAATACCCCGGCGCCACATAGCGGTCGGTGGAGTAGTAGTCCGAACGGTAATAGCCCCCGCGCTCGTAGTATGGGGCGCAGGCCGAAGTCATCAGCCCCAGCAGGGTGATCAACAGGATTCGATAGGACATGGCGGCCTCCTGGACCGCGGGAGTGCCCGAACAGCGGCGCTGGCGAGCGTCGAGACGAGATGCGTCAATCGACACTGAATAAGACAGTGGCGCGCAGGTTCAGTGCCATTTCTGCAATAACTTGATACAGGTGAAATAACCCTGAAAAACTTGCAGTCATTTGCTGGTCATCTCACTAGAATAAGCGGCTCGGCACACATCACGGGAAGATCATGCCCTTACGTTCCGCTCTGTTCTCGCAACGCTCGCTGATCGTTACCCTGCTCGTGTTACTGGCCTGCGGCTTCCTGGCCACCTCGCTGCTCAGCTACTTCTCCTCTCGCAGCGCCATCCGCGACGGCATCATCAATACCGAATTGCCGCTGACCTCCGACACTGTCTACTCGGAAATTCAGAAAGACCTGATCCGCCCGGTGCTGATCGCCTCGATGATGGCCCAGGACACCTTCCTGCGCGACTGGGTGCTGTCCGGCGAGCAGAATACCGAACGCATGACCCGCTACCTGAGCGAGGTCATGGGCAAGCAGGACATCTTCACGTCCTTTTTCGTGTCCGATCGCACGCGGACCTACTACCAGGCCAAAGGCGTGCTCAAGCACGTCGAACCGGGCACCTGGCGTGATGCCTGGTATTTCCGTCTGCGTGAACTCAAGGCCCCTTATGAGATCAACGTCGACCTGGACATGGCCAACCAGGACAGCCTGACCGTGTTCATCAACTACCAGGTGCACGACTACCAGCAGCGCTTCATCGGCGCGGCAGGCGTAGGGCTGAGCGTATCGTCGGTGGTCAAGCTGATCGATCAGTACCAACGCCGCTACCAACGCGCGGTGCTATTCACCGATGCCAAAGGCAAGGTGCTGTTGACCGGCTCCGAGGGTGGCCCGCATGGTTTGCAAGTCGGCCAGTCACTCAGCGACAACTCTGAGCTGAAGGCCATGCTGGCCGAGCAGAGGGTGCCGGGCGAAGGCAGCCACGAGTACCATGACAGCGAAAACCACAGCCACTTTCTCAACGTTCGCCACCTGCCCGAACTGGACTGGTACCTGTTGGTGGACAAACGCGAAACCGGCGTCCTCGACCGCATTCGCCACGCGCTGTACCTGAACCTGGCGATCTGTACGATGATCACCCTGGTGGTGCTGGCACTGGTGCATGCCATGGTCCGCCGCCACCAGGCCAGCACCGAAGCCTTGGCCACGCTCGACAGCCTCACCGGCTTGCACAACCGGCGCAGCTTCGACCTGCTCGCCGCCCAGGCGCTGCGAGAAGCCCGGCGCGACAGTAGCCCTCTGGTGGCCTTGCTGATTGATCTGGACCACTTCAAGGCGTTGAACGACAACCACGGCCACCTGGCAGGTGACGAAGTGCTACGCCAATTCGCCAATGTGCTGCAAGGCAGCCTGCGTCAGTCAGATATACTGTGCCGCTGGGGCGGTGAGGAATTCATCGTGCTGCTGCGCGAAGCTGAAGGCGGCCAGGCCGTCGAGGTGGCGGAAAAGATCCGGCGACGCACCGAACAGCTGACCTTCAGTTACGACAACCAGCCGCTGCGACTGACCACCAGCATCGGCCTGAGCAGCCTGCAACCGGGGGATACCCTGCACGCCCTGCTGACCCGCGCCGACCGCGCGCTTTATCGTGCCAAGCAGGCTGGCCGCAACCGCGTCTGCAGTGAAACCCGCCATGAATGACAAGCAACACTGCCCCGCTTGCGGTGCCCTCAACCAGTGCAGCCTGGCCGACCCACGCCGTGCCACCCAGGCGTGTTGGTGCTACAGCGTGACCATCGACCCGGCCGTGCTTCAGGCCCTGCCCGATGAACTGCGTAACAAGGCCTGTCTGTGCCCGCGCTGCGCCGCCGTTGAAGAACAGCTCCGTCCATCCGCTGCCCACTGATCGTTGCCATGCGCCTTGACCGTTTCCTCGCCAACCTGCCCAGCTACAACCGCCAGCAAGTTCGCCTGATGCTGGCGCAACGCCGCGTGCGGGTGGACGGCAAGGTCGCCAGTGACCCGCTGACCGACGTGCGTGAATTCAGCCGCGTAGAGCTGGATGAGCAACTGCTGCAGGCCGGCCGGCCGGCCCGCTACCTGATGCTGTACAAGCCCACTGGCTGCGTAAGCGCCACCCACGATCCGCAACACCGTACCGTTCTCGACCTGCTGCCCACGGCGTTGCGAGATGACCTGCACATAGCCGGGCGCCTGGATTTCAACACCACCGGCCTGATGATCCTGACCAACGATGGCCAGTGGTCACGGCGCCTGACCCAGCCTGCCACAAAGCTGCCCAAGCATTATCTGGTGGACACCGAGGACGAGATTGGCGAGCACTATGTGGCCAAGTTTCGCGAGGGTTTCTATTTTGCCTTCGAAGACCTCACCACCCAACCAGCCCGGCTGGAGATCCTCGGCCCCCACCGAGCCCGGTTGGCAATCGTCGAGGGGCGGTACCACCAGGTCAAACGCATGTTCGGGCACTTCAACAACAAGGTGGTGGGGCTGCATCGGGAGAGCATGGGAGCGATCCGGCTGGATCCGGGGTTGGCGCCGGGGGAGTATCGTGAACTGACGGCCAATGAGATAGCCACTGTCCAGGCGTGACAGACAGCCCGTGTCGTCACACGACCGCTCAGCGACAAAAGTCACATTACTTACCGAACGGCACTTGCGCGATCCCCAACCCACTGCTTGAATCCAAATCGTCAGTCTGCATGTGACTACCAAGTCACACCTGCAGCCAGTGACACTTTTTGCCGGCCACCCAAAGCCTAGATGCCTTGGGGCACGGCAAATTGCCCGCCAAAAACAATACCGTCGACGCACGTGCCAAGGATCGACACAGGGCCCCCGGTTTATCTTCAGGCAAATGCCTACCTGTCATAAAGAACGTGCACCCTAGGTGACGCGAATACCCTTTTTGCGCCAGGAGTCGATGACATGAGGCCAGAAATCGCTGTACTTGATATCCAAGGTCAGTATCGGGTTTACACGGAGTTCTATCGCGCGGATGCGGCCGAAAACACGATCATCCTGATCAACGGCTCGCTGGCCACCACGGCCTCGTTCGCCCAGACGGTACGTAACCTGCACCCACAGTTCAACGTGGTGCTGTTCGACCAGCCGTATTCAGGCAAGTCCAAGCCGCACAACCGTCAGGAACGGCTGATCAGCAAGGAGACCGAGGCGCATATCCTCCTTGAGCTGATCGAGCACTTCCAGGCAGACCACGTGATGTCTTTTTCATGGGGTGGCGCAAGCACGCTGCTGGCGCTGGCGCACCAGCCGCGGTACGTGAAGAAGGCAGTGGTGAGTTCGTTCTCGCCAGTGATCAACGAGCCAATGCGCGACTATCTGGACCGTGGCTGCCAGTACCTGGCCGCCTGCGACCGTTATCAGGTCGGCAACCTGGTCAATGACACCATCGGCAAGCACTTGCCGTCGCTGTTCAAACGCTTCAACTACCGCCATGTGAGCAGCCTGGACAGCCACGAGTACGCACAGATGCACTTCCACATCAACCAAGTGCTGGAGCACGACCTGGAACGTGCGCTGCAAGGCGCGCGCAATATCAACATCCCGGTGTTGTTCATCAACGGCGAACGCGACGAGTACACCACGGTCGAAGATGCGCGGCAGTTCAGCAAGCATGTGGGCAGAAGCCAGTTCAGCGTGATCCGCGATGCGGGCCACTTCCTGGACATGGAGAACAAGACCGCCTGCGAGAACACCCGCAGTGTCATGCTGGGGTTCCTCAAGCCAACCGTGCGTGAACCCCGCCAACGTTACCAACCCGTGCAACAGGGGCAGCATGCATTTGCCATCTGAGCGGCTCGGCGCCTTGTAGCCAATACCCGCAGGTCACAGGGCGCCGACAAGCTTTTTTATAACTTGGGCTTCTAATTCGCTGACGGTTCTGGTAAAAAGTCGAGCTCAGATGCGGGTATAGTTTAGTGGCAAAACGAAAGCTTCCCAAGCTTTAGTTGAGGGTTCGATTCCCTCTACCCGCTCCACATCGCATTCCCGCATGGCGTTCCAGCAACGTCATCGCAGTCAAAAGGAGCCAAGGCTCCTTTTTTCGTTTTTCACCCTGCCTTGACCTGGCCCATGGCCATTTACCCACCGATCCGCTTCAATGCGCATCGGGCCTTTGCATGCGCAAGCGAAACGGCTTGTGGCGGATAGGCTCAATGGATTCGTGAAACCATTCGAAAGGACAACGCATGTTTCTCTCCCGCTGGCTACCAGGCCTTGCCAACCTGCTGCACTACCGCCGTGAATGGTTCCACGCCGATCTGCAAGCGGGCCTGTCGGTAGCCGCGATCCAGATTCCCATTGCCATTGCCTATGCGCAGATCGTCGGGCTGCCGCCGCAATATGGCCTGTACGCCTGTGTGCTACCGATGATGGTCTATGCGCTGATCGGTAGCTCGCGCCAGCTGATGGTCGGCCCCGACGCCGCCACCTGCGCGATGATCGCCGGTGCCGTGGCACCGCTGGCCCTGGGTGACCCGCAGCGCATCGTCGAACTGTCGGTGATCGTCACCGTGCTGGTCGGCGTGATGCTGATTGCCGCGGGCCTGGCGCGCGCCGGATTCATCGCCAGCTTCTTCTCGCGGCCGATCCTGATCGGCTACCTCAACGGTATCGGCCTGAGCCTGATCGCCGGGCAGCTGTCCAAGGTGGTGGGCTTCCAGATCGAGGGCGACGGTTTCATCCTCAGCCTGATCAACTTCTTCCAGCGCCTGGGGGAAATTCACTGGGTCACATTGATCATCGGCCTGGCCGCCCTGGGCCTGCTCATCTGGCTGCCACGGCGCTACCCGCGCCTGCCCGCAGCCCTCACGGTAGTGGCGCTGTTCATGCTGCTGGTTGGCCTGTTCGGCCTCGACCGCTTCGGCGTTGCCGTCCTTGGGCCGGTACCTGCAGGCATCCCGCAACTGGCCTGGCCACACAGCAACCTGGCGGAAATGAAGAGCCTGCTGCGCGACGCCCTGGGTATCGCCACCGTCAGCTTCTGCAGCGCCATGCTTACCGCACGCAGCTTTGCCGCCCGGCATGGCTATGCGATCAACGCCAACCACGAATTCGTCGCCCTGGGCGTGAGCAACCTGGCGGCCGGGATTTCCCAGGGCTTTGCCATCAGCGGTGCCGACTCGCGCACTGCAGTCAACGACATGGTCGGTGGCAAAAGCCAGCTGGTAGGCATCATCGCGGCACTGGTGATTGCCCTGATCCTGCTGTTCTTCACCGCACCCATGGCCTGGATCCCGCAGGCTGCGCTGGGCGCCGTGCTGCTGATGGCTGGCTGGGGGCTGATCGACATCAAATCGCTGGGGCATATCCGGCGTCTAAGCCGCTTCGAGTTCTGGCTGTGCCTGCTGACCACGGCGGGCGTACTGAGCCTGGGCGTGCTGCCCGGCATCGTGTTTGCCGTGACCCTGGCGATCCTGCGCCTGCTTTACAGCATCTATCAGCCCACCGATGCCGTACTGGGCTGGCTGCCAGGCACCGAAGGCCAGGTGGACATCCGCAAGTTCAAAGACGCCCGCACCGTGCCTGGCCTGGTGGTGTACCGCTTCGACGACGCCATCCTGTTCTTCAATGCCGACTACTTCAAGATGCGCCTGCTAGAAGCCGTGCAAAGCCAGGACCAGCCTAAAGCCGTGCTGTTCGATGCCGAAGCGGTAACCAGCATTGATGTCAGCGGCATCGCCGCCCTGCGCGAAGTGCGTGACACCCTGGCGGCTCAAGGCATCCTCTTCGCCATCGCCCGCGCCCGTGGCACTTTCCTGCGCATGCTGGTGCGCTCGGGGATGGCGCGGGACATGGAAGAAAAACTGCTATTCGGCTCGGTACGCGCGGGGATTCGTGCGTACCGCGTGTGGCGCAACCGAAACCGCAGTGTGCAAGTGACCGAACAGGGTTAGCGGCTTTCATCCTGTTCAACGTGCTACGCCTGTGCTGGCCCTTTCGCGGGTAAACCCGCTCCTACATGGACTTGTAGGGGCGGGTTCACCCGCGAAAGGGCCAGCACAGGCAACACAAAACCTCGCCTTGACACCAACCCTCGCATACCTCGCATGACATGCTAAAGTCGCCCCGTTCCCCGCACCACCCAACGGATCCAGCATGCCCGCACTTGATGCCACCCTTACCCCCTGGCCAGAACTCGCCGCCCGCCACCCCTGCGACGCCCTGCTGCTGGGCAATGGCGCAAGCCGCGCAGTATGGAAGCCGTTCGGCTACTTCTCGCTGTTCGAGCAAGCGCAACGCGCAGGCCGCAAGAAAGGCCTGGCGGTCAGTGACCAGGCACTGTTCAAGTCCTTGGGCACGGAACTGTTCGAGCCGGTGCTCAGCGCCCTCAACACCACCGTGCGTACCAATGCCGCACTGGCCATCAACTCCACCGCGCCGCTGAACCGCTACTACTCGATCAAGGAAGCGTTGATTCACGCCGTGCGCACGGTGCATCTGCCCTGGCCGCTGATGCCACCGGCCACCCTGGCAACCCTCAATCAGGCCCTGCGCGGCTATCGAAGCGTCTACACCAGCAACTATGACCTGGTGCTGCCATGGGCCGTGCAGCACGCCCCGAATGGCTTCGCCGAACTGTTCGACGAACAAGGCTATTTCGACGTTCGACGCACCGGCAGCGAAGGCACCCGGGTGCTGCACCTGCATGGCGGCCTGCACCTGCTCAAGCTGCCCGACGGCACCACCCGCCAGCGCAGCGCTGAAAGCGCCGAACTGCTCGATGGGTTTGCCGTGAATATCCCGGGTGAAGTACCGCTGTTCGTCAACGAAGACCGCAGCGACGAGAAACTGCGCGCTATCCGCAACTCGGACTATCTGAGCTGGTGCCTGGGGCAGCTGGCGCAGGAAAACCAAGGGATATGCCTGTTCGGGCAGCATCTGGACAGCAGTGACCGGCACCTGCTCGACGCTGTGCGCCAAGCCCGTCCGCAACAGCTATCCATTGCCATTCGGCCGCTGGGCGAGGCGTCGGTGATCAATCAGAAGCAGCATTTTGCAGATCGTTTCGGGGATTTGCCGGGGACGGTGCTGCATTTCTTCGATGCCAGCACCCATCCGTTGGGGCAGGCAGCATTGGCTATCGAAGTGCCCTCTGCTCAGCGCTGACAAGGTGCCCGGCAGGCGTACCGGTGGGTGGCGTCAGAGCAACCCATCCGCGCGCAACAACGTTTCCAGGCAATGCTCCTGCACCCCATAGAACGCCTTGAGCTGGGCAATCTTCTCCAGCAACGCCCCGTTATCCCCCGCCTGCCGCCGTTTCACCGCAAGAATCATCTTGTTCTTGTTGGTGTGTTCCAGCGAGATGAACTCGAACACCTTGGTTTCATAGCCACAGGCTTCCAGGTACAGCGCGCGCAGGCTGTCGGTCAGCATTTCGGCCTGCTGGCCCAGGTGCAGGCCATACTGCAGCATGGGTTGCAGCAACCCTGGGCTGTGCAATTGCGGGCGGATCTGCTTGTGGCAGCACGGCGAGCACATGATGATCGCGGCGTTGCAGCGGATACCGGTGTGGATGGCATAGTCAGTGGCGATGTCACAGGCATGCAAGGCGATCATCACCTCGATGGCCTCAGGCACCACGCTGCGTACGTCACCACACTGGAACTCCAGGCCCGGATGGTCGAGGCGTGCGGCCGCGGCGTTGCACAGGTCGACCATGTCCTGGCGCAGCTCCACGCCGGTCACCTGTGCGTCACGGCCCAAACTATTGCGCAGGTAGTCATGCATGGCAAAGGTCAGGTAGCCCTTGCCCGAACCGAAGTCGGCCACCCGCAGCGCCTGTTCCGTCGACACCGGTGCATTGGCCAGGGCGTGATCGAAGACCTCGATGAATTTGTTGATCTGCTTCCACTTGCGTGACATGGACGGGATCAGTGCGCCTTGTGCGTCGGTCACACCGAGGTCACGCAGAAACGGCCGCGACAGCTCCAGATAACGCTTCTTCTCGCGGTCATGCCCGCTGCCCGCATCGGCCACGCGCGGTGCCTGGGCACCGTGGCGCTGGAGCATCGGTTTGCCCTTCTTGCTGAAGGTCAACTGCACTTCGCCGTCAGCATCGAACAGGTGAGCATTGCGGAAGCTGTCTGGCAGCAGTTCGGCAACCAGCACCTTGGCCTGGTCCAGCGGCAGGTTGCGGGTGATGTCGCGGGTCTGGTGGCGGTAGACCAGCGACAGGCACGGCTGGCCCTTGACCTGCAACGGCTTGGCAATGATCCGTTGCAAGGTCTGGTCGGCACCGACATGGCGCGCCAGCACCAGCTTGACCAGGGTTTCGCCGTGCAGGGCGGCGTTCAGCAGGTCGAGAAACTGAGCGCGCGCATCCGGCGCGCAAGAGGCAGAAGTACTGGCGGACATGAAAAAGGGGGCCTTGGGTCGCGGAACGCCTATTCTAACGTGCCGCAAGCCCCCTGTGGGAGCGGGCTTGCCCGCAACACCGGCAAAGCCGGTGGCAGACACCGTGTCGCCTGATTCGCGGGCAAGCCCGCTTCTACAGGGAATCCAGCAAGGCTGGGCGCGCCTTCAGTCGAGAATCACCAAGCGGTTGGGCAATTCGTTGCGGGCATGGGTTGGCGGCACGTGCTGGCTAAGCAGCTCGCCACACGCTTCAATGCACTCGACAAAGCCCTGCAAGGTGCGGCCCTGGCGCACCTGCTCGGCCAAGCGGGCACCGATGGCCGCGCGGGCTTCGGCATCCAGGCAGTGTTCGATACCCCGGTCGACCAGGATCTCCACATGCCGCTCCGCCTCGCTGACGAAAATCAGCACGCCCGTGGCGCCTGCTGTGCGCTGCAGGTTCTGCTCGCGAAACTGCTGGCGGGCCAGGCGCGCGGCACGCCAGCGGCGCAAGGCACGGGGGATCAGCCAATCGGCCAGGCGCGGGTTGCGCAGCAGCAGGCACAAAACGACGAACAGCAGCACGTTGCCCATCAGCACGCCACGCACGCTGGGCCAAGCCAGCAGCCAGTGCAACAGACCAGGCACGGTCAGTGCCAGCACGGCGGCCCACAACAACGGCCAATACGCATAATCGTCGGCACGACGGGCAAGCACCGTCACCAGTTCGGCATCGGTACGCCGTTCGGCACGGGCAATGGCTTCGGCAATCTGCCGTTGATGGTATTCGTCGAAGGGGGTCATGCCGTCGGTCTCTTGAGCATTCTTATAGTTGTTATCCCAGCATTCGGGGCTTCATCCGCAGGCGACATATTCAGGCATAATCCGCCGCTGGAAGAATTGCCTGCAAATCGTACAACAATAGCCGCCTGAAAACTTCGGTCGCGCACGTATCACCGTGGATACGGCAGAGGCCCCAAAACGGAATTGATGATGAAACTGTCTTTGCTGGGCCTGGCCATGGGCCTTGCCAGTCAGGCGGCCCT
>NZ_JBYSYE010000007.1:162870-187147 GCF_058782925.1 Pseudomonas sp. FW305-E2 | reverse complement strand
CCATATTCCACTTCCAGGGCCCACTGAACACCCGGAAGTAACAAAGAAAGCGACCCTAGGGTCGCTTTTTTTGTGCCTGAATTTTGTCCCCCTACCTGCACGCGTTTGCCGCAGCTTCAGCCACGCCGTTCCTCCTCCCGCAATGTCAGCACCTCATACCCACCCTCAGTCACCGCCACGGTATGCTCCCACTGCGCCGACAAGCTGTGGTCCCGGGTGATCACCGTCCAGCCATCCTTCAACTCGCGCGTGCCGCGGCCACCCTGGTTGATCATCGGCTCGATGGTAAACACCATCCCCGGTTTCAGCTTCATGCCCATGCCGCGCTGGCCAATGTGCAGCACCTCTGGCCCTTCATGCATCTGCTGGCCAATACCGTGGCCGCAATACTCGCGCACCACGCTGTAACCCGCCGCCTCGGCATGGGCCTGCACGGCATGGCCGATATCGCCCAGCGTTGCCCCAGGGCGCACCTGCTCGATGCCTTTCCACAACGCGTCATAGGTGGTGTCGACCAGGCGCCGGGCTTCTTCGCTGATCTTGCCGATGCAATACATCTTCGACGAATCGGCAATGTAGCCGCCCTGTTCCAGCGTGATGTCGACGTTGATGATCGAGCCTTCCTTGAGTACCTCATCGACCTTGGGGATGCCGTGGCATACCACGTGGTCCACCGACGTATTGAGCGAGTAAGGGAAACCGTACTGGCCTTTGCTTGCTGGCCGTGCCTTGAGCGTATCGACGATGAACGCCTCGGCGCGGTCGTTGATCTGCATCGTGGTCACGCCGGGGCGGATGAAGCTGTCGAGTTCGGTGAACACCTGGGCCAGTAGCTGGCCGGCGCGGCGCATCAGGTCGAGTTGGGCGGGGGTCTTGAGGATCACCTGGGACATGGGGGGAGGGCAGTTGCTCATGCTGGAAATTGCCCCAGCATAGCGCCAGCGGGTACCGGCTTGCCACTGCATGGTGCGTAACCTGTGCAGGCCTCTTCGCGGGCACGCCCGCTCCCACAGGTACGGCGCCGCCCTCAGGCCTTGCGATATCCCTGTGGGAGCGGGCATGCCCGCGAAAGGGCCGGTATAGCTGGCCCATAAATTGCTGATCTACCCTCATCCCGGGCTATCAACGTCGACAGCCCTCACCACTTCACGACAAAGGCGCCGTGTTGCCCCGCTTGCATCTGCATGCCGGGGCAGCCGGCGCCTTTTTGCGTTTTCCACAGGAGCCCGCCCATGGCCAACAGCGAAGTACGCAGCGTCTGCCCCTACTGCGGCGTGGGCTGCGGCATCGTCATGAGCGTTGCCGATGGCAAGGTCGGCAAGATCAGCGGCGACAAGCTGCACCCGAGCAACTTTGGCCGCCTATGCACCAAAGGCCTCACCGCACACCTGCCACTGAGTGCCAGCGGGCGCATGGCCGACGCCTATGTGCGCCAGCAACGCAGCCAGCCGCCAGTGCGCACCAGCATGGACCAGGCCATCGCTGCCACCGCCGAGCGTCTGCGCAGCATCATCGACCAGCACGGCCCGGATGCCGTGGCGCTCTACGTGTCCGGGCAAATGTCGCTGGAGGCCCAGTACCTGGCCAACAAGTTGGCCAAGGGCTTTATCCGTACGCGCCACATCGAGTCCAACTCGCGCCTGTGCATGGCCAGCGCCAGCAGTGGCTACAAGCTGTCGCTTGGCGCCGATGGCCCACCTGGCAGTTACCAGGACTTCGAGCACGCCGACGTATTTCTGGTGATCGGCGCCAACATGGCCGACTGCCACCCGATCTTGTTCCTGCGCCTGCTTGATCGGGTCAAGGCCGGCGCCAGGCTGATCGTCGTCGACCCGCGGCGCAGCGCCACCGCCGACAAGGCCGACCTGTTTCTGCAGGTGCGCCCCGGCAGTGACATGGCCTTGCTCAACGGCCTTTTGCACCTGCTGCATCGCAACGGCCACACCCACCCCGATTTCATCGCCCGCCACACCGAAGGCTGGGACGAACTGCCGGCCTTCCTCGACGACTATACCCCCGAGCGCGTCGCCGCCATCACCGGGCTGGCCGAGGCCGATATCATCAAGGCCGCCGAATGGATCGGCAGCGCCAACAACTGGATGAGCTGCTGGACCATGGGCTTGAACCAGAGCATTCACGGCACCTGGCACAGCAACGCCATCTGTAACCTGCACTTGGCCACGGGTGCCATCTGCCGCCCCGGTAGCGGCCCGTTCTCGCTGACCGGCCAACCCAATGCCATGGGCGGCCGCGACATGGGCTACATGGGCCCCGGCTTGCCAGGCCAGCGCTCAGCGTTGGTGGAAGATGACCGCGCGTTCGTCGAACGGCAGTGGCAACTGCCACCCGGCAGCCTGCGCAGCGAGGGCGGCGAGGGTACGGTGGCGCTGTTCGGGCAGATGAAAGCCGGTGAAGTGAAAGCCTGCTGGGTCATCTGCAGCAACCCGGTGGCCAGTGTCGCCAACCGCCAGCAAGTGATCGACGGCCTGCGCAAGGCCGAACTGGTCATTACCCAGGACGCCTTCCTCGACACCGAAACCAACCGTTACGCCGACATCCTGCTGCCGGCCGCGCTGTGGGCCGAAGGTGAGGGTGTGATGATCAACAGCGAGCGCAACCTGACCCTGATGCCACGCGCTGTCGAGCCCCCCGGGCAAAGCTTGCCGGACTGGCAGATCATTGCCCGCGTGGCGTGTGCCATGGGCTATGCCGACGCCTTCGACTACCCCAATGCCGAAGCGGTGTATGAGGAAATACGCCGCTTCCACAACCCTGTTACCGGTTATGACCTGCGCGGTATCGGCTATGCCGAATTGCGGACACAGCCGCGCCAGTGGCCTTGTGCACCGGGCAGCGAGCAGCATCGTAGCCCGCTGCGCTACCTCAACGACGGCAGCAGCCAGGCGCTCCTGCTCGATGCCCGGGGTAGGCGGCCGGCACTGGCCTTTCCCACCGCCAGCGGCAAGGCGCGCTTCTTTGCGCGGCCCTGGTTGCCGGCAGCGGAAGTGCCGGACGATGACTACCCCATGGTGCTTAACACTGGCCGTGTGCAGCACCAATGGCACACGTTGACCAAGACCGGCAAGGTGCCGGCACTGAACAAGCTGGAGCCCGGCCCCTACCTTGAGATTCACCCTGAGGATGCCGCCCGGCTGGGTGTCGCTGAAAAGGACCAGGTGGCCGTTCGCTCGCGCCGGGGGCACGCCGTGTTGCCGGCGCGCATCAGTGACCGGGTCATGCCGGGCAACTGCTTTGCGCCGTTTCACTGGAATGACCTGATCGGCGAGCAATTGGCGATCAATGCCGCGACCTGCGATGCGGTCGACCCGCTGTCGCTGCAGCCTGCCTTCAAACACTGCGCCGTAGCCCTGGAGCGGGTCGCAGGCGAGCGCATCGACGCCCTTGATCTGAACACTGCCACTGTAGAGCCTGTCCGCATGCCGACCGCCACCCTGTCCCGTCTGCTTGGCCTGCACTCCCTGCCGGTTCCGGTGCTGGCCGAAGAAGAGCGTCATTACCTGCAAGGTTTCCTGCTGGGCCTGGAGCAGGCCCGCGCCGAGGGCGTACCCCGCCTGCCGGCCAGTGCGCCGCTGGCTGCCAGCCGTCGTTTGTTTGTCGACGGTTTGCTGGCCGGGTTGTTCGCCCAGCCTGCAACTGCGCCCATCGCGGTACAGGCCGCGCCATGGCATCAGGTGCTGTGGGCCTCGCAGACCGGCAATGGTGAGCAACTGGCCGAACGCTGTGCCGCGCGCCTGCGCGATGCTGGTCTGAACGTGCAACTCAGCTGCCTGGAGGCGGTCAGCCCAAGCCAGCTGCAGGGGGTTGCCAGTGTGGTGTTGATCGCCAGCACCTTTGGCGATGGCGACGCGCCCGACAGCGGCGCGGCATTCTGGCAGGCCTTGCAGGGCGAGGAGGGCGCCCACTGCGCCGGGCTGCCCTATGCCGTACTGGCCTTGGGCGACTCCAGTTACGACCAGTTCTGCGGTTTTGGCCGCAAGCTCGACCAGCGCCTGGCCGAGCTGGGAGGGCAGCGCCTGCTGCAACGGGTGGACTGCGAGCCAGACTTCGACGAAGCCTTTGCCAGTTGGCTCGAAGCGTTATTACCTGTACTGGGCACTGCCGCGGCGCCACCTCCGGCGAGTGAACCTGCACCCGTATCGGCCTTCAGCAAGCAGCAACCCTGGATGGCCACCGTACTGGAAAACCGTCTGCTCAATGGCCCCGGCGCCAGCAAGGAAACCCGCCAGCTGGTCTTCGACCTGAGCGGCAGCGGCTTCAGTTACGCTGCCGGCGATGCCCTGGGCGTATGGCCGCGCAACTGCCCGGCCCTGGTAGAAGAGCTGCTAACGCTGATGCAGCTCGATGGCCAGGCGATGGTCGAGCTTAAAGGTCATTGCGCCATGCCATTGGCCGAAGCCCTGCAAGCACATCTGGAAATTGCCAAGGTCACTGCGCAACAACTGCAGGCATTTGCCAGCAATGCGCCTGACCTGCAGCGGTTGCTGCAGCCTGAATGCAAGGCCGAGCTGCAAGATTGGCTGTGGGGCCGGCAGTTGGTCGATGTGCTGCGCGCCTTCCCCCAGCAGTTGTCGCTGGCCAGCTGGCTGGAACTGCTCAAGCCATTGCAGCCGCGGCTCTATTCGATCAGCTCCAGCCCGCTGGCGCACCCAGGCCAGGTGCATCTGACGGTGTCGACGGTGCGTTATGGCGAACGTAAAGGCGTGTGCTCAAGCTTCCTTGCCGACCGTGCGCAGGTGCAGAAAGTGGCGATCTTCCCGCAGGTGTCGAAGCACTTCCGCTTGCCCGAGGACGACAGCGTGCCGGTGATCATGGTGGGCCCTGGTACTGGCATTGCACCGTTCCGTGCGTTCCTCGAGGAGCGAGAGGCACGGGGGGCAAAAGGTGACAACTGGCTGTTCTTCGGTGAGCAGTACGCAGCGACCGACTTCTATTACCAGGAGCAGTTGCAGGCCTGGCAGGCGGCGGGGCACCTGCGGCTGGACACGGCGTTCTCGCGGGACCAGGCCGAGAAGATCTATGTGCAGCAGCGCATGCTTGAGCAGGGTGCGCTGTTGTGGCAGTGGCTGGAGGCGGGGGCGTATTTCTATGTGTGTGGCGATGCGCAGCGTATGGCCAGGGATGTGGATGCGGCGTTGCGGGTAATCGTCGCCGAGCATGGCCGGATGGATGCGGCGGCGGCGGCGGCTTATGTCGAAGGCTTGAGCAAGGCCAGGCGTTATCGGCGCGATGTGTACTGACGTGCTCCAAGATGGGGTGTTGTGCACCTTGAATGTGCATTGGCTGGGCGGGCCCAGCGCAAGTGTAGGAGCGGGTTTACCCGCGAAGAGGCCGACACAGGCAACCCAGGCAACTCACGCAACCTAGGCAACCCGATTGGCACGCTCCCTGCTTAACCTTGGATACAACAAAGCCCACTGATCAACGGCGATCAACCGGGCCCCCTACCGTGATGAATACAGGCAAAGGCGCCTGGAGCTTCGGCTCCAGGCGCTTTTTTTTTGATCGAGGATCGGCTTATGAAGGCAACAGCGAGCAGCGGGCAACGAGAGCGACTGGTCATCGTCGGCAACGGCATGGTCGGCCACCATTGCGTCGAACAACTGGTCAGTCGCGGCGCCCTGCAGCGCTTCGAGGTGCGGGTATTCGGCGAAGAGCGCCAACGCGCGTATGACCGCGTGCACCTGTCCGAATACTTCGGCGGCAGCTGTGCCGAAACCCTGGCCCTGTGTGAGCACGATTTCTACGACGCCAATGGCGTGCACCTGCACCTGGGTGAGGCCGTGCTGGAGATCGACCGTGAGCGCCGCGAAGTCGTTACTGCCGAAGGTCGCTATGGCTACGACCAACTGGTGCTGGCCACCGGCTCCTATCCCTTCGTACCGCCGATCGAAGGCTCCAGCGGCAATGCCCGCCTGGTCTACCGCACCCTGGACGACCTCGATGGCATTCGTGCTGCTGCAGCCGGTGCCCGCCGAGGGGTGGTGGTCGGCGGTGGCCTGCTTGGCCTGGAAGCGGCCAACGCCCTCAAGTCGCTGGGGCTGGAAGCCCACGTGGTGGAATTCGCCCCACGGCTGATGCCGGTACAGCTGGACGGCGAGGGCGGTGCCGCGTTGAAGGCGCAGATCGAAGCGCTGGGTGTGGGGGTGCACCTGTCGCGCGCCACCCAGTCGGTCAGTGCCGGTGAAACCTACCGCTACCGCATGAACTTCGACGGCGGTGAGCACCTGGAAACCGACCTGATCGTGTTCTCCGCCGGTATCCGCCCGCAGGATGCACTGGGCCGGGGTTGCGGCCTGGACATCGCCGCGCGCGGTGGCGTGGTCATCGATAACCACTGCCGCAGCAGCGACCCACGCATCTTCGCCATCGGCGAGTGCGCCTCGTGGAACGGCAGTGTGTTCGGACTGGTCGCCCCAGGCTACAGCATGGCGCGCAACCTGGCTGGGCTGCTGATGGGCGAGGCGGCGGTGGCGTTCACCGGCGCCGACATGTCGACCAAGCTCAAGCTGCTGGGGGTGGATGTCGGTTCGATCGGCGATGCCCACGGTGCCACGCCGGGCGCGCGCAGCTATCGCTTCATCGATGAAGCCAACAGCGCTTACCGCCGTTTGGTGGTGGATGCCAGCGGCAAGCACGTGCTCGGCGCGGTGCTGGTCGGCGACAACAGCTATTACGACACCCTGTTGCAGTACGCCCAGAACGGCATCGCCCTGCCGGCCGACCCGGCAGCGCTGATCCTGCCGCAAGGCGGTGGTGCGCCGGCGTTGGGCGCCGATGCGCTGCCCGACAGCGCGACCATCTGCTCCTGCCACAACGTCAGCAAGGGGGCGGTGTGCGCCGCGATCGACAGTGGCTGTAGCGACTTGGCTGCGGTCAAGGGCTGCACCAAGGCCGCGACCGGCTGCGGCGGTTGCGCGGCCCTGCTCAAGCAAGTCTTCGAGCACGAACTGACGGCCCGCGGCGTGGCGGTGGACAAGAGCCTGTGCGAGCACTTTGCCTACACCCGGCAGGAGCTGTACGGGTTGGTGCGGGTGGAGGGTATCCGCACCTTCAGTGAACTGCTCGAGCGCCATGGCAAGGGCCATCTGGGGTGTGACATCTGCAAGCCGGCGGTGGGCAACATTCTCGCCTCGTGCTGGAACCAGCCGATCATGGACCCGGCGCTGGTACCGCTGCAGGACACCAACGACACCTTCATGGCCAACATGCAGAAAAACGGCACCTATTCGGTGGTGCCGCGCATTCCCGGTGGTGAAATAACCCCCGACAAGCTTATCGTCATCGGCCAGGTGGCCAAGAAATACGACCTGTACACCAAGATCACCGGTGGCCAGCGCATCGACCTGTTCGGCGCCCAGTTGCACGAGCTGCCGCTGATCTGGGGCGAACTGATCGAGGCCGGTTTCGAAACCGGCCACGCCTACGGCAAGTCGACCCGCACGGTGAAGTCGTGCGTGGGCAGTACCTGGTGCCGTTACGGCGTGCAGGACAGTGTCGCCATGGCCCTGCGCCTGGAAGACCGCTACAAGGGCCTGCGCAGCCCGCACAAGCTCAAGTTCGCGGTATCGGGTTGCACCCGTGAATGCGCCGAGGCGCAGAGCAAGGACATCGGCGTTATCGCCACCGACAAGGGCTGGAACCTGTACGTGTGCGGCAACGGCGGCATGCGCCCGCGGCATGCCGAGCTGTTCGCCACCGACCTGGACGACGAAACCCTGGTACGCCTGATCGACCGCGTGCTGATGTTCTACATCCGCACGGCCGACAAGCTGCAGCGCACCTCGGTGTGGCGTGAAAACCTGGAAGGCGGGCTGGACTACCTGAAGCAGGTAATCATCGACGACAGCCTGGGCCTGGCTAATGAGCTGGAAGCGCAGATGCAGCAGGTGGTCGACCAGTATGAATGCGAGTGGGCCAATGCCCTCAACGACCCGGAGAAGCTCAAGCGCTTCCGCACCTTCGTCAACGACCGACGCGCCGACCCGGACGTGCACTTCGTGCGCGAACGCGAGCAACGCCGGCCTGCTGCACCGCTGCACCTGATCCCAACTGTCGAGGAGGCTGTCTGATGAACCTGGCCAATGCTGCTGTGAACACGCAAGAAAACTGGCAGACGGTGTGCCAGGCACAAGACCTGGTGGCCGACTCCGGCGTCGTGGTTTGGTTCGATGGGGCCCAGGTGGCGTTGTTCTACCTGCCGGGGCAGTCCCAGCCGCTGTATGCAGTGGACAATCGCGACCCACGCTCCGGCGCCAACATCATCGGCCGCGGGCTGGTGGGCAGTGTGCAAGGTGAGTTGGTGGTGGCAGCGCCGCTCTACAAGCAGCACTTCAGCCTGCTGAGTGGGGAGTGCCTGGAGGATGCCGGGCAGAGGTTGCGGGTGTGGCCGGTGCGGTTGAAGGGGGAGGCGGTGGAGCTGGCGGTGGCCTGATACCCCTTTGCTGCCTGTGCCGGCCTCTTCGCGGGCACGCCCGCGCCTACGGAATCTGCACCGCCTTCAAATACGGCGCTGCACCTGTGGGAACGGGCCTTCCCGCGAAGAGGCCAGCACAAGCCGACTAGATAACCAACCCCTGCGGTTTGCGTCCGGCAAATACATCCACCAGGCTGGCCACCACCATCTCGCCCATGCGCGTGCGTGTCTGTACCGTGGCACTGGCGCGATGCGGTTGCAGGACTACATCTTCGCGCTCGAACAACGCCTCGGGCGCTCGCGGTTCATCGGCAAACACATCCAGCGCCGCGCCAGCGATCTCGCCGGCCTGCAACGCCGCGACCAACGCGGGTTCATCCACCAGCTTGCCGCGTGCGATATTGATCAGATACCCCTCGGCGCCCAACGCCCGCAGCACGTCGCGATTGATCAGCGCCTCGCCCTTGTCAGCCGCCGCCGCGAGGATCAGCGCATCGCTGTCCTTGGCCAACTGCAGCAGATCTGCCTCGAACCCGTAGGGCACATCCAGCGCCTGTAGATCGGTGTAGCGGATCGGGCAACCGAAGGCTGTCGCCCGCTGTGCTACCGCCCGCCCGACCCGGCCCATGCCGACGATGCCCACGCGCATGCCCGACACCTGCCGGGCCAGTGGCAGCGGTGCCAGCGGCGTGGTGCTGGTGGCCCAACGGCCGGCGCGAACGAAGCGGTCACCGGTGCAGATACCCCGGCACAAGCCGATCAGCAGGCCGATGGCAAGATCGGCGACGTCCTCGGTGAGCGCACCGAGGGTCGCCGTCACCTGGATGCCGCGATCGCGGGCATAGGCCAAGTCTACCGCGTCGGTGCCGACGCCATTGACGGCGATCACTTCGAGGTTGGGCAGGCGCGCCATCAGCGCCTGGCTGATGCCGGTGTGGCCGCCGGTAATCACGCCCCGAATGTTGCTTGCATACTGGCTGACGTAGGCATCCTTGTCGGCCTGTTCGTAGTAACGGTGTACGGTGAACAGCTGTTCCAGGCGCTCACGGATCTGCGGGATCAGGATAGGGCTCAGTTGCAGGACTTCTGGTTTCATCGGTC
Organism: Pseudomonas sp. FW305-E2; assembly: GCF_058782925.1. Classification (NCBI taxonomy): domain Bacteria; kingdom Pseudomonadati; phylum Pseudomonadota; class Gammaproteobacteria; order Pseudomonadales; family Pseudomonadaceae; genus Pseudomonas; species Pseudomonas sp. FW305-E2. Next base: position 177,612 of record NZ_JBYSYE010000007.1, on the reverse strand, counting down.
ACTCCATCATAAACAGGGATCAGCCACGGCCAACGAACGGCATGTTGCTGGCCATCACGGTCATGTTCAGTACGTTGGCGTCGAGCGGCAGCGCTGCGATGTAGCGCACCGCATCGGCCACATGGCGCACGTCGAGCATCGGTTCGGCGGCGATCTCGCCATTGGCCTGGCGCACCCCACGGGTCATGCGCTCGGACAACTCGGTCAGGGCGTTGCCGATGTCCAACTGGCTGCACACGATGTGGTAAGGCCGACCATCCAGCGCCAGCGCCTTGGTCAGGCCCAGCACCGCATGCTTGCTGGCGGTGTAAGGTGCGGTGAACGGGCGTGGGGTGTGCGCCGAGATCGAGCCGTTATTGATGATTCGCCCGCCTTGCGGCTGCTGGCGGCGCATCAGGCCGAAGGCGGCGCGGGCGCACAGGAACACACCATCGACGTTGGTGGCCATGACGTTGCGCCAGTTCTCCAACGGCAGCTCGTCCACCGGCACGGCGGGCGCGTTGATGCCGGCATTGTTGAAGATCACATCGAGCCGGCCGTGCACTTCTTCGATGGTGGCGAACAGCTGCGCGACGCTTTGCTCGTCGCGTACATCGGTGGGCACGGCCAGTGCCTCACCGCCTGCTGCCAGCGCCTGTGCAACCACGGCTTGCAGGGGTTCGGCGCGGCGCCCGGCGAGCACCAGGCTGAAGCCATCCTCCAGCAGGGCGAGGGCGACGGCGCGGCCGATGCCGCTACCGGCACCGGTGACCAGGGCGATTTTCTTGTTCTGGGTCATGTCGGGTCTCCGTCAGGTTCAGGCTGCGTTGGCTGTTTGCCCGGCAGGGCGGGGGCCGACACGCAGGTGCAGCTCGCCAATACCGTCGATCCCGGCGTGTATCGTGTCGCCCGGGTTCAGCGGGGCCACGCCGGGCGGGCTGCCGGTCATGATCAGGTCGCCCGGGTGCAGCGGCAGCTGGCGTGACAGCCGGCTGATCACTTCGGCCAATGCCCAGGTCTGCTGGCTCAGGTGGGCACGCTGGCGCTCCTCGCCATTGACCTGCAGCCACAGCGACGTATCCAGCGGCCAGTCGCATTCGCTGGCAGGGACGATGGCGGTCATCGGTGCCGAAGCCTCGAACACCTTGGCGCCTTCCCACGGCAGGCCCTCGGCCTTGGCCTTGCGCTGGTGATCGCGACGGGTCATGTCTAGACCGGCGGCAAAGCCGAACACATGCTCCAGGGCATGCTCGCGGGCGATGTTGGCGCCGCCTTTGGCGATGGCCGCGACCAGTTCGATTTCATGGCAGAACTCGTCGGTCTGCGGCGGGAAGGGCAGTTCGCCCAGTGCCTCGACCACGTTGCTTGCCGGTTTCATGAAAAACACAGGCTCCTGCGGCGCCGCGCCGTAGGATTCCGGCCACGGGTAGTTGCGGCCGAGGCAGAACACCCGGCCGACCGGGAAGCGCGCATCGCTGCCGCGGATCGGCAGGCTGACGATGGCCGGCGGGTTGAACAGGTAGGTCATGGGTGGATCCTCCGTACTGGAGTGGACAGCGTATCCAGCGGCTGGCCGGCAAAGTTGGACGAAAGCGGGGTTGGGTTGGACTATCCAAGGCACCTGGACCGGCCCTTTCGCGGCTAAAGCCGCTCCTACAGGGATAGCGTCAAACCCAGGGGCAATACCGTCCCCCCGTAGGAGCGGCTTTAGCCGCGAAGAGGCCGGTACCGTCAATACACGCCTTGGCTCAGCCCGCAGCCTTCAGCTCGATGCGATACAGCTTCCCAAGCAGCAACGAGTAAGACAGTGTGCCCATCAACGCCACACCACCGATGAACCAGAACGCCATGGCGAACGAGCCACTGGCGTGCACGATCGCGCCGATCACGATCGGTGTGACGATGCCGCCGATGTTCGCCGCCAGGCTGGTAATGCCGCCGGTCAGGCCGATCAGCTCCTTTGGCGCCACTTCCGAGACGGCAGCCCACGACGACGAGGCGATGCCCTGGGCGAAGAACGCCAGGGTCAGCACGGCGATGCACAGCACATTGGAGTCGGTGAAGTTCACCAGCACGATCGACATCCCCAGCATCGAGCCCACCACCAGCGGCAGCTTGCGGGCAAACGACAGCGAGTAGCCCTTGCGGATCAGCAGGTCGGAGACGATGCCCGCCAGGAGGATGCCGACCGTGGCACCAATGAACGGCATGACCGCGAAGATGCCGACCTTGATCAGCGTCAGCTGGCGTTCTTCGATCAGGTAGGTGGGGAACCAGGTGAGGAAGAAGTACAGCGCCGAAGTGCTGGCGAACTTGCCCAGGCAGATCGCCCAGATCTGGCGATAGCGGAACAGCTCGGAAACCTGTCGCCAGTCGAAGCGGGTACGTTGCTGGCTGCTCTTCACCAGGCCACCACCGTGCTCGATATAGGCCAGTTCCTCCTTGCTGACCTTCTTGCAGTTCAGCGGGTCGCGGTACAGCACCAGCCACACGACGCCGAACAGGATGCCCACCAGGCCGGTGCTGTAGAACACGTGGCGCCAGTCATAGGTGGTCGCCAGCCACAGCAGCGCGCCGGTGAACAGCGCGGTGCCCAGGTACTGGCCACATACGTAGATGCTGCTGGCCATGCCGCGCTCGCGGGCGGGGAACCATACCGTAACCGCACGGCTGTTGGCCGGGAAGGCCGGGGCCTCCATGGCGCCGACCGCCAGGCGCAGGCCGAACAGCGAGGCGAAGCCACTGGCCAGGCCCTGGGCCACGGTGACCGCCGACCAGCTGATCAGCGACACGCCATAGGTCAGGCGCGAGCCGAAGCGGTCAGCAATGAAGCCAGCCGGTACCAGGGCCAACGCGTAGGTCCAGGCGAAGGCGGAGAAAATCAGGCCCATCTCGACCTTGTCCAGGCCCAGGTCTTTGGCCATGAACGGCGCGGCGATGGAAATGTTCACCCGGTCGACGTAGTTGATGATGGTCGCCACCAGCAGCAGCGACAGCATGAACCAGCGGCGGCGGGTAGGCAGGCGCTGGGCAGGGGCCGCGTCCAGCGTGTACGACGACGCGGCGCGGGGGGTAGGCGTGCTCGACATGAGTCGACCTCGTTTGTTGTTGTTGGTAGAGGTTGGGCTGCAGTCCCTTTTCTAAGGTGGTCGTACAACGCGGTGAATGCAACGGGGTATTTAGACCGTTTTTTTCATTGGAGGCGGGGCAGTGCTGTGCTGTCCAAGAAATTTCTCAGCCGGGGTTTCGCCTGAAATATTGGTTGAATAGCGCATTCTCAGAGGGCTGCGTGGATTTGCGGTTGCGCAGGTTTTTGCATAAGGGGTTAAATTGCAGAGTTTGGACGTCGTACAACTTAAAGCGCCTGTATCCCGGAGATTGCCCATGCCCCCCAAGCGCGAGGTTCCGACCTATGTCATGCAGCAGCGCAGCGAGCTGATGGATTTCTACATCCGCGACCAGCGCGGGCGTCCCGCCGAGACCGCGCCGCATCGTCATGAGTACTTCCAGATCCAGGTCAATCTCGGCGGCGACACGGTGCAACACATCGGCAGCGTGCAACGCCCATTCAGACGCAACACCCTGGCCTTCATCCTGCCTCACCGGGTGCATGTGATCCCGCATCCGGAGGACAGCGACTTCGTGGTGATCAATTTCTCCCAGACGTTCCTGCTGCCGCACCTGGCCTGCGACCCGATGGACCTGGAGGAAGTGTCGATCCTGCAGGCGCCGGAGCTGTCGCCGTTCCGCTTTCAGGAGCATCTCGACTTCTACCTGAGTGAGCCGGACTTTGCCGAGGTACGGCAAACCCTCGAGCGCATGCGTGCGCTGGATGCCAACCGCCGTTTCGGCACCCGCGAAATCCTCAAAGGCCTGTTGCTGCAGCTGATCGGCCAGGTCTGTGGCCTGTATGCCGAGCCGCTGCGCGAACTGGCCGACAGCAACGCTGCCCAGCTCAGCCGCCGTGCTGCGCTGGGCCGCATGAGCGACTACCTGCGCCGGCATATCGACGACCCCGACCTGAACCTGCAGAAAGTCGCTGCCGCCACCTACCTGTCGCCGACCTACCTGACCCACTGGCTGCGCAAGGAAATCGGCAAGACCTTCAGCGAGCTGGTGCTGGAGCGGCGCATGCACGCCGCACGCAACTACCTGCTCAACGGCAGCCGCCCAGTGGGCGAGGTGGCGCGGCTTTGTGGCTTTGCGGACGAAGCCTACTTCTCTCGACGTTTCCGCCAGATCCACGGCCTGCCACCTGGCCAGTTCCGACGCCAGCAACGCGACCCGGATACGCCGCAGGCGGCAATGCTTTAAGCCTGCCCGCTTCTGCCGTGGCGTACTACTGGACCGGTCTCAGAGAGAGGGCGAGCAGGCAGGGGAGTCGGTAGCCCTGCTGTACGTCTTGCCCGCTCACCAGCATGCGCTGGTTGTCGGTATCGACTACTACCGATTTCTCGGCGGTATGGAAACCATCCTGCGGCGAAAACGCGCCCAACTGACCGTAGCCATAGGGGGGGTAAAGCGAGTGTCCAGTTGGCCGCTTGAGTGGTAGCGCACCGCCATGTTGAAGTCATAGAAACCCCCGTAACCGATCAGGCCACCCTCGGCATTCTTGATTCGGACCTGGTATTGAGCTCCACTCACAATAATCGCTGAACACCTATTGAGCGATGCTTCGCCAGGATCGGCTACTGGCAGAGGTGACAGGTGCGTCAACGATCTGGACATGCAGGGCAGCCTGGCCGGGGCGGCCGATATCCTGTCGAGCACTTAAGTCTTGATACGCGTTGATGCTGCGTTGAAAACAGCCTCGGGATGTCGGTTTACAGCCCGTAAACTCCGCTTCCTTGGCTGTTTTCGCATTGCCTGAACTTCGTCTCAAGACTTTCATGCAGTCTCTGGTGAAGTGCCAGTAAGTCTCATTTTTATTGCTTCAATGAGACGGCAATGACACAAGGGGTGGAACCCGTCTGTATTTCCCGCCCCGCTACGAGTAGGCGTTGGCTTTCTGGCATTACCGTCGCGGAATGGCTGTTACCATAGAACCCTGGTTGCGACCCGATTGCCGTAAAAACACCGTAACCATTCGGCGGCACGAATGTAGTATCAAGTTGGCCGTCCAGACGGTAACGCACCGCCATGCCGCGATCGAGAAATGAACCATAACCTACCAGTTTTCCATCGGCCTCTGTCATATAGTCCCAGCCACCCTCAATGGGGAATAATACGACACGACCCTCGTTGAATTCTTTAGCAGGTTTTCCTGTGTAGTCTAGCCGATAGATCATGGGAGTACTGGTCCCTTCGGACCACACCTGGCCGTGGACGGTGATGCGCTGACTGGCGTTATTTAGCGTGAAATCATAAATGATAATGCCAGGCTTTGACCAATAGACCCCGTTGTCAGCGAAGCGCTGGTCGAGCGCTCCGGACAATGTCAGTGCTGCGATTCCGTTTATGCTCGACGAATCGTTGAAATAGCGCGTGTAGATGATGATGCGCACCTTCTCACCAACCTCCAGCATCTTAGGCGCCCCAATGACATAACGGAGGTCCGGAATAAGATCTTGCATCTTGAGGATGCCTAGCTTACCAAAGCTCTGGCGTGGGACACCTTCATGGGTGAGCACGAAAAGGATGGGAGCGTTTTCAAGGGAACCTGAGAAGATATAGTCGTTCTTGTAAGTGGTGAATTGGTAGAGCGTGATATCTTTAAAATTGAAAAAATTATTTAGGATGATGTAGCCGTTGTTGCTGCCGAAATCAGTATCTGGCTTTCCGTTTGGCTTAAGCTTCCACAGGTGGGTGAAGCCTTGGGTTAGATCATTCATAGTGAGCAGGATGTGACCCTCCGCATCCTCGGCCATGTGCAGGTAACTATGATAATCAAAAACTGTGCTCAGGTCAGTCAGATAGACAAGACCTGTTTTGTTGAAAGACGTATCCAGCTCGCCATCTTTCAAGGTGCGCGCAATGAAAGGTTTCGTGCCGTTGTGGACGCCTCTCAAGTAAAATCGCTCGGGATAGTAGTTGCTTGCCAGGATTTGCGAAACCGCGTTTCTAGGATCCGCGGTAGGCTCGCCGATGTGAAGGTGACCTTTGTCGGCATAGGTTACGTCAATGGGCGCCTTGAGTTCCTGACGCTCGCCTTGGTAATCACGGGGGTTGTGTTGAGTCTGGGCAAAAAAAACCATATTTGGATGCATGATATGACCTGTCACTTGGGGAAGTGGTTTTTGCGATCTCATTTAATGCGATCCGGATGGTTGCGGGTACTGGCAAAAATGATAGGCGTTGGTGGTCGATGGATAACGATCCGGTCCTGGAGTTTGGGCTGCAACGGGGAGCACGGGGCGGCAGACCTGGATACGCCGCAGGTAGCGATGCGGTAAGCTTGCTACCATGAACCTCGACACCCGCATCAAATACCGCCACCTGCTGTGCTTCCTGGAGATTGCCCGGCAGGGCAGCCTGGCCAGGGCGGCCGATAGCCTGTCGATCAGCCAGCCGGCGATTTCCAAGACCCTCAAGGAGCTTGAGGACCTGCTCGAGGCGCGCTTGTTCGAGCGCAGCCGCCAGGGTGTCGAGCTGACCCCGGCCGGCACCCGCTTCATGCGTTACGCCGGGCCCAGTGTGCAGGCGCTGCGCGATGGCGTCAGCAGCCTGCGCGGTGAAGCGCGGGCGCCGTCGCAGGTGCGCATCGGCGTGCTGTCCACGGTCGAAGGCCTGCTCATGCCCGAGGTGCTGTGCCGCCTGCATCAGCGCCATGACGCGCTGGTGATCAGCGTGGTCACCGGGGTCAGCGCGCAGTTGCTTGGCCAGCTTCACCTGGGGGAGCTGGAGCTGGTGGTGGGGCGCATGACCGACAGTCCGCAAATCCAGGGGTTGTCGTTCGAGCACCTGTACAGCGAGTCGATGAGCCTGGTGGTGCGCCCGGGTCACCCGCTGCTGGCCAGCACGCCCGTGGAGCGGGGCCAGGTGGGGCGTTACCCGCTGGTGCTGCCACCCGCTGGCACCACCATCCGCCAGCACGCCGACAGCCTGTTCGTGCAATGCGGCATCCAGATGCCGGCGCAGCGCCTGGAAACCCTGTCGCTTGCCCTGAGCCGGCGCTACCTGCTGGGCAGCGATGGCCTGTGGGTGGCGCCGCGTGATGCCGTGCTGCTCGACCTGCGCCGTGGCGAACTGGTCGAGCTTGACCTGGGTGTGCGCGAGCCGGGAGGGTCGGTGGGGATTTGCCGCAATGCCGCCTTGCCGTTGAGTTTGCCGGGCCAGTGGGTGGGTGAGGTGCTGCGGGAGGTGGCGGGGGAATATCGAGAGGGTCGGTATCCTTGAGTTTTCGGGGGGTGCCTGGCCTGCTGTTTCCGACCTCAGAACCCGCAGAAATAAAAAGCCACCAAAACCCGGCAAACCCGGCACAAAGGGTCAATACTGGCCAATGGCTGTAAAGCTTCGATGAAGAAGCTTTTAACGACTGAACTTCCTTACGAAAACCCGCTCCTATGCCGGTAGCCATTGGTCATGGCCGCCTGATAAGCTCGCGGCTTTACCCTGATTGCCCTCATGGCGCATGAACAAGGAAATAGCATGAAACAGCATCGTTTGGCGGCTGCGGTTGCCCTGGTAGGCCTGGTACTGGCTGGCTGCGATCAACAAGCCAGCAGCCCCGAGCTGAAGACTCCGGCGCAGAAAGCCTCCTACGGTATCGGCCTGAACATGGGCAAGAGCCTGGCTCAGGAAGGCATGGAAGACCTTGATTCGAAAGCAGTCGCCCTCGGCATCGAAGACGCCGTTAGCAAGAAAGAACAACGCATCAAGGACGAAGAGCTGGTAGAGGCCTTCACCGCATTGCAGAAACGCGCCGAGGAGCGCCTGGCCAAGGCCAGCGAAGAAGCCGCCTCCGCCGGCAAGAAATTCCTCGAAGAAAACGCCAAGAAGCCAGGCGTGGTCACCACGGCCTCGGGCCTGCAGTACGAAGTGGTCAAGAAGGCCGACGGCCCGCAGCCCAAACCGACTGACGTGGTCACTGTCCACTACGAAGGCAAGCTGATCGATGGCAAGGTATTCGACAGCTCCGTCGAGCGTGGCAGCCCGATCGACCTGCCTGTCAGCGGTGTGATCCCAGGTTGGGTCGAAGGTTTGCAGCTGATGCACGTCGGCGAGAAGTACAAGTTGTTCATCCCGGCTGAACTGGCCTATGGCGCACAAAGCCCAAGCCCGCTGATCCCGGCCAACTCGGTACTGGTGTTCGACCTGGAACTGATCGCCATCAAGGACCCGGCCCAGTTGCAAGGCGCCGAGCCGCAGGCCGAAGCCCCTGAAGAAGCACCTGCCCAGTAACATTGGCTGGTTGTCGAAAACGCCCCACATTGTTGGGGCGTTTTCGTTTGTGCCGATTGGACGAACCTGCAACAGCTGATACTGTCCGAGGAAATGCAGCGTGAAGAAGTAGGATGTTTCTGACGCAAATCGTTTGCGGCGCAGGTAGCCATGGCGTGAAACGACTGTGTAAAAAACGCCCGATCTGACCGGGCCCCTTGCCTGGCAGGCACCTGGGGTCGGAAACGTCGCCCTGTTCACAAGGTTATCCACAATAAATGTGGATAACCTTTTCCTCTCGGAGGCTCCATGAGCGCACCTTGGAATTTTGCCCGTTTCCTGCCATTGGCCGAGCGCCTGCTCAGCCGCGGTCGTTTGCCGGCCTTGTTGTTCGCGGTGGCGCGCAAAGGCCCGCGCCTCGGCCAACTGCGTGAAGATGTGAAGCTGCTGCAGTCGCTGTGCCTGGCCTGGTGGAGGGGGGAGTACCGTGCCATCAGCCCCAAGGCACTGGTCACTGTCGTGGCTGGCCTGCTGTATTTCGTCAGCCCCATCGATGCCATCCCGGACTGGTTGCTGGGGGTGGGTTTCCTCGATGACATCGCGGTCTTGGGCTGGGTGCTGAAAACCGTGGCCGACGAATTGGCGCGCTTCAAGGCCTGGCGCGATAGCCAGGCACCCGAGCGGCTACGCGTGGTCGAGCGCCTGCCGGCTACCCCGGAGGCGCTGCGGCTGGAGCGCAACAGGTAATGAAACCGGCCTGAATCTCACCTCAACTGCACAGACCTCGGAGTTGGTAATATAATTGGCATAAGGGTTATGCCTACGGATTACATGCTGTAATCCTTCTTAAAGGGGTTTGTAATGGGTATTCAGGTCATCAGCCGGGACGGTCAGCCCGAGTACGCCGTCGTTCCCTGGGAGCAATACCAGGCGTTGCTCCGCGCGGCAGGGCAGGCACCTGCCGAGGCGGTTTCCAGTGAGGCGCAGGGCGTTGCTGCCAGTGCGCCCCTGCCAGCCTTCAGCGAAGTCGCCCAGATTCGCCAGGCCAAGGGCATTGCCCCTGAGCAACTGGCGCGCAATGTCGGGGTGAGCCCGGCGTATCTGGCCATGATCGAATCGGGTGAACGCCAGCCAGATGCTGCCATCCGCCGCGCCCTGGCCTGGCATCTGGGGGTGGCTGGCTGGAGCGAGCCATCATGAGCCAGGTCAGGATCAGCCGTCAGCACTGGGATAACCTGCTGGGCGAGCTTGACCTGGCCCGTCGTCAACGTCACTTGCTGACATACCGAGCGCTGATCGAGCGCTTGCAGCTACCCAGCCCGGCCATGCAGACGCTGACTGCCGCGCTGGAATACCTGGCGGTGCTGGATGCCCGTGCCGAACAGCCATTGCGCAGTTCGCTGGTGATCAGCCAAGGCGCCAGCCGTTTGCCGCGTACTGGCTTCTTTGAGTGTGTCGAGCGCCTGGGGCGGTTTACCGGGCCGGTCGATGGCATGGAGGCCGCCTCGTGGCATGCTTCTGAGGTGGTTCGGGTGTTCGAGTACAGCTATCCCGAAACGGCCTGAAGCGTTACCCCTTCCAGCCTATCGCTACAGGTGGTGACCCTGAGCGAAAGGGCAGGGCCTGCTGGCCAATTTCCAACCGCCGTTCACCGTTGCCGCCGCTACCGTATTCGCGGGTAAACCCGCTCCTACGCAGATCGGTGGTGGCCACACATCGGGGGTTGGAATCAGGCTGTTGTAGGAGCGGGTTCACCCGCGAAAGGGCCGGGCCTGCTGGCCAATCTCCACCCGCCGTTCACCGTTGCCGCCGCTACCGTATTCGCGGGTAAACCCGCTCCTACGCAGATCGGTGGTGGACACGCATCTGGGGTCGGACTCAGGCCGTCGTAGGAGCGGGTTCACCCGCGAAAGGGCCGGGCCTGTTGGCCAATCTCCACCCGCCGTTCACCGTTGCTGCCGCTACCGTATTCGCGGGTAAACCCGCTCCTACGCAGATCGGTGGTGGACACGCATCTGGGGTTGGAATCAGGCCGTCGTAGGAGCGGGTTCACCCGCGAAAGGGCGGTGCCTGCTGGCCAATTTCCACCCGTCGTTCTCCGTTGCCGCCGCTACCGTATTCGCGGGTAAACCCGCTCCTACGCCTGATCGGTGGTTGGGCACAGGCCCCGTAGGAGCGGGTTCACCCGCGAAGAGGCCGGCACAGGCAGCGCATCCCTGTGAATCAACCCGCACCCTCTGCCATCGGCATCCACCACTTCCAATGCCTCCAGGTGCTGGTATCGGCCAAACAGCTCCAGCAGCTGCCCGATCGTGACATTCAAGCGCACTGTCGGTTGGTCAGCCAGTGGCACCTGCGTCAGTGCAGGTAACAGACCGCTGTCGCGTACCCCTCGCTCCTGTGGCCGCCCTAGCAAATAGCCCTGCACCAGGTCCACGCCCATCTCCACCAGCACCGCCAGCTCTTCCGCCAGCTCGATGCCCTCGGCAATCACCTGTGCCTTCGATGCCCGGGCAATCTGCAAGATAGAGCCTACAAACTCGCGCTTGAGCGGGTCACGATGGATGCCGTCGATGAAGTGCCGGTCGATCTTCACGTATTCGGGGCGCAGCTCCGACCACAGGCGCAGGCTGGAATAGCCCGCGCCCAGGTCGTCGAGGGCAATCGAGAAGCCCATGTCGCGATAGTGGTGCAGGGCATTGGACAGCAGCTGGAAGTCGTCGGTGGGCGTGTGCTCGGTCAACTCGATCACCACCCGGTTGGGCGGCAGGCCAACCTGTTCGAGCAGTTTCAAGGTCAGGCCGGAAGGGTAGTGCGGCTCCAGCAGCGATTCGGGTGAGATGTTGAGAAACAGTTTGCCCTGCAGTTGCTGCTCGCTGAAGCGGCGGCAGGCGCTTTCTCGGCAAGCGGCTTCCAGCTCGGTCAGGCGGCCGGCCTGGCGGGCGATGGTGAACAGGTTGAGCGGCGCATGCAGCGGGCTGTTGGACGGGCCACGGCTCAGCGCCTCATGGCCGAACACCCTATGTTCACTCAGGCACATGATTGGCTGGAACAGACTGTGAATACGGCGTTGAGCCAGGATGGCACTCAAGGCACTGAGCTGTTCGGCAACGGTCATGATGGATTCCTGAAAAATGAGGGCCGGGCATCTGCATGCCCGGCCCTCATATTTCACGACAGCGCGATGACTGTTTGATGACAGGTCGCATTATTCTGCCATCATTGCTGAGGTGCCTTACTTCTTGGCCACCTTGGTGCTGGCACTGAGGTAGTCGATCAGGATGCGACCGGTTTCCGCGAGGTAAGCGTCGTCTTCCGGCTTGGTATTTTCATCCTCGACCGGCAGAGCGTCTTCGTCCTCTTTCTTCAGTTCCTTCAGCGGTTCTTCACCCTTGGCCTTACGGCGGGTGTTTTCCAGCGCCAGTTGCTTGGCCTCGACGCTGTCGTGGCGTGCGCGGCGTTCCTGCTCGTTTAGGCTGACGGTTTTCTCGTTCATCAGCTTCTGGGTCAGGGCCAGGCGGTCGCGGATGTAGGTGAACTCGGCATCCTTGTCGCTGCGCGCCTCATGTTGCGCCTTGAGCTGGGCCAGGAACGGCCTGAACGGATCGGCCGCAGGCTTGACCACCGGGCGGATGGTGTCCCACGGCATGGCCTCTGGCAGGGCGCTCTCGCCGATTTCCTTGGTGTCGATGATCGAGGGGTAGTCGATGTCCGGCAGCACCCCCTGATGCTGGGTACTCTGCCCGGAAACCCGGTAGAACTTGGCCAGGGTCAGCTTCAGCTCGCCATGGTTGAGCGGCTGGATGGTCTGCACGGTGCCTTTGCCGAAGGTCTGGCCACCGATGATCAGCGCGCGGTGGTAGTCCTGCATGGCACCGGCGAAGATCTCCGATGCCGAGGCCGACAGGCGGTTGACCAGCAGTGCCAGCGGGCCCTTGTAGAAGGCCCCCGGGTTTTCGTCTTCCAGCACGTCGACGCGGCCATCGCTGTTGCGCACCAGTACGGTCGGGCCTTTCTCGATGAACAGGCTGGTCAGCTCGGTGGCTTCCTGCAGCGAGCCGCCGCCGTTGTTGCGCAGGTCGATGACCACGCCGTCGACTTTCTCTTTCTGCAGTTCGGTGAGCAGCTTCTTCACGTCACGCGTGGTGCTCTTGTACTCGGGGTCGCCAGCGCGGTAGGCCTTGAAGTCCAGGTAGAAGGCCGGGATCTCGATGATGCCCAGCTTGTAGTCACGCCCGTCCTGCTTGAGCTTGAGCACCGACTTCTTCGCCGCCTGCTCTTCAAGCTTCACCGCTTCACGGGTGATCGACACAATTTTGCTGGTCTGGTCGCTAGGCGCATTGCTGGCCGGGATGATTTCCAGGCGCACCACCGAACCTTTCGGGCCGCGGATCAGCTTGACCACTTCGTCCAGGCGCCAGCCCACCACGTCGACCATTTCCTTGTTGCCCTGGGCCACGCCGATGATCTTGTCAGCCGGGGCCACCTGCTTGGTCTTGGCTGCCGGGCCTGCTGGCACCAGGCGCACGATCTTGACCTGGTCGTTGTCGCTTTGCAGCACTGCACCAATGCCTTCGAGCGACAGGCTCATGTTGATGTCGAAGTTTTCGGCGTTGTCCGGCGACAGGTAGTTGGTGTGTGGGTCGTAGGACTGGGCGAAGGTGTTGATGTAGGCCTGGAAGATGTCCTCGGCACGGGTCTGGTCCAGGCGCGCGAGCTGGTTCTTGTAGCGCTTGATCAGGGTTTCCTGGATCTGCTTGGGTTCCTTGCCGGCGATCTTCTGGCGCAGCACTTCGTCTTTCACGCGTTTGCGCCACAAGTCGTCGAGCTCGGCCTGGTTCTTCATCCACGGCGCGTCCTTGCGGTCGATCAGCAAGGTTTCCTTGGTGGTGAAGTCAATCTTGTCCACGCCCTTGTTCAGCTCGGCCAGGGCGAAGTCCAGGCGTTGCTTGACGCGGTCGAGGTAGCGTTTGTAGATGGTGAAGCCCGGGTCCAGGTTGCCGCTCTTGAGGAAATCGTCGAATTGCGTTTTCCATTTATCGAATTCGGCAATGTCGGCAGCGGTGAAGTAGCTGCGCGCCGGGTCCAGCAGCTTGATGTAGCTGTCGTAGATAATGGCCGAACGGGCATCGTCCAGGGGTGGCTTGCTGTAGTGGTGGCGCTTGAGCAACTCCACCACGTTGAGGCTGGCGACGATCTCGTCGCGGTCGGGCTGCAGGCTGTCCCACTTGTTGGCGGCCGCCGCATTGCCGCCGAGCGTGAGGCTGCCCAGGCCGATCATCACAGCCAGTGCGGTGCTTGGAAGGAAATGCTTCATGCTGATTCGACGTGGAGGCAATTGATCACGCATAGTAGGCCGTCTTTTCCGTTGCCGGTTCCATGGAGCCGGGCAAATACTGCAAAAGGCCTGAGGTAAGCGACCTCAGGCCCAGTCATGATTCAACTATGGAGGCACTGTGAAGGCATTGCAAGGCGTTGACGGACATGTGGAGTGGGTCGAGGCCGAACGCCCGACCTGTGACGCGGGCCAAGTGCGCATTCGCGTGGCCGCTGCGGGGCTGAACCGCGCCGACCTGCTGCAGATGAAAGGGTTGTACCCGCCACCACCAGGTGCCAGCCCATACATGGGGCTGGAGTGTTCCGGGGTGGTTGAAGAAGTGGGGGCTGGTGCCGCCTGGCGCGTGGGTGACCGCGTTTGCGCCCTGCTGGCCAGTGGCGCCATGGCCGAGGAAGTGGTGGTCGACGCCCGTCATGTACTGCCGGTGCCCGAGGGCCTTGGCCTGCATGAAGCAGCAGCGTTGCCGGAGGTGTATGCCACCGCCTGGCTGAACATCTTCCAGCTCGGTGCAGTGAAGGCTGGCGAGAAGGTGCTGGTGCACGCCGGCGCCAGTGGCGTTGGCTCGGCCGCCATCCAGCTGTGCAAGGCGTTCGGCAGCCCGGTATGGGTCAGCGTCGGTTCGCAGGATCGTCTGGCCTACTGCCAGGCGCTGGGCGCAGCGGGTGGTGTGGTACGTAACGAGAACCTGGACGCGCTGGAAGGTTTCGGCCCATTCGATGTGATTCTCGACCCGGTCGGCGCTGGCTACGGTGAGCTGAACCTCAAGCTGCTGGCCCGTGACGGGCGCTGGGTGATCATCGGCCTGATGGGCGGACGCAAGTTCGAGCTGGACCTGGCCCAGGTGCTGGGCAAGCGCCTGGAAATTACCGGTTCCACCCTGCGCAACCGTGATGACGGCTTCAAGGCCGAGTTGCTGCGCGAACTGCAGCAGCAAGTATGGCCGCTGTTCGCCGAGGGGCGGTTGTCGCCGCAGCTGGTCGATACCTACCCGGTGGAGTTTGCCCAGGCGGCGTATGCCGAGCTGGAGACCAACCAGGTGTCGGGCAAGCTGGTGATGGTGATCGACCCCAGCCTGGTGTAAGCAGGCCTGGCCCCATCGCGGGTTT
>NZ_JBYSYE010000007.1:0-162860 GCF_058782925.1 Pseudomonas sp. FW305-E2 | reverse complement strand
ACCCGCGAAGGGGCCGGCACAGCCCATAAAAACCTTCAGCTCCAGCTCAGAATCGGCCACCCATTGATCTCGGCATGCTCGCGCAACACCGCATCCGGGTTCACCACATGCGGGTGATCCACTCTCAACAACAACGGCAAGTCATTCCTCGAATCGGAATAGAAACTCGCGCCCTCCAGGTTCTCCTGCTCCTGATCCAGCCATTCCAGCAACCGCGTGATCTTGCCCTCACGATAGGTCAGCACCCCGTGGGTCTTGCCGGTGTACACCCCGTTCACAGCCTCAAGCTCGATGGCCAGGTATTCATCCACGCCCAGTCTCGCGGCAATCGGCCCGACCAGGTGCGTTCCCGAAGCGGAAATGATCAGGATGCGATCCCCACGCTTGCGGTGCTCGGCAATGCAGCGGCAGGCGTCACCGTAGATGATCGGCTCGATCACTTCTTCGACCCACGGTGCCACCAGGTGCTCGACTTCTTCCAGGGTACGCCCGGCAATCGGCTCCAGGCTGAAGGCCATGTAGTCCTCCATCTGCAGGTGGCCCCTGCCATAGGCTTCCATCAGTTCATGGTCGCGGCGCAGGAAATCCTTGCCGTCGACCCAGCCCAGCCGGGCCATCTGCTCGCTCCACAGTGATGCGCAGTCGCCGTGGATCAGGGTTTCATCCAGATCGAAAATTGCCAGTGCCATTGTGTTGAGTCTCCTTAAGCCACTTCCCGCAGCGCAGTGGGGTCGATCGACACGCTTACCCGTTTTCCGTCCGCATGCAAGTCGGCCGGCGAGCGGTTGAGCACATCGACCACCAGCTCCACGTCGCGCACCCGCACCCGGTAGCGGATCACGTTGCCCAGCAGGCTGTGGCTGCGCACCTCGGCGTCCAGCTCGCCGTGCACGCCTAGGGTGATCGACTCTGGGCGGATCGCCAGGCGGCTGGCCACCGGGCGCTGCAGCAGGCGGCTGGCGCTGTCGGCGTCGAGCAGGTTGTAGTTGCCGATGAAGCCGGCGGCAAACAGGTCCACGGGGGCGGTGTAGAGGGTTTCGGCATCGCCGCTCTGGACGATGCGCCCCTGGTTCATCAGGAAGATGCGGTCGGACATGGTCAGCGCTTCCTCCTGATCGTGAGTGACGAATATGGTGGTCAGCCCCAGTTCGCGCTGGATGGCGCGAATCTGCTCGCGCAGGTGCTTGCGGATACGTGCATCCAGCGCCGACAACGGTTCGTCGAGCAGCAGCAGGCGCGGGCGGGTGACCAGTGAGCGTGCCAGGGCCACGCGCTGGCACTGGCCACCGGAAAGCTGGTGCGGGTAGCGCTCAGCGAACTTGCCCAGCTCCACCAGCTCCAGCACCTCGCGTACCCGCAGCTGGCTTTCATCGGCCTTGACCTTCTGCATGCGCAGGCCGAAGGCGACATTCTGCTCCACGGTCATGTTAGGGAACAGCGCGTAGCTCTGGAACACCATGCCGATGCCACGCTTTTGCGGGCTTAGCGGCACGATGTCCTGGCCGTCGAGCAGTATCTGCCCGCTGTCCACCGAGGTTAGCCCGGCAATGCAGCGCAGCAGGGTGGACTTGCCGCAGCCAGACGGGCCGAGCAGCGTGACGAATTCGCCACGTTCGATGTGGCAGTCGATGCGCTCGAACACCGGGCTGCCGGCGTAGCTTTTCTGCAGTTTCTGTACACTGACGAAGCTCATGTCAGGTCTTGTCCTTGTTCAGGCGGTTGGCGACCCAGGTCAGTACCAGCACGAAGGCGAAGTAGGAGATAACCAGCGCGCTGTTGAAGTGGCCGCTGCTGTTGCGCATGTTGTTCAGGTACACCTGCAGGGTCTCGTAGCGGGTGCCGACCAGCAGGTTGGCAAACACGAATTCGCCGAACAGGAACGAGAACGACAGCAGCACTGCCACCATCAGGCCCTGGCGCAGGTTCGGCAGCACCACCAGCAGTGCGGCCTGCCAGGTGCTGGCGCCGAGCAGCTGCGCGGCGTCCATCAGGTCGCGCAGGTTGATGGCCTGCAGGTTGTTGGTGATGGCCCGGTACATGAACGGCAGGGCGATGGTGAAGTAGCAGCCGATCAGGATCCACGGTGTGCCGACCATGGCCATCGGCCCGCTGCCATACAGCTGCAGCAGCCCCACCGACGACACCACCGGCGGGACCGCGAATGGCAGCAGGATGAGGATGTTCATCAGCGCGTCGAGCCGTGGGAAGTGGTAATGCACCACGAACAGCAGTGGCAAGATCAGCACCACCGATAGCAACAGTGCGCCTACGCACACCAGCAGCGACTGGCCGAACGCGGCGAGGAAACGCGGCTCGCTCCACAGCGCCGCATACCATTTCAGGGTCAGGCCACTGGGCAGCAGGCTCGCCGACCAGCTGGTGGCCAGCGAGTAGAGCAGGGTGCCGGCCAGGGGCAGCAGCAGGATCAGGAACAGCAGGTAGACCACGAGGCGGTGGTACCAGCCGCCGGAGCGGATGTCAGCGCGCATGGTAGCTCCTTTTCAGCAGCCATTGATGCACCACCGTGACCAGCGTCATCAGCCCCACCAGCACCATCGCCAGGGCGCTGGCCAGGTTCGGATCGAGGCTGATTTCGCCTGCCACCAGGCCGGCGATGCGGATCGGCAGTACGTTGAAGTTGCCGGTGGTCAGTGCGTACACGGTGGCGTAGGCGCCCAGGGCGTTGGCCAGCAGGATGATGAAGGTGCCCAGCAGTGCCGGGGCCAGCACCGGCAGGCCGATGTGTCGCCAGTACTGCCAGTGGTTGGCGCCCAGCAGCGCGGCTGACTCGCGCCAGTCTTCGCGCAGGGCGTCGAAGGCGGGGTACAGCAGCAATACGCCCAGCGGGATCTGGAAGTAGGTGTACACCAGGATCAACCCGCTTTTGGAATAGATACTGAAGTCTTCCAGCAGGCCGACCTGCTTCAGCAGCAGCGTCAGCGCGCCGTTGAAGCCAAGCAGGATGATGAAGGCAAAGGCCAGCGGTACGCCGGCAAAGTTGCTGGTCATGTTGGCGAAGGCGCTGACGAAGTCGCGCAGCTTCGAGTCCACCTGGCGCAGCGAGTAGGCGCCGAGGGTAGCGATGACGATGCCGAACACGCTCGACCAGAAGCTGATTTCCAGGCTGCGTTGCAACGCCTGCAGGTAGAACTTGGAGGCGAACACCTTGCTGAAGTTGTCGATGCCCCAGCCGGCCTCCGATTGCAGGCTGTTGATCGCCACCCAGGCCAGCGGGGCGACCTGGAAAATGACGAAAAACACGGCGAACGGCAACAGGCAGAGCAGGGCAAGGTAGCGGCCACGCATGCCGCCATTCACTTCAGCAACTCCCGGCAAACCGTCTTGTCGTGCGCGGCGCCCAGCAGCTCGCAGATGGTGCCGCACAGTTCGGTTTGCAGCGGCTTGGCGGCCGGGTCCAGGCTGAAGGCGTCGCCGAAGACGAACAGCGGCACTTCACGTTCTTCAGCCAGCAGGCCGTTGTGCGAGCGGTCGTTGTTCATGCCGTGGTCGGCGGTGACCAATACCTGATAGCCCTCTTCGAGCCAGCCAGGCAGGTAGTCGGCCAGCAGAATGTCAACGCTGCGCGCAGCGTTGCGATACTGGCTGCTGTCCAGGCCGTGGCGGTGACCCACGTCGTCAACGCTCATCGGGTGCACCAGCAGGAAGTTGGGGGCGTGACGGCGGCGCAGGTACTCGCCATCGGCCAGAAGGTGCGAATCAGGGTAGCGGTCGTCCCAGTAGAACAGCCCGTGCTGGATCGGCAGCTTCGGCGCGTGGGTATGGCGGTCGCGCTGCGGATCGAAGGGCGAGCGGTTGTACAGCTCGCTCATCCAGTGGTAGGCGGCCGCTGCGGTGCCCAGGTTGGCCTCGCGGGCGTAGTGAAACACGCTGCGTTGGTTGGACAGGCGGTTGATGTTGTTGTGCACGATGCCGCTGTCGATCGGTGGCACGCCGGTGAGGATGCATTCGTACAGCGGCCGCGACAGCGAGGGCAGCTCGCATTCCACGCGGTACAGCGCGGCGCGATCTGCTTCGACGTAGGCGTGCAGGTGGCCCATCGCATGGTGGGCGACCTGGTAGTTGAGGCCGTCAAGCAGGACCAGGATGACGTTGTGTTGCATGTTTTCTCCAGTCATGAACCGCGTTGGCACCTTCGCGGGTAAACCCGCTCCTACAGGTATCGCGTATCCCTGTGTAGGAGCGGGTTTACCCGCGAAAGGGCCGGATCAGTCGCTACAAAGCCCAGCCCCTTACTCCATCTCGATGATCACCTGCTCCTGCCACATCTGCGGCAGTTTCTTCGAGGTGGCTTCCCAGGCTTCGGCATTCTTGATCGGCTGGGCGGCACCGTACTGGTCGTTGGGCAGCAGCTTGGCCTGCACATCCGCCGGCAGCTTCAGGTGCTCGGCCCGGATCGGCCGTGCATGGCCCTTGGCCAGGTTGATCTGTCCGGCGTCGCTGAAGATGTATTCACGGGTCAGCTTGGCCGCGTTGGGGTGCTTGGCGTACTTGTTGATGACCGTGGTATAGCCGGAAATCACCGAGCCGTCCGAGGGAATCAGCACTTCAAAACGTTTTGGGTCGATCTGTTCACGGTAGCTCAGGCCGTTGAAGTCCCACACCACGCCAACTTCCACCTCGCCCTTCTCCAGCGTCTGGATGGTCGGGTTGGCCAGCGACAGGCGCTTCTGCTGCGCCAGCTTGGTAAACAGTTGCAGGCCTGGCGCCACGTTGGTCTCGTCACCTTTGTAGGCGATGGCCGCAGCCAGCACACCGTTGGCGGCCTGGGCTGCTGTGCCGACGTCGCCAATAGCGACCTTGTACTTGCCTTTTTCCAGGTCATGCCAGGTTTTCGGCCGGTCGCCTTCCTTGACCAGGTCCTTGTTGATGATGAAAGCGATGGTGCCGGTATAGGCCAGCGCCCAGTGGCCGTCCTTGTCCTTGGCCCATTCCGGCACCTGGTCCCAGGTGCTTGGCTTGTAAGGCTGGCTGACGCCCTTGGTCACCGCGATCGGGCCGAAGGCCGCACCCACGTCACCGATGTCGGCGCTGGCGTTGTCCTTCTCGGCTTCGAACTTGGCCAGTTCCTGGGCCGAGCTCATGTCGGTGTCGCTGTGTTTGAGGCCGTACTTGCTGGCCAGGTCTTCCCAGGTGCCTTTCCAGTTGGCCCAGGCGTCGGGCATGCCCACGCTGTTGACAGTGCCTTCCTTGCGGGCGGCGTCTTCCAGGGCCTTGAGGTCAGTGCCGGCGGCCATGGCCGTGGTGCACAACGCGATGGCCGAACCAAGCAGTGACGCCATGAAGAACTTTTTCATCCGAAGCTCCTTTGGGTGGGTGCCTTTGCGATCGTTGTTCTGGGTAAAGCCGTTGCAAGCCTTTGACTGGCACCTTTGGTCTAGGTCAGCAAACCTTGAGCCAAGGTAGGCCGCTTGCGTGACAGTTTGATGTAGGGAGGGGGCCGGCAAGGGCCCTGAAGCTACAGCGTAGACCAGGTAATCGCCCCGGTTCTGCTGGCTTGGCGCGTTTCTGGCAGTGCCTGGCCCACGCTTTGTCACAGGATGTTCATCAGCCCTGCCTAGGCTTGCACTATTCTCAACCTGCCCTGTGATGGGGCTGGACTAGTCCAGATAGGTAACCTTTCGATGCAGTCGACGCCCCCGCGTGCGGTAACAGCCATCTGCCATGCCCTGCAGGAGCAGATCGAGCATGGCCTGCTGGCGCCGGGCGGCAAGCTGCCGGCCGAGCGGCGGCTCAGCGAGGTGTTCGACACCACGCGCATTACCCTGCGTGAGGCGTTGGTGCAGCTGGAGGCCCAAGGCTTGATTTACCGCGAAGAGCGCCGAGGCTGGTTCGTTGCGCCGCAACGCTTGACCTACGACCTCATCGAGCGCAGCCATTTCCATGCCATGGTGCGCGATCAGGGGCGGGTGGCCAGTACCGAACTGCTGTCGGCGAGGCTGCAGCCGGCTTCGGCGGCCATCTGTGCACGCTTGCAGCTGCCGGCGTTGTCCAGCGTGGTGCGCGTCTGCCGGTTACGGCGGATTGACGGGCGGGCGGTGCTGTATGCCGAGCATTACCTGAACCCCCGGTACTTTCCAGGCATTCTCGAACACGACCTGGCGCAGTCACTGACCGAGATTTATGGGCGGGTGTATGGCATCGAGTACGGGCAGGTGTGCTTCGAGATCCTGCCGACAGCGTTGCCGGTGGAGGCGGCAAGCGCTTTGAAAGTGTCGGCGGGCAGCCCGGGGTTGCACATTACCCGGGTCAACAGCGACCAGCATGGGCACTTGATCGACTGTGACCTCGAGTATTGGCGGCATGATGCGATCCGCATTCGGGCCCAGGCGGGATGAGGTGTTGCCTTCTTGGCGGGTAAACCCGCTCCTACGAGCCGGCCTCTGTCATCCCACCCCCACCGGCTGTCACCACCTGCACCGACAACCGCGGCGTCGCCAGGTCCAGCCCGGCTTCATCCAGCTGCCGCTTCAAGGCCAGGTTGAACGCCCGCGACACCTCCCACTGCTTGATCGGCGCGGTCTTGAACCGCGCCCGCAAGATCGCCGACCCTGACTCGAAGCTCTCCACCCCCTGTAGCTCCAGCGGCGACCAGATATTGCGGCGCATCAGCGGGTCATTGCGCAGCTTCTGCCCCACTTCGCGAACCAGCGTGATCGCCTGGTCGATGTTCATGCTGTGCGGGATTGCCACGCGGAAGATCGCGTAGCCGAACTCCCGCGAGTAGTTCTTGATGCTCTTGATTTCGCTGAACGGGATGGTATGCACAATGCCGTCGATGTCGCGCAGGCGCACGGTACGAATGGTCAACCCTTCCACCGTGCCCAGGTGGCCGCCGACATCCACGTAGTCGTCGATGGCCAGCGAATCTTCGATGATGATGAACAGGCCGGTGATCAGGTCGGCCACCAGCGACTGCGCGCCAAAACCGATGGCCAGGCCGATCACACCGGCACCGGCCAGCAGCGGGGTGACGTTCATGCCCATGTTGGCCAGGGCGACGATGACCGCGATGATGAAGATGACCACGAACATCACGTTGCGGATCAACGGCATCATGGTTTGCGCACGGGCGTTGGCCAGCCCCCGGCGCGAGCGCACCAGGGCATGGTGTACGGCGGTGTCGGCAAGGATCCACACCAGCCAGGCCACGAGCAGCGTGCCGGCCAGGCCCAGCAGGCGCAGGCTGATGTCATGGCCGTCGCCCTCGGCGAAGCTGATCATCGACACGCCCCACACGCGCAGGCCCAACTCGATGAACACCAGCCAGATGAACAGGTGCACCAGCAGGTAGCCGAAGTTGCGCAGGCGCTCGGTGTACACCGCCTGGCGCTTGCTGGCCCGCTTGGGGTTGGCGGCATGGCGGCGCACCAGGCCGTTGAGCACCATGCACACCACCACCAGCACCGTGCACATCAGCGACTGCCGCAGTGCGGTGCTGGTGTCGCCAGCGGAGACGAAGGTGGCGAACAGCGAAATGGCCACCAGGATCAGCGCCGGAATGAACCAGAAGCTGCCGAGGATCTCGATGGTATCGCTGAGGGTGCGTCGGGTCAGGCGCCGCGACAGTGGCTGGTTGCGGATCAGGTGGGCGATCGGCCTGCGAAAGCGCAGGATGAACAGCCCGGTGCACAGTGCGGCAATCACATTGGCCAGGGTAGCCAGGGCGTGGGCCAGGTGGGTACCGAGGGCAACCAGCATGCGTGGATCGCTCATCGCCTCGCCAAACGCGGCGAAGCTGCCGATCAGCCACAACGGGCGAAACGCCTGGCGCCGCAGGATGTGCAGGGCGCGGTGGCGGTGTGGGCCGTCCAGCAAGGAAAAGGCGATGACGCAAATGGCCGAAAAGCAGGTACCGACCACCAGTGCGTAGGCCAGCACCATGGCCAGGGATTTGCCCAGCGATGGCGGCAGCACGAAACTCAGGTACACCGTGAACACCAGCGCTACCAGCCAGGGGCCGAGCTTGCGCAAGGCAAAGCGCACCAGGTCCCAGGTACGCGGGTGCTGTGGCAGTTCTTCGCTCAGGCCAAAGCGCAGGCGTACCCGATGGCCGACCCAGTTGAAGGCGTAGGCCAGCACACTCCACACGACAATCACTGCAGCAAAACCGAACAGGATTGGCGGCCACTGGTGCACGGGCACCACCAGTTCGGTCAGTTCGGCCTGGGCTTGTTCGATTTCTGCGGCCCAGCGGTGGAATGGACTGGCATCGCCGCTGAACTGTTTTTCAAAGTCATGCAGGGCACCGCCGATCAGGCCGAGCACGCCCTGTTCAACGCTGGGTTGCGATTGCCGGGTGGCGTCGCGCAGTTTTTTCAGGTCGGCCAGCAGCTTGGCCCGTTGCTGGTCGTTTTCGAGGTTCTTGATCACCTCGTCCAGCGACTTGCCCAGCGGCTCGGTGGCTTCAGGCTGCGCGGGCGCACTGCCGCCCAGCAGGCCAGGCAAGCCCGCCGCTTGTACCGGGGCGATGAACAGCAAGAGCAACAGGAACAGGTAACGCAGGAGGGCAGGCACTGGCAAATCTACCTCAGGTCAAACGATTGACCGAGTGTAGAGGTTTATGTCGGCAGTTTCTCGAGGATCTTCCAGCAGGTGAGGCCGAAAATACCCAAGGTGCCGACCCACATCATCAGTACACCGATGTTGCGTTCGCGCATGCTGAAGCCGATGGTCAGCAGCATCAGGAACAGGAACACCGGGACGAACAGTGACAGGAACGGGGACATGGACAGCAATCCTTTTGCAGTGGGGCCATGTAACAAGCATAGCGCTTGGCAAACGAGGCGTGATTGACCTTGAGCATGTGTAAGCAGGCTCGGCCTGTTCGCGTCGAACCGCCGCGAATAGGCCGGGCCTGCTTACATCAGGGCAGTTCGCGGCTACGGTAGAACGCGGTCAGTACCTTCACCAGGTGCGCCAGGTCATGGCTGCCGCACAGCTCGCGAATGGAGTGCATGGCAAATGTCGGCAAACCGATATCTACCGTGCGCACACCCAGGTGGCTGGCGGTGATCGGCCCGATGGTCGAGCCACAGCCCATGTCGCTGCGCACCACAAAGCTCTGCACCGGTACTTCCTCGGCCATGCACAAGTGGCGGAAGAACCCGGCAGTCTCGCTGTTGGTGGCGTAACGCTGGTTGTTGTTCACTTTGATCACGGGCCCGGCGTTGAGCTTCGGCCCGTGGTTGCCGTCATGCTTGTCGGCGTAGTTGGGGTGCACGCCGTGGGCGTTGTCGGCCGATACCATCAGCGAGCGCTGGAGGGTGCGCACATAGGTGTCGCCATCGGGTAGCAGGCGCTGCAGGGTCTGCTCCAGCATCGGGCCATCGGCACCACAGGCCGAGCAACTGCCGACTTCTTCGTGGTCGTTGCACACCAGCACACAGGTCTCGTCGCTGTCGGCGGCCAGCAGGGCCTGCAAACCGGCGTAGCACGACAGCAGATTGTCCAGGCGGGCGCCGGCGATGAAGTCGCCATTCAGACCGATCAGCGCGGCGTCCTGCGTGTCATAGAAGCTCAGCTCGTAGTCCAGCACCACGTCGGCGATCAGCTCGTGCTCGCGGGCCAGTTGCTCGGTGAGCAGGGCGCGGAAGTCGATGCGTTCGTCACCGGCCACTTGGGCGAGGATAGGGGGCAGTTCGTTCTGCGGGTTGATCGCCCAGCCTTCGTTGGCGGTACGGTTCAGGTGGATCGCCAGGTTGGGGATGATCGCGATTGGCAGCTTGAAGTCGATCAGCTGGCTTTCGACCTTGCCGTCACGGCGGTAGGTGACGCGGCCGGCCAGCGACAGGTCGCGGTCGAACCAGGGTGCCAGCAACGCGCCGCCATACACTTCCACGCCCAGTTGCAGGAAACCCTGGCGCTGCAGCTCGGGCTGAGGCTTGACCCGCAAGCACGGGCTGTCAGTGTGGGCGCCGACCATACGGATGCCATTGAGCAGCGGCGACTGCTTGCCCAGTTTGATGGCGATAATTGAAGAATCGTTGCGGGTGACGTAGTAGCGGCCGCCAGTCTCGGGGTCCCAACTGTCGCGCTCGTCCAGGCGCTTGTAGCCGGCCGCCTCAAGGCGCTGGACCAGGCTGGCGGTGGCATGGAAGGGCGTGGGGGAGGCCTTGAGAAATTCGATGAGGCCGGTATTCAGTGCGTCGCGCATAGCTCACTCCAGACAGCAGTGGCGCGAGTTTAACGCAGAATGTCGACAATTTGTGTCTGCATCTCGCGGCTAACGCCGCTACCACAGGTATTACACAGCCCCTGAGCGCAGCGCGGTCCCTGTGGGGGCGGCTTCAGCCGCGAAGAGGCCGGTACAGGCCCTGCGAAATCAGAACGGTGCCGGGCACTCGAACTTCAACCGCTGCCCGGACACCGGGTGGGTAAAGCTCAGCATCGAGGCATGCAGGCACAGCCGCTCATGGGCCGCCAGGGCTTGCGGGTTGGCGTACAGCCGATCACCCAGCAGCGGGTGCCCGATCGACAGCATATGCACGCGCAGCTGGTGCGAACGCCCGGTAATCGGCGTCAGCTCCACCCGACAGTGATCGCCGCAGCGTTCGACGATACGCCAGAAGGTCAGGGCGTGTTTGCCCTGCTCGTGGTCCACCACATGCCGTGGTTTGGTCGGTGGGTCGTAGCGCAGTGGCAGGTCGATGCTGCCGCTGTCCAGCGCCGGCTGGCCCCAGCACAGCGCGGTGTAGGCTTTTTCGGTTTCACGGTCGTGAAACTGGCGCGACAGCTCGCGGTGGCTATCGGCATCGCGGGCCAGCAGGATGATGCCGGAGGTTTCCCAGTCCAGACGGTGCACGATCAGCGCATCGGGGTAGCCGTTTTCCTGCAGGCGGGTGATCAGGCAGTCCTTGTTGTCCTCGGCACGGCCAGGTACCGACAGCAGCAGGGTCGGTTTGTTGATCACCAGGA
This sequence comes from Pseudomonas sp. FW305-E2, assembly GCF_058782925.1. Taxonomy (NCBI): domain Bacteria; kingdom Pseudomonadati; phylum Pseudomonadota; class Gammaproteobacteria; order Pseudomonadales; family Pseudomonadaceae; genus Pseudomonas; species Pseudomonas sp. FW305-E2. The sequence goes on along the minus strand of NZ_JBYSYE010000007.1, from coordinate 151,925 downwards.
TGGCGGCGTCTTCGAAGAGGATCTGGACATTCGACAGCGGCATTACAGGTCTCACGAAAATAGCAGTAAACGCTGGGGCCGCTTTGCGGCCCTTCGCGGGCAAGCCCGCTCCTACAAAGGCTATGCATTCCCCTGTAGGAGCGGGCTTGCCCGCGAAGGGCTGCAAGGCAGCCCCAAATTGTCGACTACGCGGATCAGCGATCCGGCAGGGTGATGTTCAGCTCCAGAATCGAGCAGCTGCCCTGGTTTTCCAGCTCGATATGCACATCATCGTTGCCGATGTTCACATATTTGCGGATCACTTCCAGCAGTTCTTTCTGCAGCGCGGGCAGGTAGTCCGGTTCGCTGCGTTGGCCGCGCTCGTGCGCCACGATGATCTGTAGACGCTCTTTCGCTACCGACGCGCTGGTCTGTTTCTGTCTGCCACGAAAGAAGTCAAAAAGGTTCATGGTTTATTTGCTCCCGAAAATGCGCTCGAAGAATCCCTTCTTCTGTACATCGATGAAGCGCATCGGCTTCTCTTTGCCCAGCAGGCGGTCGACCGCATCACTGTAGGCCTGGCCGGCATCGCTCTGGTCATCGAGAATGACCGGGATACCTTGGTTGGACGCCTTGAGGACGGCCTGCGATTCCGGGATCACACCCTTGAGTTTGATCGACAGGATTTCTTCCACGTCGGCCACGCTCAGCATTTCGCCTTTGACGACGCGCTCCGGGTGGTAGCGGGTGATCAGCAAATGCTCCTTGATCGGCTCTTCACCGTTTTCGGAGCGGCGCGACTTGCTCGACAGAATACCCAGCATGCGGTCGGAGTCACGTACCGACGAAACTTCCGGGTTGGTCACCACGATGGCTTCGTCAGCGAAGTACATGGCCAGGTGAGCACCTTTTTCGATACCGGCCGGCGAGTCGCAGATGACGTACTCGAAGTCCTTCTTCAGGTCCATCAGTACCTTTTCCACGCCTTCCTGGGTCAGCGCGTCCTTGTCACGGGTCTGGCTGGCGGCCAGCACGTACAGGTTCTCGAGGCGCTTGTCCTTGATCAGGGCCTGTTGCAGGTTGGCTTCGCCGTTGACCACGTTGACGAAGTCGTACACCACGCGGCGTTCGCAGCCCATGATCAGGTCGAGGTTACGCAGGCCCACGTCGAAGTCGACAATGACGGTCTTGTGGCCGCGCAGTGCGAGGCCGGTACCAATGGCGGCGCTGGTAGTGGTCTTGCCCACACCCCCCTTGCCGGAAGTAACCACGAGAATCTTGGCCAAGGTGTTTCACCCCTAAAAATAGTCGGGACACTTGTCCCTGCAAAAAACTGAAATAGCTAAATAAAGGCAACGGTAAAAAAGTTGCTCTAAAAATGCTGGCAAGTATCCGTTAAAGACGGGTGATGTTCAACACGTCACCAGACAGGCTGACTTGCACGCTGGTCCCCCACAGCGGATCCCGGCGCAGGTCTTCGCAGACTTTGTACTGGCCGGCGATCGAGACCATTTCGGCGGTCATCTGCTGGCAGAAGATACGCGCCTTGGTGTTGCCTTTGATGCCGGCCAGGGCGCGGCCGCGCATGGCGCCGTACACATGGATGTTGCCATCGGCCAGAAGTTCCGCACCTGGGCTGACCGAACCCGTCACAACCAGATCACCGCCCTGAGCATAGATCTGTTGGCCGCCGCGTACTGGCGAAGTAATGATGCGGGTCGGGCGCACCTCGGGTTCGGGGGGCGGTGGTGGCGCCGGGGCCGGCTCGGGCTTTTTGACCACCTCGGGCTCGGGCTCCAGCGGCCGTTCGCGGGCCCCCGAGGGCGGCAGCACCGGCAGGTCGATGGCGATGGCGGCGGCGATGTCCTCGATGCGGTTGGCGCGGATGGCCAGGGTACGCAGGCCGTGGTGTCGGCAGATCCGCATCAAGCCGGGCAGGTCGATTGCCCCTTCGTCGGCCGGCAGCTTGTCCAGCGCCAGCACCAGCGGTGTATTGCTGAAGAAGTTCGGGGCCTGGGCGACTTTGGCCGCCAATTGGCGGTCGAGGGCTTCAAGGTCATTGCGCGCCAGTTCCAGTACCGTAATGGCGAGCATGCTGCCCTTGAGCTGGAACACGGAGGCGGTGTCGGGTGTGTGGTTTGGGCTCATGGTCTGCATAGACGGCTTGTTGCGAAAAAAGTGCCCTGACTTATAACGAGAACACCGGTTGCCCGCAACATGCGCTGATCCGTTGTAGAATGCGCGGCCTTTGTCTTTCCGGATGCTTCAATGGAACGCCCGCGTTTTCGTCCCTATTACCTTCACCCCAAGTTCTGGGGCCTTTGGCTGGGCCTGGGCCTGCTGTGGCTGGTGGTTCAGTTGCCGTACCGGGTGCTGCTGAAGATCGGTGCCGCGCTGGGCGCCGTCATGTATTGCTTTGCCGGTGAACGTCGGCGCATCGCCGCGCGCAACCTGGAGCTGTGCTTCCCGGAGCTGTCGATCGACGAACGGCAGCGTTTGCTCAAGGCCAACTTCGCCTCTACCGGCATCGCCTTCTTCGAAATGGCCATGAGCTGGTGGTGGCCCAAGGCCAGGCTGGCGCGCCTGGCCCATATCGAGGGCCTTGAGCACCTGCAGGCCGCCCAGCAGGCGGGGCAGGGCGCGATCCTCATGGCGGTGCACTTCACTACCCTGGAAATCGGTGCCGCACTGCTCGGCCAGCAGCATACGATCGACGGCATGTACCGCGAACACGGCAATGCACTGTTCGACTTCATCCAGCGCAGCGGCCGCGAGCGTCACAACCTTGATTCGCTGGCGGTGGAGCGCGAGGACGTGCGTGGCATGCTCAAACTGCTGCGTTCGGGCCGGGCGATCTGGTACGCACCGGACCAGGACTACGGCGCCAAACAGAGCCTCTTCGTACCGTTGTTTGGCATCCCCGCAGCGACGGTCACCGCTACCACCAAGTTTGCCCGGCTGGGCAAGGCGCAGGTGATTCCGTTCACCCAGAAGCGCCTGGAGGATGGCAGCGGCTATCGTCTGGTCATCCACCCGCCGCTGGCGGACTTCCCCGGCGAGAGCGAGGAAGCCGACTGCCTGCGCATCAACCAGTGGGTTGAACGTGTGTTGCGCGAGTGCCCCGAGCAATACCTGTGGGCGCACCGGCGGTTCAAGTCGCGGCCCGAAGGGGCGCCGCGGCTGTATGACAAGAAAAAGCGCTGAACCTTGTAAGCAGGCCTGGCCTCTTCGCGGGTAAACCCGCTCCTGCAGGATTACCACAGGTTCTGCATATTGCGGGGCCCTGTGGGAGCGGGGCCACCCGCGAAGAGGCCGGGCATGAAAGCACCTTGACCCCAGGAAGGACTCCATGGCTCCACCCCCGGTAACCGGTCTCATCCTTTCTGGCGGCGGCGCCCGCGCTGCCTACCAGGTCGGCGTGCTGGCGGGCATCGCCGAGTTGCTGCCCGCCGGCGCGCACAACCCGTTCCCGGTCATTGTCGGCACCTCCGCCGGGGCCATCAACGCCGTCACCCTGGCCAGTGGTGCCGTGCACTTCAATGAGGCCGTGCAACGGCTCACTGCCTTCTGGCAGAACTTCCGCAGCCATCTGGTCATCCGCAGCGACTGGCCCGGGGTCGTGCGCCAGGCTAGCCGCTTCGTCGGCCACAGCCTGCTGGGGCTGGGCGGCCAGGCCCCCGTGGCGTTGCTCGACAGCAGCCCTTTGCGCAGCCTGCTGCAAACGCACCTGAACCTGGATGGCATTGGCCATGCCTTGGCCGCCGAGCAATTGCGCGCCGTGGCAGTAACCGCCTTTGGCTACGAGTCTGGCCAGGCGGTGACCTTCTACCAGGGCCGTGGCACCATCGAGGCATGGCTGCGCCACCGGCGTATCGGCGTACCCGCACCGTTGACCATCGACCACCTGCTGGCCAGTGCGGCGATCCCGCTGTTGTTCGCCCCGGTGCAACTGGGCGGCGAGTATTACGGCGACGGTGCAGTGCGCCAGTCGGCGCCGATCAGCCCGGCCTTGCACCTGGGCGCCAGCCGGGTGCTGGTGGTCGGGGTCAGCGGAAACCCGCAGCGGCCAGCGCCACCGGTGCCGCCCCAGCGCGTGTTCAGCGGGCAGCAGCCGAGCCTGGCGCAGATCGGCGGGCACCTGCTCAACAGTACGTTCATTGACAGCCTGGAAGGCGATATCGAACTGCTGCAGCGCCTCAACCACTTGAGCGGGCTGTTGCCGCCGCACCTGGATGCCCGGCGCCTGGGGCTGGCACCGATCGACGTGCTGGTGGTGGCGCCCAGCCAGCCGCTGGATGAGATTGCCGCTCGGCACCGCCGCGAGTTGCCGGCGGCGTTACGCCTGTTTTTGCGGGGGCCGGGGGCGACGCGCACCAGCGGGGCGGGGGTGTTGAGCTATTTGCTGTTCGAGGCCAGCTATTGCAGTGAACTGATCGAGCTGGGGCGGCGCGATGCCCTTGCCAAGAAGCGCGAGCTTTGCGAATTCCTGGGGATTTGATGGTGCCTGTGCGGGCCCTTTCGCGGGTGAACCCGCTCCTACAAGGGGTTGTGCAATACCTGTGAAGGCGCGAAAGGGCCGCGGCAGGCTTATTCGGCTATCTGCAACTTGCGCGCCTGGGTATACACATACCGCACCTTTTCATACTCGAACGGCGAATTCAGCTGGCCGTAACGGAAGTTGGTGGTGTAGCGCTTGTCCACCACACGCAGGGCGAAGATTTCCGGGTGATCGGTGCTGGCTTCGGCCACGTTCAGGTAGTTGACCGCCTGCTCTCCCGCATAGTCCACCACCAGCCCGGTGGTATCGCGCAGGTTCGATGGGCCTAGCACCGGCAGCATCAGGTACGGCCCATCCGGCACGCCATAGAAGCCCAGGGTCTGACCAAAGTCCTCGCTCTGGCGCGGCAGGCCCATGCTGGTCGCCGGGTCCCACAGCCCACCCACGCCGATAATCGTGTTGAACATCAGTCGCGCAGTGATTTCTGCCGAGCGCTTGGCTTTGAGCTGCAACACGCTGTTGAACAGGTTCGGCACATCGCCAAGGTTGTTGAAGAAGTTGCTCACCCCCGTGCGCACGAACTTTGGGGTTACATACTGATAGCCATTCACCAGCGGCAGCAGCACCCATTGGTCCAATCGGTAGTTGAAGTGGTAGATGCGCCGGTTGATCGACTCCAGCGGGTCGTACACGTTCAGCGCCTGCAGGGTTGAGCGCTCGAACTCGCGCTGGTCCAGCCCCGGGTTGAATTTCAGCTCACGCAGCGGGTCGAGGAAACCATCGGCTTCGGGCACCAGTGGCGCGGTACCGATCACCTGCGGGTCGGCCTCGACCACGCTGGCTCGGGGTGCGGTTTCGGCGGCCAGGGTGTGGCCAGCGGCAAGCAGGGCAGTGGCGAAGAGGAGTTTGTTAACCACGGAAGAACTCCAGCATGGCGTCACTGTTGACGCGGTAGTTGAGGTTGCCGCAATGGCCGCCATGGGGGTAGAGGGTCAGCCGTTCGCCGAACACCTTGCGCAAAAAGCCAATGTCGCCCGGGCCGAGAATGACGTCGTCGGCGTTGTGCATCACAGCGATCTTGTCACTGCTGCGCAGGTAGTCTTCCAGGGCATACAGGCTGACCTGGTTGACCAACTGCAGGATGCTGTTGCCGTCGGTGCGGGCGCGCCACATCGGAATCACCTGCTCGGTCATGTAGCAGTCGAAGTCGCACTGCAGGGCGCGCTTGAAGAACGGTGTCAGGCTGCTGCCTTCGGTGATCGGGAACTTCGGCGGAATGATCAGGCCACGGCGGTTGATCAGGTCGGACGTGAAGGCGATGTCGGCTGCCGAGAAACGGAACGAAGTGCCGATCAGCATGGCCATCTGTTCGTTGGACAGGTGCTGGCGCGACTGCTGGAAGTCGTACAGCAGGGCGTCGTTCAGGTCGATGTAGCCCTTGTCCTGGAAGTAGCGGGTGAGCTTTTCCAGCATCAGCTCGTAGAACGTGGTGCTGCGGTCGATGCCCTTGACCTGGGTTTGCACCAGCTTGTCGAGGTTGTTGATCGAGGTGTAGAGGTTGACCGGTGGGTTGAGCAGCAGCACACGTTTGAAGTTGAAGCTGCGGCGGGTTTCGTCCAGGTGGCTGACGAAGGCGGCGTCGAGCGCACCCAGGCTGTAACCGGTGAGGTAGAAATCACTGACTGGCAGGCGTGGATGCTGGGCGCGCACGGCCTGCATGACCCGGTACATGTCTTCGGCGTCTTCCTGGCTGATGCCGGGGGTAGCAAAGCGCGAGGCTGCACTCATGAAGTCATAGCTGGTGGGCGATGACAGTTGCACCACGTGGAAGCCGGCCTGGTAGAACAGCTTTTTCAGGTATTCATTGATGCTGCTGCTGTAGGGCGCACCGGTGCCGGCGATGATGAAGATCAGCGGCGCTTCGCGATCCTGGCGGGCCAGGCGGTACTTGAGCTTCTTCACTGCCCAGAAGTTGTCGGGCAACGTGAACTCACGTTCCGGGCGCAAGTTCAGGCTGTAGTCGGACTGATTGATGTCATCGTCGCTGGGCAGCTCAGGGCGCTTGTCCGGCGGCGTGGTGGCGATGGTGGCCTCGAACGGGTTGGTAAGAGGGTAGCCATAGCTGGCAGCGTCGATGTCCCGCGCTGAAGCGGCCACAGCCATGAGCAAGCTGCCGAGCAGGGCAGCGAGGCGCAAAGATCGAAGCATGTAATCCCCCAAAAGAACGCAAGGTCGAGCAGTGTGCAGGCTAGGACCACAGCCAGGCGGGCAAAGTTGCCCGCTGCGGTGGCCTTTGGCGTACTTGCTATCTGCAACATAGCCGCCGGGGTGTGATTTTGCCTTAGAAACGGGCATAAGCGATCATGGATGCTTTCGATTACCGCTATTGGAGAACAGGATGTCTCGTTCGCTGCCGACGGTGCTGCTGGTGCTGTTTCTGGGGCTTTGGCTCGCGGCCAGCTATGGTGTGCGTTACGGCCTGATGGAGGATGGCCAGTGGGTAGGGCTGTGCGCAGTGCCGACGGCGTACTGGCAGTGCGAGGTGCGTTCGCTGCTGGGGTTGGGCATTCACCATCAAATCATGGCCTGGGGCGGATTGGGCCTGGCGCTTCTGGCCCAGTTCGTTTCCGCGCGTGCCGGCTGGTGGCTGGCAGTGTTGGCACTGGTGTTCGCGGTGCCGGCGCTGGTGCTGTACACCGCCAGCATTGCGGTGTTTGCGCTGGTACTGGCGGGGTTGCGCCTGGTCAGGCAACCCCCAATGTAAGCAGCTGCGCGTACCTTGTAGGAGCAACTGTCTTGCTCACACAAGGTACGCGCCGGGCTCGAGGGATATGCAGTATCAAGCCTGTCGCATCCGCAAGCTTCGCCACAACGCCGCTGTCATCAGCACACTGACCACCGCCCAGCCCCAGGCCTGCTGGTTCTCCAGACCTTCCACGAACAACTGCGGCGCCACCCCGGCGCCGACGATGAACGCCAGCAACGCTACCTCCGCCCGCCGCGCCCGCACCGGCCACAGCGCATACACCAGCGCCGGCAACGCCAGCGCCGCGCTGGGGAAGCTGCGGTATCGCGGGTCGAACACCATTGCCAGCATGCTTACCGCCGCAGCAAAGCCCGCCGCCAGCAACAGCCAGCCGGCTCGCACCTGCAGCCAGGCGAACAAGCGCTCACGCCAGCCTGCCCGCCGCGCCAGCGCCAACAGCGCGTGGGCCAGTACCAGCAGGTTCAGCCCGGCCAGCATCAGTGCCCACAACCATTCCCCGGCAAAGCGCGCATGGGTACGCATCAACTCGCCCCACAGGCCCAGGCAAGCGGCGCCAAACGCTGCCAGCAGTGGCAGCAGCAAGGCGGCCATCGGGGTAGCGGGGCGCCCGGCCAGCACCAGCATGATCACCATCAGCACGGTGCTGGCCAGCAACCACTGCGGCCAGTCATGCAGGTTGCTCACGGGCCCTTCAAGCACGCCCTTGTCCTGCCGGTCCGCGTCGTACAGCCCCCAGTAGCCACCCACTGCGCCCTCATTGGCGCGTTTCCAGGGCTGATCGAAGGCTTCGATCAGGTTGTAGTGCCAGCCATTGCGCTCGGCCATGGCCACGAAGCCACGGATGAAGCGCGCCTCATTGACCCGGCTGGGCACCGCCGTTTCGCGTTGGCGGCCTTCGCTGGGCCAGCCGGTTTCGCCAATCAGTATGTCCTTGGGCGCGAAGCGTGTGCCGAACACCCGGCGCACATCGGCAACGTGGGCCAAGGCATCGTCGATGCCACGCGGGTCGTCCTCCCAGTAGGGCAGCAGATGGATGGTCAGGAAATCCACGGCCGGGGCCACCTGCGGGTGCTGCAGCCAGAACTCCCAGACATCGGCGTAGGTTACGGGCACCTTGACCTGGCGCTTCACCCGCGCGATCAATTTGGCCAGGTGGGCACCGGTCACCTCCTTGCGCAACAGTGTCTCATTGCCGACGATCACCGCGCTGACCACGTCCGGGTTGGCGTTGGCAGCAGCGATCAGCAAGCTGATTTCCTTCTCGGTGTCGGCCGGGTGAGCGTTCACCCAGGCGCCCAGCATTACCTTCAGCCCATGCTTGCGCGCCAGCGCGGGGATTGCCTCAAGACCGCTCATGGAGTAGGTACGGATGCACTGGAACCGCTCGGCCAGTAACGCCAGGTCGGCGTCCATCCGCGCTGGGCGCAGGCGAAACGGCTGGTCGTAAGGCGACTGGTCTTTGTCGAACGGCGTGTACGAAGCGCATTGCAGCTTGTGCGCAGGGCTGGCCGCATCGGGCAGGTGCACAGGCTTGCCCAGCCCGTACCAGAGCCCCCCCAGCCCGAGCAGGGCCAGCAGGCAGGCAAGCAGGTACAACGGCAATGACAAGCGGCTACAACTGGGCATGTGGCGGTCCATCGTCTGGCACAAAAGGTTAGATAGTAGCCCGGCGCCAAACCTTTGGCATGCAAGGATCGCGCAGGCCGAGGTAGGCCGATGGCGCTAATGGCATAGTGCTGTCGCATATGGGGCGGGTGCAGGTCGCAGCTGGATCAGGTCGACTTGTGTTGCAGGAAGATGATGCAATCTCCAAGACCTGACGAGGGGATGCTTTGATGGCAACTTTGAAGAAAATGCGACGTTTCCTGGGTGTGGGCACCGCCCTGGTAATGGCCATGAGCGCTGCACAGGCTATGGCCAAAGAAGTAAGCATTGGTTACGTGGATGGTTGGGCCGACAGCGTGGCGACCACCAACGTGGCCGCCGAAGTAATCAAGCAAAAACTCGGCTATGACGTGAAGTTGCAGGCCGTGGCCACGGGGATCATGTGGCAGGGTGTGGCAACTGGCAAGCTCGATGCCATGTTGTCGGCCTGGTTGCCGGTGACCCATGGTGAGTACTGGGCCAAGAACAAGGACAACGTGGTCGACTACGGCCCGAACTTCAAGGATGCCAAGATCGGCCTGATCGTCCCCGAGTACGTCAAGGCAGTGAGCATTGCCGACCTCAAGACCGATAACAGCTTCAAGGACAGGATTGTCGGCATCGACGCAGGCTCCGGTGTGATGCTCAAGACCGACCAGGCGATCAAGGACTATGGCCTGACCAGTTACAAGTTGCAGGCCAGCTCGGGTGCGGCGATGACGGCGGAACTGGGCCGCGCCTATGCCAAGCAGCAGTCGATTGCGGTGACCGGTTGGGTTCCGCACTGGATGTTCGCCAAGTGGAAGCTGAAGTTCCTCGAAGACCCGAAAGGCGTCTATGGCGCGGCAGAAACCGTGAACAGCATCGGCAGCAAGGAACTGGCCACCAAGGCACCGGAAGTGGCGGAGTTCCTGAAGAAGTTCAACTGGCAGTCCAAGGACGAGATTGGCGAGGTGATGCTGGCGATCCAGGAAGGGGCCAAGCCTGAAGCGGCCGCCAAGGACTGGGTTGCCAAGCACCCTGATCGTGTGAAGGAGTGGACTGGCAAGTAATCACCTTCCAGGGCCAATAGGGTTTCTTCGCGGGTGTACCCGCTCCTACAGGAGCGGGTACACCCGCGAACGGCTCATCACTTTGTTACGCAATCGGTAAAACACCGTTGCATCTAAGACTAAGGTCGTCTGGTTGGCGTTCATCGGCAGCATAAAGTAAGGGTGTGGGTTCCATCCCGTATCTGTGCTGCTAGGACAAAAACAATGAACGACAGCATTTACCTCTCGATACAAAACAGCCCCCGTTTCAAGGAGCTGGTCACCAAACGCGAACGGTTCGCCTGGATTCTCTCGGCGATCATGCTCGGCCTGTACTGCGCCTTCATCCTCCTGATCGCCTACGGTCCTCATGTGCTGGGCGCCAAGCTCAGCCCTGAGTCATCGATTACCTGGGGCATTCCCCTGGGCGTCGGCCTGATCGTTTCGGCATTCGTCCTGACCGCCATCTACGTGCGCCGCGCCAACGGCGAATTCGATGAGCTGAACAAGGAAATCCTGAAGGAGGCGCAACAATGATTCGCCAAGTCAAAGCCCTGGCCGTATTGGCCTGCGGAGCCTTCGCACCCGCCGTGTGGGCCGCCGATGCCCTGACCGGCGAGGTGCAGAAACAACCGCTGAACGTTTCCGCCATCGCCATGTTCGTGGCCTTCGTCGCCTTCACCCTCGGCATCACCTACTGGGCCTCCAAACGCAACAAGTCGGCATCGGACTACTACGCTGCCGGCGGCAAGATCACCGGCTTCCAGAACGGCCTGGCGATTGCTGGCGACTACATGTCGGCCGCCTCGTTCCTGGGTATTTCCGCGCTGGTGTTCACCTCGGGTTATGACGGCCTGATCTACTCGATCGGCTTCCTGGTTGGCTGGCCGATCATTCTTTTCCTGATCGCCGAACGCCTGCGCAACCTGGGCAAGTACACTTTTGCCGACGTGGCCTCGTACCGCCTCGGGCAAAAGGAAATTCGCACCCTGTCGGCCTCCGGTTCGCTGGTGGTGGTGGCGTTCTACCTGATCGCGCAGATGGTCGGCGCCGGCAAGCTGATCGAGCTGCTGTTCGGTCTGGACTACCATGTGGCGGTGATCCTGGTGGGTATCCTGATGTGCCTGTACGTGCTGTTCGGCGGCATGCTGGCCACCACCTGGGTACAGATCATCAAGGCTGTACTGCTGCTGTCCGGTGCCAGTTTCATGGCGCTGATGGTCATGAAGCACGTGGGCTTTGACTTCAACACGCTGTTCTCCGAAGCCATCAAGGTACACGCCAAGGGCGAGGCGATCATGAGCCCTGGCGGCCTGGTCAAGGACCCGATCTCGGCATTCTCCCTGGGCCTGGCACTGATGTTCGGTACTGCCGGCCTGCCGCACATCCTGATGCGCTTCTTCACCGTCAGTGACGCCAAGGAAGCGCGCAAGAGCGTGCTGTATGCCACCGGCTTCATCGGCTACTTCTACATCCTCACCTTCATCATTGGCTTTGGCGCAATCCTGCTGGTCAGCACCAACCCGGAATTCAAGGACGCCGCAGGCGCTCTGCTGGGTGGCAACAACATGGCTGCGGTGCACCTGGCCAATGCGGTGGGTGGCAGTGTGTTCCTCGGCTTCATCTCGGCGGTGGCCTTTGCCACCATCCTGGCGGTGGTGGCTGGCCTGACCCTGGCCGGTGCCTCGGCGGTGTCCCACGACCTGTACGCCAGCGTCTGGCGCAAGGGCAAAGCCAACGACAAGGACGAGATCCGCGTATCGAAGATCACCACTGTTGCCCTGGGTGTGCTGGCGATCGGCCTGGGGATTCTGTTCGAGAAGCAGAACATCGCCTTCATGGTCGGCCTGGCGTTCTCCATTGCGGCCAGCTGCAACTTCCCGGTGCTGCTGCTTTCGATGTACTGGAAGAAGCTGACCACCCGCGGTGCCATGATCGGCGGCTGGCTGGGCCTGGTGAGTGCGGTGACGCTGATGATCCTTGGCCCGACCATCTGGGTACAGATTCTCGGCCACGAGAAGGCCATCTACCCGTACGAGTACCCGGCGCTGTTCTCGATGGCCATTGCCTTCGTCAGCATCTGGTTCTTCTCGGTCACCGACAAGTCCAAGGCGGCTGAGGATGAGCGCGCGCTGTTCTTCCCGCAGTTCGTGCGTTCGCAGACTGGCCTGGGTGCCAGCGGGGCGGTCTCGCACTAACGTCAATCCCCTGCACTGAAAAACGCCCCGCCTGTCGGGGCGTTTTTATTTTATGCCGTCAGAAACAACCTACATACAGAGTGAGGCTCTGCCCATAAAGTTTCCTCATGTCGTAAGGGCTCTATAGATGCCGGCACATTTGGGGAATGTTCAATGAAGTTACGCTGTTTGATCACCTTCGCTCTCCTTGGCGTGGCGGGCGCTGCCGGGGCGAAGGAAATACCGCAGGATATCAGTGTCCAGGCTGTCGTGTCGGTACCAGAGTTTCAGGTGAGCTCGGTTGACAGTTGGTGGGAGGGCGTACTTCAGGCTGAATATGACCCGGACCGGGGCGTCTTCAAGCAAATTGAAAAAGAGGTGTTTGTAAAAAGTACCTACGGCCCAATTTACGCGAAAACAGACCGTTCGGATTATCGGTTCACCCGGGTAGGCGGTGCAGAAGCGCCCCGTCGATACCACATCATGTTGAATCGCAAAAAAATGGGCACAGCACCGGTTGAAATCGTCAGTGCTGCTGAAGCCGCTCAGGGAAAAAACATTCAATTCAGGTTCTATCCGATGGCGGAAGCGTCGTCGACTCGCATGCCCGGCACCTACGTCACGCAAGCCACCTTGATGTTTGAAACAGGGGCGCCCTGAACCGCAATTTCATTCGGGTGCCCCCGGGTGCCCGCTATTTTATGTGCAACCGTTAAAGGAAGTTTGATGTGAAACCCTATGTATTGGCTGTCCCGTTCCTTGCATTGTTTGCCGGTGCCGCTGTCGCGTCCGCCCCTGAGCCGATCAGCCAGAATATTTCAGTGACGGCGATCATTCCCGGGAATGATTTTTCAGTGGCCCCCGTAGGGGACTGGCTGGAGAAAGGCGTGACCCTTGAATATGAACCGGAGCGCGAAGACTTCAAGGCGGTCAATGAAAAGTTCACGGCACAGAGTGATGTCGGCGCTATTCAGGCCCACCTGCTGAACACAGCGGCGCTGCAAGACCCACAAACCGACCAGAGGATTGATCTTGTCATCTCTGTTGGGGGTAAAAAGTTGGCGTTGACGCCCACGGAGGTCATGAGCGCGGAAGATGCTAAAGTCGGCAACGATCTTCCCATTACGTTTAACGCCATAAAGCCTGAGAAAGGTTATGTAAAGGGTGAGTATGCCGGGACAGTGAGCGTGTTGTTTGAGACTTCCTCCACCAGCCTTTGATTGAAGCAGTGCCGCCTGCCTCAGCTTACTGGATATTTACCAGTGTAGGGGCAGGTGTTGAAGTGGATTGAATCATGTTCCAGTTTGCTGCACCCGGCCGTGCACTCGCTGTCTGGCTGCTGGGTGCTGCCTGCCTTTTGCCCCTCGAAGTGTTGGCCGAGCGCGCGTCCAGTGCCATTGACCTGAATACATTCGGGCGTTTGCCTGAAGACTTCGAGGCGCACTTTTTCGATGTGCCACTTGCCGTGCGAGTGGAACTGGATCAGCGCTACCTCGGCGATGCCATGGTGGTGCTGAGCCGTGATAACCGTGTGCAGTTGCTGGCGTTTACCGACACTGAGCAGAGCGCAGAGCCGGCCACACTCAGGCAGTTATGGCAACAGCGCCTGGAGGGCGGGCGCATGCTGGGCGACTGCCTGCAAAACTGCCCGGACGGGTTGCAGGCTATCCATTACAGCCTGGCCAATTCCCAGTTGTCACTGCTTACATCCAATGCCGAGAAGCGGGAGCAGGACGCGCTCTTCCACCACCTTCCGGAGCAGAGCGACGCGGGGTTGCTGCTGCGTAACCAGCTCAACCTGGTCAATGATGGCAATCAGACCACGGGCAGAATCGGCCTGCTCGGTCAGGGCAACCTGCATAACTGGACGACGCTTGCCGATGCACGCGTGGAACGCACCCCAGCTGAGCAAGGCGATATGCGTTACCGCATGAACCAGCTTTACGCGCAGAGCCTGCATGAAGCGCATTTCTTTCGGCTGGGTTACTTCTCCACTGACTCACAAGGCCTGGTGCGCCAGCCTGCGCTACTCGGGCGCCGCCCTGATAGCACGCTTGGCTTGATGCTGGGCAGCAGTGACAGCCTGCTGGTCGACAATGGCCAGGCCAGCGCTGTCCCCGTCTATGTCACGCCGAACCGCCCCGGTATCGTGGAGATCTACCGCAATGGCTCGCTGATCAACAGTCAGCCGGTACAGCCGGGTTTGCAGGCGATCGACACGCGGGTATTGCCCGGCGGCATCTACGATGTGGAACTGCGTTTGCTCGAAGACGGCCTGGAGACCTCGCGCAGCGAAGTGTCCATCTACAAGCCCAGCCGGTGGCAGAACATGGATAACCGCTGGCGCTACAACCTGTACCTGGGCCAGCAGGTCGAGCTGCTGAGCAACTCGGATGGCAATCGTGAACAGAGCCCGGTGTTCGGTGCCCTTTCCAACTACCTGATGCATCCTTCTGCGGTGCTGGGGTTGTCAGTGCAACAGGTCGATGCTGACCTGCAGTTGGGTACCTCGCTGGACTGGGACGTGCATGAACGGTTCAAGCTTTACGCCAGCCTCAATCAGACCCAGGGCCTGGGCAACGGCGGCGATCTGCAGTTGACCTATACCCACCCTTGGGGCTCGTTGTTGCTGAGCCACAACCAGACCTGGCTGGAGCCTGGCAGTAACGGTCGCGACGATACGTCACAGCGTCAAGTGCGCAGCCGCACCGCCTTTTCGATCAACCAGCGGGTAACCTCGCGCAGTTCAGCGACGCTGCGCCTGGAACACAGTGCGGGCTCGGCAAGCGGCCTGGGTGCCGACCTGAGCTGGGCGTTCTACGGGAAACTGCGGGGGCATCAGAGCAGTGTTCGCCTGTCACTTTTCGACAGGCCTGGAACGCGCAGCAGCGCCGGTGTCCGCAGCCGCGGCGTCAACGTTGCTGTAAGCATGAAGCTTGAGCGCGATGGCAGGCAGCTTGGGGTCGATGTGGGTAGCCGCGCCTCGCGTGAGGGGGGTAATGACCCCTACGCTTCGCTGTGGTATCGGCAGAACGTCGACCTGGGCCCCGTGCACAGCCTGGGGGGCAGCGCGACGCTCGACGGCTATGGCACCAGCCTGGCGGCCAATGGGCGGTTCCATAGCCAGGCGCTGCAGGGCGATGCCTATGCCCAGAGTTCCTCTTTCAACAATAACCTCAGCGGTGGCCTCAACCTGGAAAGCACCCTGGCGCTGGGCGCCGGGAAGCTGGCCATGGGGGGCAGCAACCTGCCGCTCGAAGCCGGCTTGATCATCGATGTCGAAAGCGATCTGCACGGTGTGAAGCTGCGCGCCAACGATGGCCAGGGCATGAGTGCAGTGCTGCACCCCGGGCGCAATATCGTGCCGGTGACGGCGTTCAAATCTGGCCATGTGCGTTTCGACTTCGACACGAAGGACGTGCCGCCAGCACAGATCCAACCCCTCGCTGTGGACTATCACCTCAACCGCGGTGGGGTGGGGTACCACGCAGTGAAAGTCATGCGAACGGTGACTGTGTTTGGCCGGCTGCTCGACGGGCAAGGCCAGCCACTGCACGGCGCGCATGTGGTCAATGACGCCGGGCGCACGGTTGTCGAGGCGGATGGCTATTTCAACGTGGAAATGAGTGAGTCACGGCCCACCCTGGAAATTCGCCATGGCACGGCAGGCAACTGCCTTCTGACATTAACGCCGGACAACTTTGATCGCGAGGATGACCTGCTGATCGTGGGTGATCAGCGGTGTGTGCCCAGTGTGGGCTGAGCCGGCTTTCGGCATGAAGCTGTAGAGGGCCCGATTCCCGGGTCGATGGATTGGATGTTGAGTAAACAGAGGTTGAAGATGCACAGGTTCACATTTCACTTGTCACCCTTGTTGTTCGTTGCGCTGATGTTGCCGTGGTTTGCCCAGGCCGGGCCACAGTTGGATGTTGGCACGCTCTACGACTACCTCGAGCCTGGCAAGGGCACCTATGCCAAACGCGTCTACAACCGGGGGGACAGTACCGCCTTCGTCAAAGTCAGCGTGGTGGAGTTGGTCTACGACGGCCAGGCAGAACCCCGTGAGGTGGACATCGAGGAGCTGCCCTTCGACCAGCGCAGCGTTGTTGCCAGCCCGGCGCGGATGATCATCCCGGCACGCGGCATGCAGGCCGTGCGGTTGCTGTATCGCGGTGAACGGAACCAGGAGCGTTACTACCGGCTGCGCTTCGTCCCGGTGGTGCCGGAACAGGATGACAGCTTCGCACTGGATAAAACGGAGCTTGACGCTTACCGCAAAGAACTCAGTGCCGGTGTGCAGTTTCTGGCCGGCTACGGCACCATTTTGATTACCAAGCCTGCTGCCACGCGGTACCAGACCTCGATCGAGCGCGTCGGTGGGAAATGGACCGTGCGCAACGAGGGCAATGCAACGGTGCTGCTCGACAACGTCGAGGCCTGTGTGTTGGTCCAGGACGAGTGTGATCCTCCGGCCAAGTACCATCTTCGCCCCGGGCGTACGCGCGAATTCGTCGAGAAGCCCGGGCTTGAATATCGCTTCGAACTGGTGGAAGGCGATGCGCGCAAAGCCATGAACTTCAAGGCAGAGTGAGAGGTAGAGGCATGTTTCGCAAGTGTGCAATGCTGGTACTGCTGTCGGGCGTGTTGGGTTCGTCGTGGGCGCAAGCGGCCGACATTACGCTCAAGCTGCGTTACCGCGGCGAGACCCGGCAATTTGAAAACCTGACACCCCGGTCGTCACCTGTCTGTACTCAGTTGCCGCAGCTTTGTGGCGATCCGTTGCAGGATCTGCTGGATGTGGGGGTCGAATACTCGAAAACAGTCGATGGCGAAGGCACCGATGGCTTCTACCTCTCGGCCCCTGTCCAGCCAACTGCGCTACTGATGGTCCGTGACAAGACCGGCGAGCAAGTCAGCATGGACTTTGCCATTACCCACCTGGGCGGCGCGGTAGCTTCGGACGATGGGGCACCGACGCTTGCGGCGCGCACGGGCCTGGACTCGAGTGGTTGCCAGGTTGCGTTGGCGAGCGCGGCCCATCGCCTGTTTCTGTGGTCGCCAGCCAGCAACGGGTGCTGGGCCAACCTCAACGCGGCGAATGCGAGCACTTACCATGTGAGTCACCTTACGCTGGGCTACAAGCTGAAGACGCCTTTGCCAGCGAGCTTGAAGTCGGGCGTGTACCGAGGGCGCGTGGTCTATTCGATAGGCCCCGACAGGGATATAGGCCTGGGCTCGAGCCGAACAGTCGCTGGGCTCACGGCCGATTCAGTGGCGATCAACGTCGAACTGGAGGTGGTGCATGACCTTGAGGTGCGTTTTGAGCCGGGTTCCGAGCAGGTGGTCCTGGTGCCGCAGCAGGCGCACGGGCATGGGAGCCGAGGGCGGGGTGTGGCAGAGAAACTGGAAAAAGACGTGGGCTTCAGCCTGACTGCCAGTGGGCCATTCAACGTCTGGGCGCTGTGCAGCACCGGGCTGGATAGCACGTGCAATCTACGGTCGGCCAAGGGCCATGGCATACCGCTGTACCTGGCCATGACCTTACCAGGGGTTTCCTACAATGGCCGTTCGCTCTATCGGCAGGCCATGTCCTTTGGCGGAGCTGAGAACGCCATGAGCCTGGAAGTCCCGCCAGAGGGTGTGACCGGCAGCGAAGGGCAGTTGCATTTCCATGTATACCCTCGCGGCCACACCCAGAAACAGGACATGTTGCCTGGTATCGAGTATCAGGCCGTCGTGACAATGGTGTTTGATGCGAACCTGTAGAATGGCAACCGGGTGGTGTGACCCGCTTGCCATTCACCTCACGTGACTGTTTGAAGTGGCTATCCGCAGCGCGTCATATCATCCCAAGCAACAGTAATACCAACAGAATCACCAACACCACGCCGATTATGCCGGAAGGGCCATAGCCCCAGCTGCGCGAGTGGGGGAAGACCGGTAAGCCACCGATCAGCAGCAGAATCAGGATGATGATAAGGATCGTGGTCATGTCAAAGTCCTTGCGTGATTAGGGGGCAAGAGCCTGAGATTGCTGGCCTCTCGATAATTCGGACCGGTGCGGGTTGGTAAAGATTCCATTCCCGTGCAGCCCTCTACCCAATCATGCCCGCCCATTCACTGCCCTGATGAATCCTCCCGGACGGCGACGCCTTGATTACACTCGTCGGACTACCTGACAGAACAAGGCCTGCGACCATGCAAAAACGCATCATGATCACCGGCGCCGGGTCCGGCCTCGGTCGCGAGATCGCCCTGCGCTGGGCGCGTGAGGGCTGGCGCCTGGCATTGGCCGATGTCAACGAAACCGGCCTGCGCGAAACGCTGGAGCAGGCTCGCCAGGCCGGTGGCGACGGCTTCGTCCAGCGCTGCGACGTGCGCGACTACAGCCAGCTGACGGCCCTTGCCCAGGCCTGCGAAGAGAAGTTCGGTGGCGTCGATGTGATCGTCAACAACGCGGGCGTCGCTTCGGGCGGCTTCTTTGCCGAACTGTCACTGGAAGACTGGGACTGGCAGATCGCGGTCAACCTGATGGGCGTGGTCAAGGGCTGCAAGGCCTTCCTGCCGCTGCTGGAGCGCAGCAAGGGGCGCATTATCAACGTCGCCTCGATGGCCGCACTGATGCAGGGCCCGGGCATGAGCAACTACAACGTGGCCAAGGCCGGTGTGCTGGCCTTGTCTGAAAGCCTGCTGGTGGAGTTGCGTCAGGTAGAGGTGGCAGTGCACGTGGTGTGCCCGTCGTTCTTCCAGACCAACCTGCTGGACTCGTTCCGCGGCCCGAACCCGGCGATGAAGGCGCAGGTGGGCAAGCTGCTCGAAGGTTCGCCGATCAGTGCGGCAGACATTGCCGACTATATCCATCAGCAGGTCGCTGCAGGCGAGTTTCTCATCCTGCCGCATGAAGCAGGGCGCCAGGCCTGGCAACTGAAACGCCAGGCCCCTGAGCGGCTGTATGACGAGATGGCCGAAATGGCGGTGAAAATGCGGGCAAAAGCCCCGTCGCGATGATTGGTCTGTAGGAGAAGTTACTCAAAAGTGTAAGAAGCTTCTGAATCGTAGTGGCGCTATTGAGTAGCTGAATACCTACGAGGCAGGCTCCGGTTTTCCCTTTCGCAGGAGGATCGGAACATGCTGGTAATAGGGCGCGAAGTAGGGGAGGTCATCGTGATTGGCGATGATATCCGGATCATGGTGGTAGAGACCCGGGACGGCGTGGTGCGCTTTGGTGTGGCTGCTCCGCGTGAGGTGCCGGTGCATCGAGCCGAAGTTTACAAGCGCATCAAGGCGTCCAAGCAGAGCAAGGCCTGAAGAGGCCTGACCTGCTATTCGAGCAGCTCGCGGGGCACATCATGCTTGGCCAGCAACTGGCATTGCTGGCTTTCCAGGTCGAACAGGATGAAAGCCTGGCCTTTGGCCAATGCCTGGCGTACCCGCAGCACGCGGGTTTCCAGCGGGGTGTCGTCGCCGTTGTCAGTGCCGTCGCGGGTGACGAAGTCCTCGATCAGGCGGGTCAGGGTTTCGGCTTGCAATTGGTCGTAGGGGATCAGCATGGTCGGGCGGTGTCTGAAATAGGTATGGGCATGCTACGCGAAACATTCGAGGTGTTGGGGCCGCTTTGCAGCCCCAAGGGCGTTTAGCCTTTGTTTCCGACCAGGCTGTCCACGGCCGGTACCCGCGTGTCGCTCTCCATCTGCGCATCATGCTCCAACTGGTGGCTGAAGCGCTCGAGTGACGCATTGGCGGGCTGTGAGTCACTGGCAAACACGGGCGGGCTCAGCAGGTAGGCTGACAACAACCGGCTCAGCGCTGCCAGGCTGTCGATATGGGTGCGCTCGTAACCATGGGTGGCATCGCAACCGAACGCCACCAGCGCGGTACGAATATCGTGCCCGGCAGTCACCGCCGAATGGGCATCGCTGAAGTAGTAGCGGAACAGGTCGCGCCGCACCGGCAAGTCATGGTCGCCGGCCAGTTTCAGCAGGTGTCGGGACAGGTGGTAGTCGTAAGGCCCCGACGAGTCCTGCATGGCCACACTCACCGCATGCTCGCTTGACGCCTGGCCGGGTGCCACCGGGGCAATGTCGATGCCGACGAACTCGCTGACATCCCAAGGCAGGGCGCCGGCTGCGCCCGAGCCGGTTTCCTCGGTGATGGTGAACAGCGGGTGGCAGTCGATCAGCGGCTGGCGACCGCTTTCCACCACGGCCTTCAATGCCGCCAGCAATGCGGCTACGCCGGCCTTGTCGTCCAGGTGACGGGCGCTGATGTGGCCGCTTTCGGTGAACTCGGGCAATGGGTCGAAGGCCACGAAGTCACCAATGCTCACGCCCAGTGCCTCACAGTCGGCGCGCGTGGCGCAGTAGGCATCCAGGCGCACTTCCACGTGGTCCCAGCTGATCGGCATTTGGTCGATGGCCGTGTTGAAGGCATGCCCGCTGGCCATCAGCGGCAGCACGCTGCCACGGAATACGCCGGTGTCGGTGAATACGCTGACCCGGCTACCTTCGGCAAAGCGGCTGGACCAGCAGCCGACGGGCGCCAAGGCCAGGCGGCCATTGTCCTGCAATTGGCGCACGCTGGCGCCGATGGTATCCAGGTGGGCAGAGACGGCGCGGTCGGGCGAGGTCTGCCGGCCCTTCAGCGTGGCGCGGATGGTGCCGCGGCGGGTCAGCTCGAAGGGGATGCCCAGTTCGTCAAGGCGCTCGGCCACGTAGCGCACGATGGTGTCGGTGAAGCCGGTGGGGCTGGGGATGGCGAGCATTTCCAGCAGCACGCGTTTGAGGTAGTCGAGATCGGGTTCGGGGAGTCGTTCGGACATGTCCAGGCCTCCGGTCGGGGTAAAATTTCGCAGTCCTTGTGGGAGCGGCCTTGTGTCGCGAAAGGGCCGCAAAGCGGCCCCGGCAATATCGGCAGCGAAGCTGAGATCCTAGGGGCGCTTCGCACCCCATTCGCGACACAAGGCCGCTCCCACAAAAAGCCGAGCAGTTGTCAGGCCAACGGCCGGCTATGGGGAAACAGCAGGTCGATAAAGCGCTCGGCCGTGGGCTGCGGTTCATGGTTGGCCAGGCCAGCACGTTCGTTGGCCTCGATGATCACGTACTCCGGCTGCCCGGCATCGCGCACCATGAAGTCCAGCCCAACCACCGGAATTTCCAGTGCCCGTGCCGCCCGCACGGCAGCATCGGCCAGCACCGGGTGCAGGCGTTCGGTGACATCTTCCAGGGTGCCGCCGGTGTGCAGGTTGGCCGTGCGCCGCACGGCCAGGCGCTGGCCGGTCGGCAACACGTCGTCATAGCCAACGCCCGCTGCGCGCAAGGTGCGCTCGGTTTCGTCGTCCAGCGGAATGCGGCTTTCGCCACCGGTGGCGGCCTGGCGGCGACGGCTCTGGGCTTCGATCAACTGGCGCACACTGTGCTTACCGTCGCCCAGCACCTGCGCTGGGTGGCGGATGGCCGCGGCCACCACCTCGTAGCCGATCACCACGATGCGCAGGTCGAACCCGGCATGGAAGCTTTCCAGCAGCACGCGGCTGTCGAACTGGCGGGCATGCGCCACGGCACGGGTGATGTCGTCGATGCAGGTCAGGTTCACCGCCACGCCCTGGCCTTGCTCGCCATCGACCGGCTTGACCACCACCGCGCCATGCTCTTCGAGAAACGCCAGGTTGTCATCGGCATTGCCCGCCAGCTGTTGTGCGGGCACCTGCAGCCCAGCGTTGTGCAGGGCGTGCTGGGTCAGGCGTTTGTCCTGGCACAGGGTCATGGTCACGGCACTGGTCAGGTCGCTGAGCGATTCCCGGCAGCGAATGCGCCGTCCGCCCAGGCTCAGGGTGAACAGGCCGCCAGCGGCGTCATCGACCTGTACTTCGATGCCCCGGCGTAGCGCCTCGTCGACGATGATGCGAGCGTAGGGGTTGAGGTCGGCTTGCGGGCCAGGCCCGAGGAACAGTTGCTCGTTGATACCGTTCTTGCGCTTGACTGCGAAGGTGGGCAGGTTGCGAAAACCCAGTTTCTGGTAAAGGCGCTTGGCCTGGCGGTTGTCGTGCAGCACCGACAGGTCCAGGTAGGCCAGGCCACGGCTCATGAAGTGTTCGATCAGGTGGCGCACCAGCACTTCACCCACGCCGGGGCGGGTGCAGTGTGGGTCCACCGCCAGGCACCACAGGCTGCTGCCATGCTCGGGGTCATCGAACGCCTTGGTGTGGTTCAGGCCCATGACGCTGCCGATAATCGCGCCGCTGTCTTCGTCCTCTGCCAGCCAGTACACCGGGCCACCCAAGTGCCGGGGGGTAAGCAGCGCGGCGTCGACGGGGAGCATCCCGCGCGCCTGGTACAGCGTGTTGATCGCCTGCCAGTCGGCGGGGTTCTGTGCCCGGCGCACGCGGAAGCCGCGAAATACCCGCTGCGCCGGGCGGTAGTCGGTGAACCACAGGCGCAGGGTGTCGGACGGGTCGAGGAACAGCTGCTGGGGGGCCTGGGCCAGCACCTGCTGCGGTGCGGCCACGTACAGGGCGATGTCGCGTTCGCCCGGGTGCTCGTCGAGCAGATCCTCGGCCAGGGAAGCCGGGTCGGGGTAGGTGTGGCCTATCAACAGCCGGCCCCAGCCGCAGTGCACGGCACGCGGCTGGTCGTGGGGCTGGCTGCCGTCGCCGGCCAGGCGCGCTTGCAGGCGCTCGTAGGACGGCGCTTGGCCGCGCAGCAGGCGCTGACCATAAGCGATTTCATGGGCTTTCATCGGTCAGATTCCTTGTTCGCTCAGCCACAGGTTCAGCGCCGCCAGTTGCCACAGCTTGGAACCGCGCAATGGCGTCAGCTGGCCGTGTGGGTTGCTCAGCAGGCGGTCGAGCATGGCCGGGTTGAACAACCCTCGGTCCTGGCTGGGGTCGGTCAACAGTTCGCGTACCCAGCCCAAGGTGGCACCTTCCAGATGCTTCAGGCCCGGTACCGGGAAGTAACCCTTCTTGCGGTCAATCACCTCATGCGGGATCACCCGTCGCGCTGCCTGCTTGAGCACCTGCTTGCCGCCGTCGGGCAGCTTGAAGCGTGCGGGAATGCGTGCCGACAGTTCCACCAGGCGGTAATCAAGGAACGGCGTACGCGCCTCCAGGCCCCAGGCCATGGTCATGTTGTCCACCCGCTTGACCGGGTCGTCGACCAGCATCACGGTGCTGTCCAGGCGCAGCGCCTTGTCCACGGCAGCCGGTGCGCCGGGGCGCGCGAAGTGTTCGCGCACGAAGTCGCCGGCAGCGTCGGTTTCCAGCAGCCAGGGCGCCTGCACGGTTTCGCGGTATTCGGCATGGCTGCGGTCGAAGAAGGCGTCACGGTAGGCCGCATAGGCATCGTCGGCGCCGTCCACCTGCGGGTACCAGTGGTAACCGGCGAACAGCTCATCGGCACCCTGGCCGCTCTGTACGCCTTTGCAGTGTTTGGCCACTTCCCGCGACAGCAGGTAGAACGCGATGCAGTCGTGGCTGACCATCGGCTCGCTCATGGCGCGGAAGGCGGCCGGCAGTTGGTCGATGATTTCGTGTTCGGCAATGCGCAACTGGTGGTGACGGGTGCCGTAGTGTTTGGCGATCAGGTCCGAATACTGGAACTCGTCGCCACGCTCGCCGCCGGCATCTTCAAAGCCGATGGAGAAGGTCGACAGGTCGTCAACGCCCACTTCGCGCAGCAAGCCGACCAGCAGGCTGGAATCGACACCGCCGGACAGCAACACACCCACATCGACGGCTGCCCGCTGGCGGATGGCTACGGCGTCGCGGGTGGCGTCGAGTACGCGGGTGGTCCAGCCTTCCAGATCAAGTTCACGCTCGTCGGGGTGGGGGCCGTACTTCAGCTGCCACCAGGTCTGGCGTTCCACTTCGCCATGGCGGTCGATGCGCATCCAGGTGCCGGGCTCCAGCTTCTGCACGTTGGCCAGCAGGGTGCGCGGTGCCGGTACCACGGCGTGGAAGTTCAGGTAGTGGTTGAGGGCCACGGGGTCGAGCATCGGGTCGATGTCGCCGCCCTTGAGCAGTGCCGGCAGGGTCGAGGCAAAGCGCAGGCGCTCGCCGTTGCGCGACAGGTACAGGGGTTTGACGCCCAGGCGGTCGCGGGCCAGGAACAGGCGCTGGTTGTCGCGCTCCCAGATGGCCAGGGCAAACATGCCGTTGAGCTTGGGCAGCAGCGCCGCGCCCCAGGCGTGGTAGCCCTTGAGCAGCACCTCAGTGTCGCCGTCGGACCAGAAGCTGTAGCCCAGCGCCTGCAATTCCTCGCGCAGTTCGGGGAAGTTGTAGATGGCACCGTTGAAGGCCAGCGACAGGCCCAGCGTATTGTCGACCATCGGCTGCGCCGAGCCGTCGGACAGGTCCATGATCTTCAACCGCCGGTGGCCAAGGGCAATCGGCCCCTGGCTATGGAAGCCCCAGGCATCCGGGCCACGCGGGGCCAGGTGATGGGTAATGCGCTCTACCGCAGCCAGGTCGGCTGGGCGAGGGGCTTGGTCGATGGGGGTGAAACGTAACTCTCCTGCTAATCCGCACATAAGTCCTTACCGGTTTTTCCGTTGGGGAGGTGATGCCCCGGATTAGGGCACCTTAAGGAACTGACCTATGTGCTTTTCGAGAGTTTTAGAATGTTTGGTTATATGTGGACGGGCAGGCAACCCGATGCAATCATTTCCCCCGGATCAACCGGCGCAATCCAAACCGGTTCGGATGACACGCCTGCGCCACTGCCCGCGGCAATGGCAGCGGTTCGCCACATACCCAGGCCGCCACCAGCTCGCCGCTCAAGGGCGCTGTTATCAACCCGCGTGAGCCATGCCCGCTGTTCACATACAACCCGCCCAGCCAAGGGCAGGGCACATCCGGTACTTGCCGCGCATCCCGGCCCAGTACTGCATAGGCTTCGGCAAACGCCTGCGCGTCGGCGATGGGCCCGACGATCGGCAGGTAATCCGGGCTGGTGCAACGGAACGCAGCACGTCCCTGCAATTGCTCGGGGTCCAGTTCAGCCACAGCCAGCCGTTGCGCCAGATCGACGGAAATTTCGTCCAGCAGCGCCAGGTTGCCCTGGTGCTCGGCCACCGTCGGTGCAAGGTCTTCGCTATGGAAGTCAAAACTGGCGCCCAGTGTATGTTCACCCTCGCGTGGCGGTGCCACATAGCCTTCCGCGCACACCACGGTGCGCAGTGCCTGGCTGCTGGCGGTGGCCGGCAAGCGGGTGATCTGCCCACGGATGCGCTTGAGTGGTAACTGCGCGCAAGGTTCGAAGCGCAGCACATCCGCCGCACCGGCCAGGACCACCACTGGAGCGCGGGCTAACAGCTGGTCGCCAGCCCAGGCTTGCCAATGCTCATCCACTTTGCGCAGTTCGAGCACGTCCTGGTGGGTCACCACGCGAATACCAGGGTGCTGCAACTGCTGTTGGCACAGCGCTGGCGGGTGCACCCAGCCACCTTCGGGGTAGAACAACCCGCCGCCAGGCAACGCCACGCCGGCGATGGCTTCGGCCTCGGCGCGCGCCAGGCAGTGCAGCAAGCCGGGGTCGAAGGCGGCAGCCAGCTTGCCCTGGCGTTCGGCCTCCTTGCTGTCGAAGGCCAGTTGCAGCACCCCGCAGGCATCCCAGTCACGGCCACGCTGCAAGCGCTGCAGCTGACGCCGGGTGTAGCCGAACCCGGACAGGATCATCTGCGAGAGCGCGGTGCCATGGGCAGACAGCTTGAGGTACAGCACCCCTTGCGGGTTGCCCGAAGCCTCCTGGGCGGGGGCTTCGTGGCGCTCCAGCACGGTAACCTGCCAGCCGCGCCGGGCCAGGCTGGCGGCGCTGCTGCTGCCGGCAAGTCCGGCACCGATCACCAGCGCCTCGCGCGGCCCCTGTGTCACCGCGGGGCGCGCGTACCAAGGCGCGCATGGGCCGGACAGGGGGCCGACGTAGGCGCCGCTCATCACCTCCCACTTCTTGCCGATGCCTGGCACCTTCTTCATGGCGAAGCCGGCTTCCACCAGGCTGCGGCGTACCCAGCCGGTGGTGGTGAAGGTGCCCAGCACCGTGCCCGGATGCGATAGCCGCGCCAGTTGCGCAAACAGCTCCGGGGTCCACATGTCGGGGTTCTTGGCGGGGGCGAAGCCGTCGAGGAACCACACATCGATCTGCGCATCGAGTTGCGGCAGCTGTTCCAGCACATCGCCTATCAACAGGGTCAGGGTGACCCTGCCACCGGCGAAGGTGAACTGCTGAAAACCCGGGTGCACCGCCACGTATTGCTCCAGCAGTGGCTCGGTATAGGCGGCCAGTTCAGGCCACAGGCGCACTGCGCGGGCCATGTCGGCCTGGTCGAGGGGGTACTTCTCGACGCTGACGAAGTGCAGGCGCGCGTCGCTGTGTGCGTGCTGGTCGAACAGCTGCCAGGCGCAGAAAAAATTCATGCCGGTGCCAAAACCGGTTTCGCCGATCACCGTGCAGGCATGCGGCGCCAGGTGGGCAAAACGTTCGGCCAGGCGGGTCTGGCCGAGGAACACGTGCTTGGTTTCTTCGATGCCTTCGTTGACTGCGAAATAGACGTCGTCATAGTGCCGCGAATGGGGGCGGCCCTGGTCGTCCCAGTCGATCTGGGCGTGCTGGAGGAGGGTGGGCATGGTGGGCTCGGTTGCAGCGGATGGCGGGATTTTATGCCATCCGGCTGAGCTGTGGGAGCGCGTTCATTGGTGAAGAGGCCCGCACAGCCCGAAATGAAATCCGCTAGTCTTGTTTATCCATTGAAGGAGCCAGTGCATGTTCGAATCTGCCGAAATCGGCCACAGCATCGACAAGGAGGCTTACGACGCCGAGGTACCCGCTTTACGCGAGGCCCTGCTCGAAGCCCAGTACGAACTCAAGCAGCAGGCGCGGTTTCCGGTGATCGTGCTGATCAACGGCATTGAAGGCGCCGGCAAGGGTGAGACGGTAAAACTGCTCAACGAGTGGATGGACCCGCGCATGATCGATGTGCTCACCTTCGACCAGCAGACCGACGAAGAGCTGGCCCGCCCCCCCGCCTGGCGCTATTGGCGGGCCTTGCCACCCAAGGGGCGGATGGGTGTGTTCTTTGGCAACTGGTACAGCCAGATGCTGCAGGGACGGGTGCACGGGGTGTTCAAGGATGCCGTGCTCGATCAGGCCATTACCGGTGCCGAGCGCCTGGAGGAGATGCTGTGCGATGAAGGTGCGCTGATCATCAAGTTCTGGTTCCACCTGTCCAAGAAGCAGATGAAGGCACGGCTGAAATCGCTCAAGGACGACCCGCTGCACAGCTGGAAGATCAGCCCGCTGGATTGGCAGCAGTCGCAAACCTACGACCGCTTCGTGCGCTTTGGTGAGCGCGTGCTGCGTCGCACCAGCCGCGACTACGCGCCATGGCACATCATCGAAGGGGTAGACCCGAATTACCGCAGCCTGGCGGTGGGGCGCATTCTGCTGGAAAGCCTGCAAGCCGCGCTGGCCAATAATCCCAAGGGCAAGCACCAGGGCAACGTGGCCCCGCTGGGCCACAGCATCGACGACCGCAGCCTGCTGGGCGCCCTGGACATGACCTTGCGCCTGGACAAGGCCGACTATCAGGAACAGTTGATCACCGAACAGGCCCGTCTGGCCGGCCTGCTGCGTGACAAGCGCATGCGCCGGCACGCCCTGGTGGCGGTGTTCGAAGGTAACGACGCCGCCGGCAAGGGGGGCGCCATCCGCCGCGTGGCGGCAGCGCTGGACCCGCGGCAGTACCGTATCGTGCCGATTGCCGCGCCGACCGAAGAAGAGCGCGCCCAGCCGTACCTGTGGCGGTTCTGGCGGCACATCCCGGCACGGGGCAAGTTCACCATCTTCGACCGTTCCTGGTATGGCCGGGTGCTGGTGGAGCGGGTGGAAGGCTTCTGCAGCCCCGCTGACTGGATGCGTGCCTACAGCGAGATCAACGACTTTGAAGAGCAGTTGGTGGATGCCGGCGTGGTGGTGGTCAAGTTCTGGCTGGCGATCGACCAGCAGACCCAACTGGAGCGCTTCGAAGAGCGTGAGCAAATTCCGTTCAAACGCTACAAGATCACCGAGGATGACTGGCGCAACCGCGACAAGTGGGACGAATACTCCCAGGCGGTGGGCGACATGGTCGACCGCACCAGCAGCGAGATTGCCCCTTGGACGCTGGTGGAGGCCAATGACAAGCGCTGGGCGCGGGTGAAGGTGGTGCGCACCATCAATCAAGCGCTGGAAGCGGCGTTTGCCAAGCACAAAAAATAGCCGACGGTGATGTTGCCTGTTCTGGCCCTTTCGCGGGTGAACCCGCTCCTACAGGGGTACGCGATCCCTTGTAGGAGCGGGTTTACCCGCGAAAGGGCCAGAACAGGCAACACCTCCCCCCAGCCATGCCCCAAAAGAATGACCTGATGAATTCTTTTCTCGGCACTCTCCACCGTCCCCGTCCTCCAACCCCGTAGAATTCAACAACCCCCACCACGGGCTTGATCGAGGATTTTATGCACACCACTTCTGGCCGCTGGGGCTATGGGCTGTTCCTGGCACTTCTGACGGCGCTGCTCTGGGGCATCTTGCCGATCAAGCTCAAGCAGGTATTGCAAGTGGTCGACCCGATCACTGTCACCTGGTACCGCCTGCTGGTCTCCGGCAGCCTGCTGTTCGCCTGGCTGGCGGCTCAGCGGCGTTTGCCGTCCATGCGTAAACTGGCGCCCAAGGGCAAGGGCCTGGTGCTGGTGGCCGTGCTCGGCCTGATGGGCAACTACGTGCTCTACCTGATCGGTCTCAAACTGCTTAGCCCAGGCACCGCACAACTGGTGGTACAGATCGGCCCGGTGCTGTTGCTGGTGGCCAGCGTGTTCGTGTTCCGCGAGCGCTTCAGTGTGGGGCAGGGCGTGGGCCTGTTGGTGCTGCTGGCAGGGTTTGGCCTGTTCTTCAACCAGCGCCTGGAAGAGCTGCTGACTTCGCTGGGTACCTACACCACCGGCGTGTTGACCATTTTGCTGGCGACCAGCATCTGGGTGTTCTACGCCCTGAGCCAGAAGCAGTTGCTGACCGTGTGGCACTCGCAGCAGGTGATGATGGTGATCTACCTCAGCTGCGCTGCGTTGCTGACACCTTGGGTGCACCCGCTGGAGGCCTTGCAACTGACCCCTGTGCAAGGCTGGCTGCTGCTGGCCTGTTGCCTGAATACCCTGGTGGCATACGGCGCGTTTGCCGAAGCACTGGCGCACTGGGAGGCCTCACGGGTAAGTGCCACGCTGGCGCTTACCCCGCTGGTAACCTTCGTTGCGGTGGCGCTGGCGGCGTTGGTTTGGCCTGAGTATGTGCATGCCGAGGACATCAATGCCCTGGGCTATTTGGGGGCGGTCACGGTGGTGTTCGGTTCGGCGCTGGTGGCGCTTGGGCCGTCGCTGGTGGCGGGTTGGCGGGCCCGCCGGGCGCGGTTGGCCTAGTGTGGTGTTTCACAAATAACGACCATAACGCGCGGCGAGTTATTGGCCGTATTTGCAAAACACCACACTAGGTCTGTCGATTGCCTGTACCGGCCCTTTCGCGGGTGAACCCGCTCCTACCATGGATGGCCGCTCGTCGTAGGCGCGGGTTCACCCGCGAAAGGGCCGGTACAGGCTACAGAGCAGTCAGCCCTTGCCGCCCGGCGCCAGCATGTTCTCCGGCCGCACCCACTGGTCGAACTGCTCATTGGTCAGGTACTTCAACGCCAAGGCCGCCTCGCGCAAGGTCGTGCCCTCGCTGTAAGCCTTCTTGGCAATTTCCGCCGCCTTGTCATAGCCAATATGCGGGTTCAGCGCCGTCACCAGCATCAACCCGCGCTCCAGGTGCGCGGCCATCTGCTCGGCATCCGGCTCGATACCCGCCACGCAATGCTGCTGGAAGTTGCGGCAACCATCGGCCAGCAACTCGATGGATTGCAGCAGGTTATGGATGATCACCGGCTTGAACACATTCAGCTGCAAGTGCCCCTGGCTGGCGGCAAAGCCGATGGCCGCGTCATTGCCCAGCACCTGGCAGGCCAGCATCGACAGCGCCTCGCACTGGGTGGGGTTGACCTTGCCCGGCATGATCGAGCTGCCGGGCTCGTTGGCCGGCAGGCGCACCTCGGCCAGGCCGGCGCGCGGGCCGGAACCCAGCAGGCGCAGGTCGTTGGCAATTTTCATCAAGGCCACGGCCAGGGTTTTCAGGGCGCCCGCCAGGCTGGTCAGCGGTTCGTGGCCGGCGAGGGCGGCGAACTTGTTCGGCGCGGTGATGAACGGCAGGCCGGACAGCGCCGCCAGCTCGGCAGCGATGGCCTCGGCAAACCCCTGCGGGGCGTTCAGCCCGGTACCCACGGCAGTGCCGCCTTGGGCCAGTTCGCACACCGCCGGCAGGGTAGCGCGGATGGCGCGCTGGGCGTAATCGAGCTGGGCGACGAAGGCCGACACTTCCTGGCCGAAGGTAATCGGCGTGGCGTCCATCATGTGTGTGCGACCGGTTTTCACCAGCTGGTGGTGACGCATCGACAGCTCGGCCAGCCCTGAAGACAGTTCGGTGACGGCCGGCAACAGCTTTTCCTGCACCGCCTGGGCTGCCGCAATGTGCATGGCGGTGGGGAAGCAGTCGTTGGAGCTCTGCGAGCGGTTGACGTGGTCATTGGGGTGCACCGGCGCCTTGCCGCCACGGCCTTTGCCGGCCAGTTCGTTGGCGCGTCCGGCAATCACCTCGTTGACGTTCATGTTGCTCTGGGTGCCACTGCCCGTCTGCCAGACGACGAGCGGGAACTGATCGTCGTGCTGGCCAGCCAGCACTTCATCGGCAGCCTGTTCGATCAGCCGAGCGATATCGGCCGGCAGGTCGCCATTGCGGTCGTTGACGCGCGCCGCGGCCTTCTTGATCAGTGCCAGGGCGTGCAACACCGCGAGGGGCATGCGTTCCTTGCCAATGGCGAAGTTGATCAGCGAACGCTGGGTCTGCGCACCCCAGTAGGCGTTCTCCGGAACTTCGACCGGGCCCAGGCTGTCTGTCTCGATACGGCTCATTCTGTACTCACTCCTGTGTAGTTCGAAATCGCAGTTTAGGCCCTGATTCGACCGAGCGGTTCCGTCGCTCGTCGTGCCACTTGAGCACATCGCCACCACGGCGCAGAATGCTCTACTCTGAGGTGCCCGCCTCCCTCTCTTTGAAGGAAATGCAATGACCCGTCTCCGTGTCCTTTGTGCCGCCGTTGCCCTGGTTTGCGCCAGCGGCCAGGTACTCGCTGCCACCGCCAGCCACAACGCTGCTGCCGAGAAATTCCTGACCCTGGCCAACGCCGACAAGCTGGGCACCCCGGTGTACATGCAAGTGCAGCAGATGTTCGCCCAGCGTTTCGCCCAGACCAAGGCCCCGGCCGCCAAGCAGCCGGTGCTGGAAAGCTACCAGGCTAAGGCCAATGCCGCGCTGGACAACGCCATCGGCTGGAACAAGCTGAAGCCGAAGATGGTCGACCTGTACACCCGGACCTTTACCGAGCAGGAGCTGAAGGACCTGGTCAAGTTCTACGAATCGCCGCTGGGCAAGAAAGTGCTACGTGAAATGCCCAAGGTCACCCAGCAGTCGGCACAGCTGACCCAGCAGAGCCTGGAGCCCGCAGTACCGGTGGTGAACAAGCTGCTGGAAGACATGACCAAAGAGCTGGACCCGAACGCAGGCAAGGCCGCCGCCCCAGCGAAGAAGTGAGTACGCAGCAATGACCATGCAACAACGTATCGAACAGCAACTGGCCGCGCTGGCGCCGCAACACCTGGAAGTGCTCAACGAAAGTCACATGCACAGTCGTGGTCAGGAGACCCACTACAAGGCCGTGATCGTCAGCGAGCAGTTCGCCGGGTTGAACAGCGTCAAGCGCCACCAGAAGGTGTACGCCACCATGGGTGAGCTGATGGGCGAGATCCACGCCCTGGCCATCCACACCTACACCGCCGAAGAGTGGGCCAAGGTCGGCGTTGCACCGGCCTCGCCCGTGTGTGCGGGCGGCGGGCACTGAAACCTTTCTGTTGTTCTGGTAGAATCCTGCAAAATCCGGGGGCCGCTTTGCGGCCCTTTCGCGACACAAGGCCGCTCCCACAAAAACCGCACTAGCCATCAGGTTACGCGGTCCCCTGTGGGAGCGGCCTTGTGTCGCGAAAGGGGCGCAAAGCGCCCCCATGCTTTTCTATACCGTCAAACCCGGTCCGCCCCTTACGAGGGCAGCCACCTGGAGATTCCGTTACATGTCTCAAGCCATCGTCGTCGCGGCGCTGTACAAGTTCGTCACCCTGGAAGACTACGTCGAGCTGCGCGAGCCGCTGCTCAAGACCATGCTCGACAACAACGTCAAAGGCACCCTGCTGCTGGCCCAGGAGGGCATCAACGGCACCGTGTCGGGCACCCGCGAAGGCATTGATGGCCTGCTGGCCTGGCTGCGCAGCGACCAGCGCCTGGTCGATGTCGACCATAAAGAGTCGTACTGCGACGAACAGCCGTTCTACCGCACCAAGGTCAAGCTCAAGAAAGAGATCGTCACCCTCGGCGTGCCGGGCGTAGACCCCAACCAGGCCGTTGGCACCTATGTCGAGCCCAAGGACTGGAACGCCCTGATCAGCGACCCGGAAGTGCTGTTGATCGACACCCGCAACGACTACGAAGTGGCCATCGGTACGTTCAAGGGCGCCATCGACCCGAAGACCGAAACGTTCCGTGAGTTCCCGGAGTACATCAAGGCCAATTTCGACCCGAGCAAGCACAAGAAGGTCGCCATGTTCTGCACCGGCGGCATCCGTTGCGAAAAGGCCTCCAGCTACATGCTCGGTGAAGGCTTCGAGTCGGTCTATCATCTTAAGGGCGGCATCCTGAAATACTTCGAGGAAGTGCCTCAGGAAGAAAGCCTGTGGGACGGCGACTGCTTCGTCTTCGACAACCGGGTTACGGTGCGCCATGACCTGAGCGAAGGCGAGTACGACCAGTGCCACGCCTGCCGCCATCCGATCAATGCAGAGGAGCGCGCGTCCGAGCACTATTCGCCAGGTGTCAGCTGCCCGCATTGCTGGGACAGCCTGAGCGAGAAGACCCGGCGCAGTGCCATCGACCGGCAGAAGCAGATCGAGCTGGCCAAGGCCCGCAACCTGCCGCACCCGATCGGTTACAACTACAAAGCCGAGGCTTGAAGCATGTCTGCACGCCTGATCTATGTGATGGACCCGATGTGCTCCTGGTGCTGGGGGTTTGCGCCAGTGGCCGCGGCCCTGATCGCCCAGGCGCGTGAGGCAGGCGTGCCTGCCCGCTTGGTAACGGGCGGGCTGCGTACGGGCGGCAGCGCCCTGGACAGCTCCACTCGCAAGTACATCCTGGAACACTGGCAGGCGGTGGCTGATGCTACCGGCCAGCCGTTCCGCTTCGAGGGGGCCATGCCTGACGGCTTCGTCTACGACACCGAGCCGGCCTGTCGCGCCCTGGTCGCGGCACGCGAGCTGGATGCCGAGCGCGTCTGGCCGCTGCTGGCGTTGATCCAGCGTTCGTTCTACGAGCAGGGTACCGATGTGACCACCGCGCCGCAGCTGGTCGAGCTGGCCTCCCAGAGTGGCTTCGACCGTGCCGCGTTCGCCGAAACCTTCGCCCGTGCCGATACCCGCGCCGCCACCGCGGCCGACTTCGCCTGGGCCCAGGATCTGGGTATTGCCGGTTTCCCGACCTTGCTGGCCGAGCGCAATGGCCAACTGGCTTTGCTGACCAACGGCTACCAGCCGCTGGAGCGCCTGCAACCCTTGCTCGGCCGCTGGCTGCAGCAGGCCGCCTGTGCTTGATGTACCAGGGTCACCCGACCCGGTACCGGGCAAGCCATACACTGCGGGCGATCGACTGAGCTGGGCGGAAATCCGCCGCCTGGCCCTGCATCACAAGAAAAACCTCTGGTCCGCCAACCTCATTGCGTTACTGGCGGCGTGTTGCAGTGTGCCCATTCCGCTGCTGCTGCCGCTGTTGGTGGACGAAGTACTGCTCGGCCATGGTGATGCCGCGCTGAAGTGGATGAACCACCTGCTGCCGTCCAACTGGCAGGTAGCAGCAGGCTACATCGGCCTGATGCTGGCGCTCACCCTGTGCCTGCGCCTGGCTGCGCTGGCCTTCAACGTGATCCAGTCCAAGCTGTTCGCCGGGCTGGCCAAGGACATCGTATACCGCCTGCGCATCCGCCTGATCGAGCGCCTCAAACGTATTTCGCTGAAAGAATACGAAAGTTTGGGCAGCGGTACGGTGACCACCCACCTGGTCACCGACCTGGACACCCTCGACAAGTTCGTTGGCGAAACCCTCAGCCGCTTCCTGGTGGCCATGCTGACACTGACCGGCACGGCGGCCATCCTGATCTGGATGCACTGGCAGCTGGCCTTGCTGATCTTGCTGTTCAACCCGCTGGTGATCTACTTCACCGTGCAGTTGGGCAAGCGGGTCAAACACCTGAAAAAGCTCGAAAACGACAGCACCGCGCGCTTTACCCAGGCGCTGGCGGAAACCCTCGATGCCATCCAGGAAATCCGCGCTGGCAACCGCCAGGGCTACTTCCTTGGCCGCCTTGGCCTGCGTGCCCGCGAGGTGCGCGATTACGCCGTGGACTCGCAATGGAAAAGCGATGCCAGTGGCCGTGCCAGCGGCTTGCTGTTCCAGTTCGGCATCGACATCTTCCGCGCGGCGGCCATGCTGACCGTGCTGTTTTCTGACCTGTCGATCGGCCAGATGCTGGCGGTGTTCAGCTACCTGTGGTTCATGATCGGTCCGGTGGAGCAACTGCTTAATCTGCAATATGCCTACTACGCCGCCGGCGGTGCGCTGAGTCGCCTCAACGAGCTGCTGGCGCGTGCCGACGAGCCGCAATACCCGGCCGCCAGCGACCCGTTCGCCGGCCGCGAAACGGTGGGCATTGACGTGCGCGACCTGCGCTTTGCCTATGCCGACGAGCCGGTGCTCGACCACCTCGACCTGTCGATCGCCGCGGGTGAGAAGGTGGCGATTGTCGGTGCCAGCGGCGGCGGCAAGAGCACGCTGGTGCAGCTACTGCTGGGCCTATACAGCGCCCAGGCCGGGACCATCCGCTTTGGCGGGGCCAGCCTGCAGGAAATCGGCCTGGAAACCCTGCGCGAGAACGTCGCGGTGGTGTTGCAGCACCCGTCGCTGTTCAACGACAGCGTGCGTGCCAACCTGACCATGGGCCGCGACTGCAGCGATGATGCGTGCTGGCAGGCGCTGCGCATCGCTCAGCTGGATGCCACCATCGCCGCCTTGCCGCAAGGCCTGGACAGTGTGGTGGGGCGTTCAGGCGTGCGCTTGTCCGGTGGCCAGCGCCAGCGCCTGGCCATTGCCCGCATGGTACTGGCTGAGCCCAAGGTAGTGATCCTCGACGAGGCCACCTCAGCCCTGGATGCCGCCACCGAGTACAACCTGCATCAGGCCTTGGCGTGCTTCCTCAGCGGCCGCACCACGCTGATCATCGCCCATCGGTTGTCGGCGGTGAAACAGGCCGACCGGGTGCTGGTGTTCGATGGCGGGCACGTGGCCGAAGACGGCGACCATCAGCAGCTGATTGCCGAGGGTGGGTTATACGCCAAGCTTTACGGGCATCTGCAGCAGAGCTGATTATCTGGCTGCCTTCACCGGGCTTGTGGGAGCAACTGTCTTGCTCAATTTCTAAAAGCTGGTGCGATCCCTGTGGGAGCGGGCTTGCCCGCGAACACGGGCGAAGCCCGTGCCATCCACCGCGGTGTCTTCTTCGCGGGTAAACCCGCTCCTACAATGGCCAGCGCATACGCTGTACAAATTCCCCGATTCCTTGTCATAAAAATCCCCTCCACAGCGATGGCAAATGGCCTACGCTGTGCTTGTCTGGGTCGATTTACGCCTTATCTGCTCTGTGACAGGGACTCCATGAAGGGAAATCGCACACTCGAAGCGCCAAAGTTGCTCGGCATCACATGGCCTTTCATCGCCGTTGTGGTCCTTCAGGTGGCGTTGGGCAGCCTCAGCCTTTATACGCTCTCGGCCGTGCGCGCCTATGTCGCGGGCGAAAGCCTGTGGTCCAAGGCGCAGAAAGATGCCATCTACTACCTGAGTCTGTACGGCGAGACGCGCGACGACAGCACCTACCAACGCTATCGCCAGGCCATTACCGTACCGCAGGGTGACTATCGTCTGCGCGAAGTGCTCGACCACCCCAGCCCTGATCTGGACGCCGCACGACAGGCGGTTCTGCAAGGTGGCAACCACCCTGACGATGTCGAGCGGATCATCTGGTTCTACCGCAACTTTCGCCATGTCAGCTATATGCAGACAGCCATCGATTACTGGGACATCGGTGACGACTATCTGGCCAAGCTGGATGTACTGGCCGGTGAAATGCGTCAGCGTTTTGCCGATGGCCCGGTGGATGCCGACACCGTCAGCGACTGGAAGGCCCGCATTGTCGCCATCAACGAAGGCGTGACCCCGGCCGCCAAGGCGTTCAGTGATGCCTTGGGCGAAGGCTCGCGCATGTTGCTACGGGTGCTGCTGATCACCAACCTGCTGACCGCGATGTTCCTGATCGCCATTGCCTGGCGCCGCTCCAGCAAGCTGTTGGCCCAGCGCCAAGCCTTTGCCAGCGCCCTGCAGGAAGAAAAAGAGCGTGCGCAGATTACCCTGCAGGCCATCGGTGATGCGGTGATCACCACCGATGTCGAAGGCAGTATCGGCTACATGAACCCGGCCGCCGAGCAATTGACCCACTGGCAATCCGGGCAGGCCCAGGGCCTGCCGCTGTCGGCGCTGTTCAGCCTGGTGGACGAACACGCCGAGGAGGACGGGCGCAGCTTGGTCGAACAGGTGCTCAGCGGCAGCCTCAAGGGCGGCTCCGAGCATGCCCGGCTGATCCAGCGCCTGGACGGCAGTACCGTGTCGATCAACCTGGTAGGCTCGCCGATCGTCAATGATGGCCAGGTCAGTGGCATCGTGCTGGTGCTGCACGATATGACCCAGGAACGCCAGTACATCGCCAATCTGTCCTGGCAGGCAACCCACGACGCCCTGACCGGGCTGGCCAACCGCCGCGAGTTCGAGTACCGCCTGGAACAGGCGCTCAACGACCTGGCGCGTCAGGCCGGGCGGCATTCGCTGATGTTCCTCGACCTCGACCAGTTCAAGCTGGTCAACGACACCTGTGGCCACGCTGCCGGCGATGAGTTGCTGCGGCATATCTGCGCGGTGCTGCAGTCCGGCCTGCGTGAGGGCGATACGCTGGCGCGGCTGGGCGGCGATGAATTTGGCGTGCTGCTGGAAAACTGCCCGCCCGACCAGGCCGAGCGCATTGGCGAACAACTGCGCCAGATGGTGCAGAGCCTGCACTTTGTATGGAAAGGGCGGCCGTTCGTGACCACGGTCAGCATTGGCCTGGTGCATATGGCCCAGGCCCCCGGTACCCTGGAGGCCTCGCTGCGCGCCGCCGACATGGCCTGCTACATGGCCAAGGAAAAGGGCCGAAACCGTGTGCAGGTGTACCACGCCGACGACAGCGAACTGTCCATGCGTTTTGGCGAAATGGCCTGGATCCAGCGCCTGCATGTGGCCCTGGAAGAAAACCGCTTTTGCCTCTACGCCCAGGAAATCGCCCCGCTCAAAACCTTCGAAGGCCCGGGCCATATCGAAATTCTGTTGCGCCTGCACGACGAAAGCGGCCGCACCATCCTGCCCAGCAGCTTCATCCCGGCGGCCGAGCGCTACGGCCTGATGACCGCGCTTGACCGCTGGGTGGTGCGCAATGTGTTCATGGTCATACGCCAGTGCCTGGAAGAAGGGCGTGAAGGGCCGTTGTCGACCTGTGCCATCAACCTGTCGGGGTCCAGCATTGGCGACGACAAGTTCCTTGAATACCTCCAGCGGTTGTTCGTCGAATACGCCATTCCGCCGCGAATGATCTGTTTCGAAATTACCGAAACCAGCGCCATTGCCAACCTGGGCAGCGCCATTCGCTTCATCAACGAGCTGAAAGGGCTGGGTTGCCGTTTCTCGTTGGATGATTTTTGCGCTGGCATGTCCTCGTTCGCCTATCTCAAGCATTTGCCCGTGGACTACCTGAAGATTGACGGGAGTTTCGTCAAGGACATGCTCGACGACCCGGTCAACCGGGCCATGGTCGAGGTCATCAACCATATCGGCCATGTGATGGGTAAGCGCACGATTGCCGAGTTTGTCGAAACACCCTTGATCGAGCAGGCCTTGCAGGAAATAGGCGTGGATTACGCCCAGGGCTACCTGATCGAACGCCCCCAGGTGTTCACCTGTGACAGTCTGCAGCGCCAACGGATCGCCGCCCGGCCTCTGTTGCAGCGAGCACCTGGCACGTTTCGCTAGTTGGAAATCACAAGGATCAAGGAGCTGAAAGTGATTGACGCATTCGTTCGTATCGGGCCTTTGATGGACCCCGCCAGTTACCCCCAATGGGCCCAGCAACTGATTGAAGACTGCCGCGAGAGCAAGCGCCGGGTGGTTGAGCATGAGTTTTATGCACGTCTACGCGATGGCCAGCTGAAGCAATCGACCATCCGTCAGTACCTGATCGGTGGCTGGCCGGTGGTGGAGCAGTTTTCGTTGTACATGGCGCATAACCTGACCAAGACCCGCTATGGCCGGCATCAGGGCGAGGACATGGCGCGGCGCTGGCTGATGCGCAACATCCGCGTCGAGCTCAACCATGCCGATTACTGGGTGAACTGGTGCCAGGCGCACGGTGTGCACCTGCACGAGTTGCAGGCGCAAGAAGTGCCGCCCGAGCTGAACGGCCTGAACGACTGGTGCTGGCGGGTGTGCGCCACCGAAAACCTGGCCATTTCCATGGCGGCGACCAACTACGCCATCGAAGGCGCGACCGGTGAATGGTCGGCGGTGGTGTGCTCGACCGACACCTATGCGCAGGGGTTCCCTGAAGAAGGGCGCAAGCGGGCGATGAAGTGGCTGAAGATGCATGCCCAGTATGACGATGCGCACCCGTGGGAGGCGCTGGAAATCATCTGTACCCTGGCCGGTGAGAACCCCACCCTGGGGTTGCGGACCGAGCTGCGCAGGGCGATCTGCAAGAGTTACGACTGCATGTTCCTGTTCCTGGAACGCTGCATGCAGCTGGAAGGGCGCCAGCAAGGCCGTATGCGGCCGGCGTTGGCTGCGGGCTGATCGCTTTCCTGTATCGGCCTCTTCGCGGGCTTGCCCGCTCCCACAGGTATGGCGCAGTCCTTGAGGGTTGCGGTGATTCTGTGGGAGCGGGCAAGCCCGCGAAGAGGCCGATGCAGGTTTATTGGGCGTTGAACGCCTGCCCGTTCACCCCTGTGCTGTCTGGCCCCATCAGGTACAGGTACACCGGCATGATCTCTTCGGGCAGCGGGTTGTTCTGCGGGTTCTCGCCAGGGTAGGCCTGGGCCCGCATTGCCGTGCGCGTGGCGCCTGGGTTGATGCTGTTGGCGCGCACCGGCGCCACGCCTTCCAGTTCATCGGCCAGGGTCTGCATCAGGCCTTCGGTGGCGAACTTCGACACGCCATAGGCGCCCCAGTAAGCCCGGCCCTTGCGCCCGACGCTGCTGCTGGTGAACACCACCGAAGCGTCTTCCGACAGCTTCAGCAGCGGCAGCAGGGTGCTGGTGAGCATGAAGGTGGCATTGACGTTGATGTGCATCACGCGCATGAAGTTGTCGCCCGACAGCTGTTCCAGCGGCGTACGCGGGCCGATGATCGACGCATTGTTGAGCAGGCCATCGAGGCGGCCGAACTGGCCTTCGATCATGGCCGCCAGCTCGTCGTACTGGTGTGGCAGGGCAGTTTCCAGGTTGAACGGGATGACGACCGGCTGTGGGTGGCCGGCGGCTTCGATCTGGTCGTAGACCTCGTTCAGGTTGGCCTCGGTCTTGCCCAGCAGCAGCACGGTGGCACCCAGTGCGGCATAGGCCCTGGCAGCCGCGGCACCAATGCCACGGCCGGCACCGGTAACCAGGATGACCCGGCCTTGCAGCAGGTCGGGGCGGGCGGTGTAGTCGAACATGGTTCTGTCCTTCGAGTTCGTGTGGGCGGCCGGGCCTATTGTAGGAGCGGGTTCACCCGCGAATGCGTCCGATCAGGCGCCAGTGTTGTCTGGGCTGGCGCATTCGCGGGTGAATCCGCTCCTACAAAGAGGCGGTGCCCGGTCATCGGTCTGGGTTCAGCAGCCGCACAGCGCGCTGTCGATCACTTTGCGCAGTTCCAGTGGGTGGTCCACCACCACGTCGGCACCCCAGTTGTTGGGGTTGTCCTCTGGATGAATATAGCCGTAGCGCACCGCCGCCGTGCGGGTACCTGCGTCGCGGCCGGACTCGATGTCGCGCAGGTCGTCGCCGACGAACAGCACACTGGCCGGGTCCAGGTTCAGCGTCTTGCAGGCCAGGATCAGCGGCTCGGGGTCGGGTTTGCTGTTTTTCACGTGGTCCGGGCAGATCAGCAACGCCGAACGCTCGGCCAGGCCCAGCTGCTGCATGATCGGCTCGGCGAAGCGCACCGGCTTGTTGGTGACGACGCCCCACAGCAGGTTGCCTTTCTCGATGTCGGCCAGCAGCTCGGCCATGCCCTCGAACAGCTTGCTGTGCACCGCGCAGTCGCGCTGGTAACGCTCGAGGAATTCCAGGCGCAGGGCCTCGAAGCCGTCAGCCTCCGGGTCCATGGCGAACGCAGTGGCGACCATGGCGCGGGCGCCACCCGAGATCACGCCACGGATCAGGTTGTCGTCAACGGCCGGCAGCCCGCGGTCGGCGAGCATGGCCTGGCAAATGGCGATGAAGTCCGGCGCCGTGTCCAGCAAGGTGCCGTCCATGTCGAAGAGTACTGCTCGCAAACGCATGCTTATTCCTCGCGCAGGGTCTGGATCATGTAGTTGACGTCGACGTCGCTGTTGAGCTTGTAGTGCTTGGTCAGCGGGTTG
Organism: Pseudomonas sp. FW305-E2; assembly: GCF_058782925.1. Lineage (NCBI taxonomy): Bacteria > Pseudomonadati > Pseudomonadota > Gammaproteobacteria > Pseudomonadales > Pseudomonadaceae > Pseudomonas > Pseudomonas sp. FW305-E2. Next base: position 110,873 of record NZ_JBYSYE010000007.1, on the reverse strand, counting down.
TAGGTGAGGCCGATGATGTCCTTCACCTGCAGGCCTGCATCGCGGCTCCAGGCGCCCAGCTCGGACGGGCGGATGAATTTCTTGAAGTCATGGGTGCCGCGCGGCAGCATCTTCAGGATGTACTCGGCGCCGACGATGGCCAGCAGGTAGGCCTTGGGGTTGCGGTTGATGGTGGAGAAGAACACCTGGCCGCCCGGCTTGACCATGCGGTAGCAGGCGCGGATCACCGAAGACGGGTCGGGCACGTGCTCGAGCATTTCCAGGCAGGTGACCACGTCGAACTGTTCGGGCATTTCCTCGGCCAGGGCTTCGGCGGTGATCTGCCGGTATTCCACCTGCACGCCGGACTCCAGCTGGTGCAACTGAGCCACCGCCAGTGGCGCCTCGCCCATGTCGATACCGGTGACCGTGGCGCCGCGCAGGGCCATGGCTTCGCTGAGGATGCCGCCACCGCAACCCACGTCCAGCACTTTCTTGCCGGCCAGGCTGACGCGCTCGTCGATCCAGTTGACGCGCAGCGGGTTGATTTCGTGCAGCGGCTTGAACTCGCTTTCGCGGTCCCACCAGCGGTGGGCCAGCGCTTCGAACTTGGCGATTTCGGCGCGGTCGACGTTGCTCATTGAACAGTCCTCTGAAACTTCGCAAAATTGCGCCGGAGTATACCCGAGCGCTTGGCCGCGAGGGTCGCTATAATCGCCGGTTTTTGATATCCGAATGACGGGGAGAGGCGATGCGCGAGCGACTTTTGGCGGCGGAGAAGGTGACCGCGATCCGCTGGCAGGGCGGCGCCTTGCACCTGCTCGACCAGCGCCTGCTGCCGTCGGAGGAGCGTTGGCTGGCCTGCGACAATGTTGCGCAGGTGGCCGCAGCCATCCGTGACATGGCCGTGCGCGGCGCCTCGGCGATCGGTATTGCCGCAGCTTACGGCCTGGTACTGGCCCTTGAAGAACGGCTGGCCGAAGGCGGCGATTGGGAAATGGACCTGGAAGACGACTTTCTCACCCTCGCCGAAGCGCGTCCTACCGCCGCCAACTTGTTCTGGGCGCTGAACCGCATGCGCGAGCGTCTGCTGCGCCTGCGTCCGGAAGAAGACGTTCTGGCGGCGCTGGAGGCCGAAGCGGTGGCCATTCACGAAAGCGACCGTGAGGCCAACCTGACCATGGCCCAGCAGGGTATCGAACTGATCCGTCGTCATCAGGGCAATGCCCAGGCCCTGCTCACCTTCGGCAACGCCGGCGCCCTTGCCAGTGGCGGCTTTGGCACCGCACTGGGGGTAATCCGTGCCGGCTACCTGGAAGGCATGGTCGAGCGGGTGTATGCCGGTGAGACTCGCCCTTGGCTGCAGGGCTCGCGCCTGACGGCCTGGGAGCTGGCCAACGAGGGAATTCCGGTGACCCTGTGCGCCGACTCGGCGCTGGCGCATCTGATGAAGACCAAGGGCATCACCTGGGTGGTGGTGGGCGCGGACTGCATCGCTGCCAATGGCGACGTGGCCAGCAAGATCGGCACCTACCAGTTGGCGGTCAGCGCCATGCACCATGGTGTGCGCTTCATGGTGGTGGCGCCGAGCACCAGCATCGACCTGAACCTGGCAACCGGCGAGGATATTCCCCTGGAAGAGCGTGACGCCGACGAGTGGCTGGACTTTGGCGGTGCCCCGGCGGTACGGGATGTGCAGGTATTCAACCCGGTGTTCGACGTGACCCCGGCCGACCTGATTGACGTTATCGTGACCGAACGGGGTGTTGTCGAGCGCCCGGATACCGCCAAACTGGCCCAGTTGATTTGCCGCAAGCGCCTGCACTGATACCCCGGTAGAACGCGTACTTTGTGCGGCCTTGCGTCGCGATAGGGCCGCAAAGCGGCCCCGGGATGTCGGCGAAGAAGCAAAAATTGCCGGGGCTGCTGTGCAGCCCTATCGCGACACAAGGCCGCTCCCACAATGACCGTGCACTGCCGTACAGATCTCCCCACCGCCCCCGCCTTTGTGATAATATCCGGCAGTTTCCAAGACCGCCCAAAGTGGCGGCCTTCATTGCGCAGATCCATGGCACAACTCATTGATTTGTCGTAAGTCGTCGCACCCTTATGCGCTGCGGCGGCGAGCTTCGTTCGGCCCTTGATGGAGCTGCGAAGTTTCACCAGAAAAAGGAATCAGGCTTCTCATGGGCGAACTGGCCAAAGAAATCCTCCCGGTCAATATCGAAGACGAACTGAGACAGTCTTACCTCGACTACGCGATGAGCGTGATTGTCGGGCGAGCGCTGCCCGATGCGCGTGACGGCTTGAAGCCCGTGCATCGCCGCGTTCTCTATGCGATGAGCGAACTGGGCAACGACTGGAACAAGCCGTACAAGAAATCCGCCCGTGTGGTCGGTGACGTGATCGGTAAGTACCACCCGCACGGCGACACTGCGGTCTACGACACCATCGTGCGTATGGCCCAGCCGTTCTCGTTGCGCTACCTGCTGGTCGACGGCCAGGGCAACTTCGGTTCGGTGGACGGCGATAACGCTGCTGCCATGCGATACACCGAAGTGCGCATGACCAAACTGGCCCACGAACTGCTGGCTGACCTGCACAAGGAAACCGTCGACTGGGTGCCCAACTACGACGGCACCGAGCAGATCCCGGCGGTCATGCCGACGCGTATTCCCAACCTGCTGGTCAACGGCTCCAGCGGTATTGCCGTGGGCATGGCGACCAATATCCCGCCGCACAACCTCGGCGAGGTCATCGATGGCTGCCTGGCGCTCATCGACAACCCGGAAGTCACCATCGATGAGCTGATGCAGTTCATCCCTGGCCCGGACTTCCCGACTGCCGGCATCATCAACGGTCGCCAGGGCATCATCGAGGCCTATCGCACCGGCCGTGGCCGCATCTACATGCGCGCCCGCTCCGAGATCGAAGACATCGACAAGGTTGGCGGCCGCCAGCAGATCGTGATCACCGAGCTGCCGTACCAGCTGAACAAGGCGCGCCTGATCGAAAAGATCGCCGAGCTGGTCAAAGAGAAGAAGATCGAAGGCATCACCGAGCTGCGCGACGAGTCCGACAAGGACGGCATGCGCATCGTCATCGAGCTGCGTCGCGGCGAGGTGCCGGAGGTAGTGCTCAACAACCTCTACCAGCAAACCCAGCTGCAGAGCGTATTCGGCATCAACGTGGTGGCCCTGGTCGACGGCCGTCCGCGCCTGCTCAACCTCAAGGACCTGCTCGAAGCGTTCGTCCGCCACCGCCGTGAAGTGGTGACCCGCCGTACTGTATTCGAGCTGCGCAAGGCCCGTGAACGCGGCCATATCCTTGAAGGCCAGGCGGTCGCGCTGTCCAACATCGACCCGGTCATTGCCCTGATCAAGGCCTCGCCGACGCCGTCCGAAGCCAAGGAAGCCCTGGTTTCCACGCCGTGGGAATCCAGTGCCGTGCAGGTCATGGTCGAGCGCGCCGGCGCCGACGCCTGCCGCCCTGAGGACCTGCCGGAGCAGTACGGCCTGCATGACGGCAAGTACTTCCTGTCGCCGGAACAGGCCCAGGCTATTCTCGACCTGCGCCTGCACCGCCTGACCGGCCTGGAGCACGAGAAACTGCTGGCCGAGTACCAGGAAATCCTCGAGCAGATCGGCGAGTTGATCCGCATCCTCAGTAGCGCCGAGCGCCTGATGGAAGTGATTCGCGAGGAGCTGGAGGCCATCCGTGCCGAGTACGGCGATGTGCGCCGTACCGAAATCCTCAATGCCAGCCACGACCTCAACTACGGCGACATGATCCCGGAAGAAGAGCGCGTGGTCACCATCTCCCATGGTGGTTATGCCAAGACCCAGCCATTGTCCGCCTACCAGGCCCAGCGCCGCGGCGGCAAAGGCAAGTCGGCGACCGGCGTGAAGGACGAGGACTACATCGAGCACCTGCTGGTCGCCAACAGCCATGCCACCCTGTTGCTGTTCTCCAGCAAGGGCAAGGTGTACTGGAAGAAGACCTACGAAATCCCCGAAGCGTCCCGCGCTGCCCGCGGTCGTCCGCTGGTCAACCTGCTGCCGCTGGAGGAGGGTGAGCGCATCACCGCCATGCTGCAGATCGACCTCGAAGCGCTGCAGCAGAACGCCGACCTCGACGAAGAGCTGGACGAGGCTGATGACACCGTGCTCGAGGGTGAGCTGGTGGAGGCCGAGGAAGTCGACGAAGAAGACGGCGACACCCCGGAGTGGGTTGCAGAGCCGACCGGCGCGTACATCTTCATGGCGACCGCTTCCGGTACCGTCAAGAAGACCCCGCTGGTGCAGTTCGCCCGTCCGCGCTCCAACGGCCTGATCGCCCTGAAGCTGAAGGAAGGCGACACCCTGATTGCCGCGGCCATCACCGATGGCGCCAAGGAAGTCATGATGTTCTCCGACGCTGGCAAGGTCATTCGCTTTGCCGAGAGCGTCGTGCGTGAAATGGGCCGCAACGCCCGTGGTGTACGCGGCATGAAGCTGGGCAAAGGCCAGCGGATCATCTCGATGCTGATCCCGGAGTCCGGCTCGCAGATTCTCACCGCCTCCGAGCGTGGCTTTGGCAAGCGCACCCCGCTGTCCAAGTTCCCGCGTCGCGGCCGTGGTGGCCAGGGTGTGATCGCCATGGGTACCAAAGGGCGCAACGGCCTGCTGATCGGGGCTATCCAGGTGCAGGAAGGCGAGGAGATCATGCTGATTTCCGACCAGGGCACGCTGGTTCGCACCCGGGTTGGCGAGGTGTCCAGCCTGAGCCGCAACACCCAGGGTGTTACGCTGATCAAGCTGGCGGCCGATGAGACACTGGTGGGCCTGGAGCGTATCCAGGAGCCGTCCGAGGACGAGCTCGATGAAGTGATCGAGGCGGACGAGGAGGGTGTCGAAGCCGAAGCGCCAGACGAATCTGCAGGCGCCGAAGAGGCCCCGCAAGAGTAATCAAGCGTGAAACCCGAACGGGGCGACCAAGGTCGCCCCGTTTGACTGATAACAGCTGGCAAAGCCCGGCCTTGTGGGAGCGGGCATGCCCGCGAAGCAGACACTGCGGTAGATGGCACCGGCTTTGCCGGTGTTCGCGGGCTCGCCCGCTCCCACAGGGTCGCTGCTAACCCATGTGATAGTTTTTGTTCTATTTGGCAGAGCGAGAGTGGATGTGAGCAAACGAGCCTTTAACTTCTGCGCAGGCCCTGCCGCGCTTCCTGACGCTGTCCTGCAGCGCGCACAGGCCGAGATGCTGGACTGGCGTGGCAAGGGGTTGTCGGTGATGGAAATGAGCCATCGCAGCGACGATTACGTGGCCATCGCCGAAAAGGCCGAGCAGGACCTGCGTGACCTGCTGTCCGTCCCCTCCAACTACAAGGTGCTGTTCCTGCAAGGGGGCGCCAGCCAGCAGTTCGCTGAAATCCCGCTGAACCTGCTGCCGGAAAACGGCACGGCCGACTACATCGAAACCGGTATCTGGTCGAAAAAGGCCATCGAGGAAGCGCGCCGTTTCGGCAACGTCAACGTCGCCGCCACTGCCAAGCCTTACGACTACCTGGCCATCCCCGGCCAGAACGAGTGGAACCTGACCCAAAACGCTGCCTACGTGCACTATGCGTCCAACGAGACCATCGGTGGCCTGCAGTTTGACTGGGTGCCGCAAACCGGTGACGTGCCGTTGGTGGTCGATATGTCGTCCGACATCCTCTCGCGCCCGATCGATGTGTCGCAGTTCGGCCTGATCTACGCCGGCGCGCAGAAGAATATCGGCCCAAGCGGCCTGGTGGTCGTGATCGTGCGCGAAGACCTGTTGGGTCATGCCCGCAGCAGCTGCCCGACCATGCTCGACTACAAGGTTTCGGCTGACAACGGGTCGATGTACAACACCCCGGCCACCTACTCCTGGTACCTCTCTGGCCTGGTCTTCGAGTGGCTGAAAGAGCAGGGCGGTGTTGAGGCCATGGAGCAGCGCAACCGTGCCAAGAAAGAGCGCCTTTACGGGTTTATCGACCGCAGCGAGTTCTACACCAACCCGATCAGCGTCAACGCCCGTTCGTGGATGAACGTGCCGTTCCGCCTGGCTGACGAGCGCCTGGACAAGGCCTTCCTCGCTGGCGCCGACGCGCGTGGCCTGCTCAACCTCAAGGGCCACCGTTCGGTGGGCGGCATGCGCGCCTCCATCTACAACGCCCTGGGCCTGGAAGCGGTAGAAGCGCTGGTAGGCTACATGGCTGAATTCGAGAAGGAGCATGGCTGACATGTCCGAACAGGAGCTCAAGGCGCTGCGCGTGCGCATCGACAGCCTCGACGAGAAAATCCTCGAGCTGATCAGCGACCGCGCCCGCTGCGCCGAAGAAGTAGCCCGGGTCAAGACGGCCTCGCTGAAGGAAGGCGAGAAGCCGGTGTTCTACCGTCCCGAGCGTGAAGCTGCGGTGCTCAAGCGCGTGATGGAGCGCAACAAGGGCCCGCTGGGCAACGAAGAGATGGCGCGGCTGTTCCGCGAAATCATGTCGTCGTGCCTGGCCCTGGAAGAGCCGCTGAAAATCGCCTACCTCGGCCCTGAAGGTACCTTCACCCAGGCGGCGGCCATGAAGCACTTCGGCCACGCGGTGATCAGTCGGCCGATGGCGGCCATCGACGAAGTGTTCCGTGAAGTGGCGGCCGGTGCCGTCAACTTCGGTGTGGTGCCGGTGGAAAACTCCACTGAAGGTGCGGTCAGCCACACCCTGGACAGCTTCCTCGAGCATGACATGGTGATTTGCGGTGAGGTCGAGCTGCGTATCCACCACCACCTGCTGGTGGGCGAGAATACCAAGACCGACAGCATCACCCGCATCTACTCCCACGCCCAGTCGCTGGCCCAGTGCCGAAAGTGGCTGGACGCGCACTACCCGAACGTGGAGCGCGTGGCCGTATCGAGCAATGCCGAAGCGGCCAAGCGGGTCAAGGGTGAGTGGAATTCGGCGGCGATCGCCGGCGATATGGCGGCCAACCTGTACGGCCTGACCCGTCTGGCCGAGAAGATCGAAGACCGCCCGGACAACTCCACGCGCTTCCTGATGATCGGTAATCAGGAAGTACCGCCGACCGGCGACGACAAGACCTCGATCATCGTTTCGATGAGCAACAAGCCAGGTGCGTTGCATGAGTTGCTGGTGCCGTTCTATCAGAACGGCATCGACCTGACCCGCATCGAGACCCGCCCGTCGCGCAGCGGCAAGTGGACCTACGTGTTCTTCATCGACTTCGTCGGTCACCACCGCGACCCGCTGATCAAGGCGGTGCTCGAGCAGATCAGCCAGGAGGCTGTGGCGCTGAAGGTGCTGGGCTCTTATCCGAAGGCGGTGCTTTGATCTGAGGTTGTTGGGGCCGCTTCGCACCCCATCGCGACACAAGGCCGCTCCCACACAGGTGTAGCGCATTGTGGGAGCGGCCTTGCGTCGCGATGGGCTGCAAAGCAGCCCCAATGGCTCTTACCGGCTGTCCAGATTTCAGAACAGGGTTCGCACCAGTGGTAAATGCAGCAAAAACCAAACCCGCGCCAATCATCAACCGCCTGGTCGTGGTCGGTCTCGGCCTGATCGGCGGCTCGTTCGCCAAAGGCCTGCGTGAAGGCGGCCTGTGCCGCGAAGTGGTCGGTGTCGACCTGGATGCCCCCTCGCGCAAGCAGGCCGTGGCCCTGGGCGTGGTCGACCGCTGCGAAGAAGACCTCGCCGCCGCTTGCGTGGGCGCCGATGTCATTCAGCTGGCCGTACCGATCCTGGCCATGGAGAAAGTCCTGGCCCGCCTGGCCCAGCTCGACCTGGGTGATGCAATCATCACCGACGTCGGCAGCGCCAAGGGCAACGTTGTGCGGGAAGCGCGTGCCGTCTTCGGTGATCGCCTGCCGCGCTTCGTCCCGGGCCACCCCATTGCCGGTTCCGAGCAGAGCGGGGTAGAAGCCTCCAATGCCACCTTGTTCCGCCGGCACAAGGTCATCCTCACGCCGCTGGCCGAAACCGACCCCGCCGCGCTGGCCCTGGTTGACCGCCTGTGGCGTGCGCTGGATGCCGATGTGGAGCACATGTCGGTCGAGCGCCATGACGAAGTACTGGCCGCCACCAGCCATCTGCCACACCTGCTGGCCTTTGGCCTGGTCGACTCACTGGCCAAACGCAATGAAAACCTCGAGATCTTCCGGTACGCTGCGGGTGGATTCCGCGATTTCACAAGAATCGCCGGCAGCGATCCGACCATGTGGCATGACATCTTCCTCGCCAACCGCGACGCTGTCCTGCGCACGCTTGATACATATCGCAGCGATCTCGACGCCCTGCGCGACGCGATCGCTGAAGGGGATGGGCACCAACTGCTGGGTGTATTCACCCGCGCACGGGTTGCCCGCGAGCATTTCAGTAAAATCCTGGCCCGCCGGGCCTATGTGGACGCTATGAACGCCAACGATCTGATTTTCCAGGCCCAACCGGGTGGCCGCCTGAACGGGCGGATCCGTGTACCGGGCGACAAGTCGATTTCCCATCGCTCGATCATGCTCGGCTCGCTGGCCGAGGGTACTACCGAGGTCGAAGGCTTCCTCGAAGGCGAAGATGCGCTGGCGACCCTGCAGGCATTCCGTGACATGGGTGTGGTCATCGAAGGCCCCAACCACGGTCGTGTGACCATTCACGGCGTGGGCCTGCATGGCCTCAAGCCGCCACCTGGGCCGCTGTACGTAGGTAACTCGGGTACTTCGATGCGCCTGCTGTCGGGCCTGTTGGCCGGTCAGTCGTTCGATGTCACCATGACCGGCGACGCCTCGCTGTCCAAGCGCCCGATGAACCGTGTGGCCAACCCGCTGCGCGAAATGGGTGCTGTGGTCGAGACCGGCCCGGACGGCCGTCCGCCGCTGACCATCCGCGGTGGCCACAAGCTCAAAGGGCTGACCTACACGCTGCCAATGGCTAGCGCCCAGGTCAAATCCTGCCTGCTGCTGGCCGGCCTGTACGCCGAAGGCAAGACCACTGTCACTGAGCCTGCACCTACCCGTGACCACACCGAGCGCATGCTGCGCGGTTTTGGCTACTCGGTCGACAGCCATGGCCCGGTGGCCTCGCTGCAGTCCGGTGGCAAGCTGACCGCTACCCGGATCGAAGTGCCGGCTGACATTTCCTCGGCAGCGTTCTTCCTGGTCGCAGCCTCTATCGCTGAAGGCTCCGAGCTGGTGCTGGAGCATGTCGGCATCAACCCGACCCGTACCGGCGTGATCGACATCCTGCGCCTGATGGGCGGCGACATCACCCTGGAAAACCAGCGTGAAGTGGGCGGCGAGCCCGTGGCCGACCTGCGTGTGCGCGGTGCCAAGCTGAAGGGTATCGACATTCCTGAAGCGTTGGTGCCGCTGGCCATCGACGAATTCCCGGTATTGTTCGTGGCCGCTGCCTGCGCTGAAGGGCGTACCGTGCTGCGTGGCGCCGAGGAGCTGCGGGTGAAGGAGTCCGATCGCATCCAGGTGATGGCCGATGGCCTCACCACCTTGGGCATCAAGTGCGAGCCGACCCCGGACGGCATCATCATCGACGGCGGCCAGTTGGGCGGCGGCGAAGTGCATGGGCATGGTGACCACCGCATCGCCATGGCCTTCAGCGTGGCTTCGCTGCGCGCCAGTGCGCCGATTCGCATTCACGACTGCGCCAACGTCGCCACCTCGTTCCCCAACTTCCTGGCGCTGTGCGCCGAAGTGGGGATTCGCGTGGCAGAAGAGGGCAAGTCGTGAATTCAATGGCACCGGTTATCACCATCGACGGGCCAAGCGGCTCGGGCAAGGGCACGGTCGCTGGGCTGATTGCCCGCGAGCTGGGCTGGAAGCTGCTGGACTCCGGCGCGCTGTATCGCTTGCTGGCATTCAATGCCAGCAACCATGGCGTCGACCTGACCAACGAAGAGCTGCTGACCAAACTTGCCGCCCATCTGGATGTGCAGTTCATTGCTGCCGAGCCCGGTAAGCTGCAACAGATCATCCTTGAGGGTGAGGACGTCAGCAACGTCATCCGTACCGAAACCGTCGGTGCTGGTGCATCGATGGTGGCCTCGTTGCCGGCAGTGCGTGATGCGCTGCTGGTGCGTCAGCGTGAGTTCCGCGAAGTGCCGGGGCTGATTGCTGACGGTCGCGACATGGGTACCGTGGTGTTCCCGGATGCGCCATTGAAGGTCTTCCTCACCGCCAGCGCGGAGGAGCGCGCACGTCGCCGCTACCTGCAGTTGAAGGGCAAGGGTGAAGATGTTAGTCTGTCGAGTCTGCTGGATGAGATTCGTGCGCGTGATGAGCGCGACACCCAACGTGCAGTGGCCCCGCTGAAGCCAGCGGCCGATGCCATTCAGTTGGACTCTACCGAGTTGTCCATCGAGCAGGTGTTGCAACGTATCAGAAGCGAGATCGCCCAGCGCGACCTTATCTGATAGCCAGGAAAGCAGGCAGGGGCACCAGTCAACGTCCTGCCGGCTTTCCTTTACTTAAAACGAACCCACATTGTCTGGAATGTGGTTATGGGCGTTTGTTTCGCCCGAATCTACAGGAATTAAAATGAGCGAAAGCTTTGCAGAACTCTTTGAAGAAAGCCTGAAAACCCTCAATCTTCAGCCGGGTGCGATCATCACCGGTATCGTTGTCGACATCGACGGCGACTGGGTTACCGTACACGCTGGCCTGAAGTCCGAGGGCGTCATCCCGCTCGAGCAGTTCTACAACGAAGCTGGCGAGCTGACCATCAAGGTCGGTGACGAAGTTCACGTTGCGCTGGACGCGGTCGAAGACGGCTTTGGCGAAACCAAGCTGTCCCGTGAAAAAGCCAAGCGCGCCGAGTGCTGGATTGTTCTGGAAGCAGCTTTCGCCGCCGAAGAAGTGGTCAAGGGCGTTATCAACGGTAAGGTTAAGGGCGGCTTCACTGTCGACGTTAACGGCATCCGTGCGTTCCTGCCGGGCTCCCTGGTTGATGTCCGCCCAGTGCGTGACACCACCCACCTGGAAGGCAAAGAGCTGGAATTCAAGGTCATCAAGCTGGACCAGAAGCGCAACAACGTTGTCGTTTCCCGTCGCAGCGTGCTGGAAGCCGAGAACAGCGCCGAGCGCGAAGCCCTGCTGGAAACCCTGCAGGAAGGCCAGCAAGTCAAAGGTATCGTCAAGAACCTCACCGACTACGGCGCATTCGTGGACCTGGGCGGTATCGACGGCCTGCTGCACATCACCGACATGGCCTGGAAGCGCATCAAGCACCCGTCGGAAATCGTTAACGTTGGCGACGAAGTCGACGTACGCGTTCTGAAGTTCGACCGTGAGCGCAACCGCGTTTCGCTGGGTCTGAAGCAGATGGGCGAAGATCCGTGGGTAGCTATCACTGCCCGTTACCCAGAAGGTACTCGCGTACAGGCTCGCGTTACCAACCTGACCGACTACGGCTGCTTCGCTGAGCTGGAAGAAGGCGTTGAAGGTCTGGTACACGTTTCCGAAATGGACTGGACCAACAAGAACATCCACCCGTCGAAAGTCGTTCAGGTTGGCGACGAAGTGGAAGTCATGGTTCTGGACATCGACGAAGAGCGTCGTCGTATCTCCCTGGGCATCAAGCAGTGCAAGTCCAACCCATGGGAAGACTTCTCCGGCCAGTTCAACAAGGGTGACAAGATCACCGGTACCATCAAGTCGATCACCGACTTCGGTATCTTCATTGGTCTGGACGGCGGCATCGACGGCCTGGTTCACCTGTCCGACATCTCCTGGAACGAAACCGGCGAAGAAGCCGTGCGTCGTTTCAAGAAGGGCGACGAGCTGGAAACTGTCATCCTGTCGGTTGACCCAGAGCGCGAGCGCATCTCCCTGGGCATCAAGCAGCTGGAAGACGATCCGTTCTCCAACTTCGTTGCTGTCAATGACAAGGGCGCTATCGTCAAGGGCATCGTGAAAGAAGTTGACGCCAAAGGCGCCATCGTCACCCTGGCCGACGACATCGAAGCCACTCTGAAAGCTTCCGAAATCAGCCGTGACCGCGTTGAAGACGCGCGTAACGTTCTGAAGGAAGGCGAAGAGATCGAAGCCAAGATCATCAGCGTTGACCGCAAGTCCCGCGTTATCAGCCTGTCGATCAAATCGAAAGACGACGCTGAAGAGCGCGAAGCTATCCAGAGCCTGAAAAACGCTCCGGAAGCTGCTGCCGACACCACCATGGCTGCGCTGCTGCGCGAAGCAATGGCCAAGCAGAACTGAGTTCTGTTTGATCGGTAAAAAGGGCGACCCTCGGGTCGCCCTTTTTTTATGCTCGGCAATCAGGCGGCGCGGCGGATGGCACCGGCTTCGCCGGTGTTCGCGGGTAAACCCGCTCCTACACCGATGGCGCTGGATCACACTCGCCTCAGGCCGACGCCCCCCCCATTGTAGGAGCGGGCTTGCCCGCGAATCAGGCGGCGCGGTGGATGGCACCGGCTTCGCCGGTGTTCGCGGGTAAACCCGCTCCTACAACGACGGCGCTGGATCACACTCGCCTCAGGCTGACACGCCCCGTTGCAGGAGCGGGCTTGCCCGCGAATCAGGCAGCGCTGGCCTGCCTGAGTGGTAGACCATTCTTGAATTACTTCAATCTTGAATTTTTTTATTAAGTCAAGATCCACCCTGTTCAAATCCTTCCCAGCGTGCTACAAACTGGTTAAGCAATGATCTAGCTGCTTGATAACGAAGGGAAAAATATGACGAAGTCGGAGCTGATCGAACGTATTGTCACCCATCAGGGGCTGCTCTCCTCCAAGGATGTGGAGCTGGCCATCAAGACCATGCTTGAGCAGATGTCGCAATGCCTGGCTACCGGCGATCGCATCGAGATCCGCGGTTTTGGCAGCTTCTCGCTGCACTATCGCGCCCCCCGCGTGGGCCGTAACCCGAAGACCGGCCAGTCGGTCAGCCTCGAAGGCAAGTTCGTGCCGCACTTCAAGCCCGGCAAAGAGCTGCGTGATCGGGTCAATGAAGAAGACGAGGCTGAAGCCTGATCTACCAAGGAGAGAATTCTGATGCGTAACCTCAAGCGCGCCCTGGCGGCAGTGTTCGTGCTGCTGTTGGCGGCTGTGGTGCTGTTCTTCGTGCTGGAGAACCAGCAAGCCGTGTCATTGGTCCTGTTCGGTTGGGCTACGCCAGCCATGCCGGTTGCTGTTCTGGTATTGGCTGCCTTGGTCATTGGCCTGGCGGTCGGGCCGTTGCTGGGGGCTTACGGCGTGCAGCGCAGCAAGCGCAAGATCAGGGCTTCTGCCCGTCAGGCGGCACTGAACGGCAACTAAGGAAGTTTCCTACACCTACTAAAGAAAGGTTCACCTATGCATGCGTCGGCCGTCATGGAGTAATAGTCCACTTCATTTTCGGTCCAGGCGAGTGTGCGCAGCATGGAATATCCCAGCCTTTCCCATCACGGTGGTACCCGGGGTGTCACCGGGTCCTGTCACCAGCTGCACCTCGGCCCATCCACCAGTTTGCTGGTCGACTGCGGGCTGGAACAGGGAAGTGATGCGCCGCCCGGTGCAGCATCCGCCCCCCTCGGTTTTGATATCCAGGGTATTCAGGCCCTGGTCATCACCCATGTCCATCTCGACCATGTTGGGCGCATCCCTGCGCTGCTGGCAGCGGGTTACCGTGGCCCTATCCTGTGCAGCGAGCCCTCGGCCCGGTTGCTGCCGCTGGTACTGGAAGACGCCTACAAGCTGAGCATCAGCAGCGAGCCTGCGCAGGTGGCGCGCTATCTCGACTTCATCCGTGACCTTATCGTGCCGCTGCCCTTTGAGCAGTGGCACACGGTGGTTGAGTACGCTGGTCTTGCCTGCCGTATTCGCCTGCAGCGGGCAGGGCATTTGCTGGGTTCCGCTTATGTCGAGTGTGATATGCAGCATGAGCACACCAACACCCGGTATGTGTTTTCTGGTGACCTGGGCGCTTGTGGCAATCCGCTGCTGCGCCCGGTGCAACCTCCGGAGCGTGCCGATGTGCTGGTGCTGGAAAGCACCTACGGCGACCGCCTGCACCCACAGGCAGGCGACCGCCGTCAGCGGCTGGAAAACGCCATCGACCGAGCCCTCGCCGACAAGGGCACCCTCCTGATTCCCGCATTCAGTCTTGGTCGTACCCAGGAGTTGCTGTACGAGTTGGAAGACATTCTGCACCGCAAAGCCCTACTGAACACTACCGGTCCGGCTCCGGACGGTGAGCCGATCGACTGGTCACAGTTGCCCATCATCCTCGATTCGCCCTTGGCTCAGCGCATCACCCGCGTGTACCGGGAGCTGCACGAATACTGGAATGCAGAAGCCAGGGCGCGTGTTGCAGCAGGGCGTGATCCACTCGGCTTCAGCCAACTGATCAGTGTGGACACCCATGCCCGCCACCAGCAGGTGGTGAACTACCTCAAGAGCACTGGGCGACCGGCGATCGTGATTGCCGGCAATGGCATGTGTTCGGGTGGGCGCATCGTCAATTACCTCAAGGCCATGCTGGGTGATCCGCGGCATGAGGTGATGTTTGTGGGAAACCAGGCTAAGGGGACGCCGGGGGCGGTGATACAGGCCAGCGAAGGGGCGGAAGGGTTTGTACAGATTGACCTGGATGGAGATATGCATGATGTGCGGGCGAAAGTCATATCGATGCACGGCTACTCCGGGCATGCGGACCAAGGGGGCTTGGTAAGGTTTGCCATGGGAGGCAGAACGCCGGCGGGGAGGGTATTGCTTGTGCACGGAGACAGCAGTGCCAAGGAAGGATTGGCCAAGGCTCTGAGGCGGCGGATTGGCCAAATGGGGTGTCGTGCGGAGGTCATTGTCGCCTGATGCTCGCTCTTGGTCTGGCGAGAGCGGATGAGAGCATGAGGTGCGTTTCGCTGTAAGCTGTATGGAGTGTCTGAAGGGGTGGCCATCGTAGTGTGCGCTAAGTGAATATTCCGGCAAGAGAGTGAGTCGCAAGAGTGAGAGTGTTGGTGACGGGGGCTTCCGGCTTTGTCGGCGGAGCTTTGATCGAGCAACTTCGGCTCGATGATGGTTTACAGCTACGGTTGGCCCAGCGGCGAGCCATCGAAGTGCCGTTCGCCGAGTGCATTCAAGTTGGCGATATAAATGGTGCAACCGATTGGCAAACGGTACTGGCGGGTGTGGATGTAGTTGTGCATCTGGCTGCTCGTGCGCACATACTGCATCACCGCGACGCCGATCCACTGGCGATGTTCAGGGAGGTCAACACCCAAGGCACATTGAACCTGGCGCGTCAGGCGGCTTTCGCCGGGGTCAGGCGATTCGTCTTCATCAGCAGTATTGGTGTGAATGGCGCGCAAACGAAGGGTCAGGCTTTTAACGAGCGAAGTGCGGTATCGCCTCATTCACCCTATGCGCAATCCAAATACGAAGCGGAATGTGGATTGCTCAACATGGCAGAGTCGGGCGTTATGGAGGTCGTCATCATCCGGCCGCCGATGATTTTCGCAGCGCACGCGCCGGGTAATTTTGCACGGCTACTGAAGCTGACATCCCTTCCTGTGCCTTTGCCGTTCGGCGGGATGGATAATCTGAGAAGCCTGGTTTCGCTGCAGAACCTGATTGGTTTTATCGAACTTTGTGTCAAAAGTCCGCACGCAGCGAACGAGGTCTTCCTGATTTGTGACGGTGATGATGTTTCGACGGAGGAAATGGTTCGCCGGCTGGCTAAGGGTATGGGTTGTCGCCGTTGGTTGCTGCCATTTCCCAAAACCATCCTTCACTGGATGGCAATATTGACCGGCAGGGAAAGCATGTATATCCAGCTTTTTGGCTCGCTTCAAATTGATGCAGGCAAAGCGCGTGAATTATTGCAATGGGAACCGCGCGTGAGCACGCATCAGGGGCTCGAGGAGGCAGGTAGAAGGTACAAGGCTGGATGAATCGGCCCTTCCTGAATATGATGACTGCCAGTTGCGCAATGCAGTTGTCATGCTCGTGTGCCAAGACCTCGCCATGCGACTGACATGTTCGCTGCAGCTCACTGTAGAGATGACTCTGGGCCTGGACGGCTGGGTGTCAGCCACCAGCTTATTAGAAGCGCCCGAAACCGCCTGCACCTATTATCTGGAAACTCATCGCCAATGAGCCTTCTCTGGCTGCTTCCTATTGCTTTTGTCCTATCGTTCGGCCTGACGGCTGCCCTGCGCCGATACGCCTTGTCGCAGAGCCTGCTGGATATCCCCAATGCACGTAGCTCGCACAGCATGCCGACGCCGCGCGGAGGTGGCGTTGCAATAGTTCTGACTTTTCTGCTCGCATTGGTGTTTTTAGGCGTATCCGGCAATGTTCCCGTCAGGATCTGTATGGCGCTGGGTGGATCTGGTGCAATGGTAGCCGTCATCGGCTTCATGGACGATCATGGTCACGTGGCGGCCCGTTGGCGTCTGCTGGCGCACTTCATGGCCGCTGCGTGGTCTCTGTACTGGTTGGGAGGTATGCCCCAGCTTTCGGCATTCGGCATGTCTGTCGAGCCGCGGGTAGTCGGTAGTATCTTTGGGTTGTTGTACCTCGTCTGGACGCTCAACCTCTACAACTTCATGGATGGGATCGATGGGATCGCCAGTGTGCAGGCAATCACTGTCTGCCTTGGGGCTTGCCTGATTTATGGCCTGACCGGCCACCTGGCAGCTATCTGGGGGCCACTGCTGCTTGCGGTCTCCGTCACAGGTTTCCTGTGTTGGAATTTCCCACCCGCGCGAATTTTCATGGGCGATGCAGGTAGTGGGTTTCTGGGGGTCGTGTTGGCCGGGCTTTCGCTCCATGCGGCCTCGCTAGATAGCGAACTCTTTTGGTGCTGGCTGATTCTCATGGGCGTATTCGTGGTCGATGCCACGTTCACCCTTCTACGCCGACTATTGCGCGGGGACAAGGTGTATGAGGCGCATCGAAGCCATGCTTACCAATACGCTGCGCGTCATTTCGGCAGGCATTTGCCAGTCACCGTGGCCGTTGTGCTGATAAACCTGTGCTGGTTATTGCCAATCGCTGTCGCGTGCACCATCTTTGGTCTTGGCGGGGCAGGGCTGCTAATCGCCTACGCGCCACTGGTGGTGCTGGCACTCAGGTTTCATGCGGGAGAGCGAGAGACGGATGTTGGTGAGGGATAGGCGGCGTTGCGCTTGTAAAGGTGCTTCAATGAGTACTATGTGCGAGTGTTCGTCAATAAAGCGCCATATGCAGGGAGAAGTCGATGAGCGGCGATAACCTGTTGGACAGGCTGCGAGTTTTCTTGGTCGCGTTGCCGAGGCGCCAGAAGAGGCTGATTCAGGTCGTAACTGATGTTTTGCTCATTTGGCTTGCCCTCTGGCTTGCATTTCTCGTGCGCTTGGGCATCGATGATCTTTCCGGTCCGCTCAAAGAGCACGCATGGTTGTTCGCCTTCGCTCCAATCGTGGCCATTCCGCTTTTCACACGGTTTGGAATGTACCGTGCGGTCATGCGTTATTTTGGCAATGACGCACTGATCGCCATCATCAAGGCGGTCAGTCTCTCGTCGTTGATACTTTCCGTGGTCGTTTTCTGGTACAGCAATCATCAGGCGATCGTGCCGCGGTCGATCGTCTTCAATTACTGGTGGTTGAGCCTGGTCATCATCGGTGGTTTGCGGTTGCTGATGCGCCACTATTTTATGGGGGACTGGTTTGCCGGCGCTCACGTGATGCCTTTTGCGGGCCGAGATGACGGCTTGACCAAGGTCGCCATCTACGGAGCTGGAACAGCGGGCAACCAATTACTGGCCGCCTTGCGCATGGGCCGTCTGATGCGCCCGGTGGCTTTCCTCGACGATGATGGCGACTTGTCCGGGCGGGTCATTTCCGGTTTGCAGGTCTACAAGCCCAAGCACCTTCAGCAACTGATCAATGAAACGGGCGCTCAGGAAATCCTACTGGCGCTGCCTTCGGCTACGCGGGCGCGCCGAAAAGAAATTCTTGGCTTCCTCGAGCCGTTCCCTTTGCATGTGCGCAGTGTTCCTGCTTTTGCCGATCTTGCTAGCGGCAGGGTGAAGGTAGGGGATATTCAAGATGTCGACATCGCCGATTTGCTCGGGCGCGATGCAGTGCCTGCGCAAAAAGAGTTGCTGGTGCGTTGCATTGAGAAACAGACCGTTCTGGTAACGGGGGCAGGCGGCTCGATCGGCTCCGAGCTGTGCAGGCAGATCATTGGCCTGGGCCCCAAGACGCTGCTGCTGTTCGATCATAGCGAGTACAACCTCTACACTATCCTCTCTGAACTTGAGCAGCGCATCAGCCGCGAGTCATTGTCCATACGTTTGTTGCCAATCCTCGGTTCTGTTCGTAATCAGGCACACCTGCTGGATGTCATGAAAGCCTGGCGTGTGGACACCGTCTATCACGCGGCGGCCTACAAGCATGTGCCAATGGTCGAGCACAATATGGCAGAGGGTGTGCTGAACAATGTCATCGGTACCCTCCACACTGCACAGGCGGCACTGCAGGCAGGCGTCGCCAATTTCGTGCTTATCTCCACGGACAAAGCGGTACGCCCCACCAATGTGATGGGCAGCAGCAAAAGGCTTGCAGAAATGATTCTGCAAGCTTTGAGTCGTGAAATGGCGCCGGTCATGTTCGCTGACAGTGGCAAGGTATCCAGGGTCAACAAAACGCGCTTTACCATGGTTCGTTTTGGAAATGTGCTGGGTTCGTCGGGCTCGGTTGTGCCGCTATTTCATAAGCAGATCAAATCAGGGGGGCCTCTCACGGTCACGCACCCCAAGATCACCCGCTATTTCATGACCATTCCCGAGGCTGCGCAACTGGTGATCCAGGCCGGGTCGATGGGAACGGGCGGGGATGTGTTCGTGCTCGATATGGGTGAACCGGTGCGCATCGTTGAACTCGCCGAAAAGATGATCCACCTGTCTGGCCTGAGTGTGCGTTCAGAGCGCAATCAACAGGGCGATATTGCCATCGAGTTCACGGGATTGCGGCCGGGTGAAAAACTGTATGAAGAATTGCTGATTGGTGATCAGGTAGTGAGCACGGACCATCCGATGATCATGGCTGCGCATGAGGATCACCTGTCCTGGGATGTGCTCAAAGATAAGCTTTCCGCGCTGCTCGCAGCGATTTCCACGGATGATTATGTTCGTGTCCGGCAGTTGCTGCGTGAAACGGTCAGCGGTTATTCGCCTGACGGTGAGATTGTTGATTGGATTCACACCCAACGCAGGGTCGATTCTTGAAAAAACGTCCGGCGCAGTCATTGCCCGCTGGTCAGAAGTTTCGAGCGCTCAAGGGCTTACGTTGGTGTCGGTGTGATTATGTTATCAAGGGTAGCGGTTTTGTATGTAGAATCCTTTGTCGTTTTCGCTTAGGTAAGTTTGCCTCTATTGAATCGTGGGAACGCAAAAGTGGCATCGCTTGTGGTCATTTTGTGCCGTTGCTTCCATGGATAGGGTGAATACTTTTCGATTTTTGTCAGGCCCCAAGGTAGAAAATTCTCGTGAAGATTTTAGTAACAGGTGGTGCAGGCTTTATTGGCTCAGCCGTCATTCGGCACATCATTTCCAATACGGCTGACTCTGTAGTCAACGTCGACAAGCTCACCTATGCGGGGAACCTCGAGTCTCTGCAATCCGTCGCTCAGAATCCACGGTATGCCTTTGAGCACGTTGACATCTGCAGTCGTGAGGAGATGGATCGGGTGTTCCGCGAACATCAGCCTGATGCGGTGATGCACCTGGCTGCCGAGTCCCATGTCGACCGCTCTATCACCGGGCCGTCGGCGTTCATCGAAACCAATATCATTGGTACCTACGTCCTGCTCGAAGCCGCGCGTGGCTACTGGTCCGGGCTCGACGAAGCACGTAAGTCGGCATTCCGTTTCCACCATATTTCCACTGACGAAGTCTATGGTGACCTGGAGGGGCCGGAAGATCTCTTCACCGAAGCGACCCCCTACCAACCAAGCTCCCCCTACTCGGCGAGCAAGGCCAGTTCCGACCACCTGGTACGCGCCTGGGCCCGCACTTATGGGCTACCGACCCTGGTGACCAACTGCTCGAACAACTACGGGCCGTTCCACTTCCCTGAAAAACTGATCCCGCTGGTGATTCTCAACGCACTGGAGGGCAAGCCGCTGCCTATTTATGGCAAAGGGGATCAAATCCGCGACTGGCTGTTTGTCGAAGATCATGCGCGTGCGCTGTATAAGGTCGTGACCGAGGGTGAAGTCGGCGAAACGTACAATATCGGTGGCCACAACGAGAAGCAGAACATTGAAGTTGTGCGAACTGTTTGCGAGTTGCTTGATGAACTGCGCCCTGACTCCGCGTTCGCTCCGCATTTCAATCTGGTGACCTACGTTACCGACCGACCTGGCCATGACGTACGTTATGCGATCGACGCCAGCAAGATTCAGCGCGAACTGGGTTGGGTGCCGGAGGAGACCTTCGAGTCCGGTATTCGCAAGACTGTTGAGTGGTACCTCAGCAATGCGGAGTGGGTAGCGCACGTCAAGAGTGGCAGCTACCAGCAGTGGATCGACACGAATTACACCGCGCGTGCTGAAAAGCCATGAAGGTTCTGTTGCTGGGTAAAGACGGACAGGTTGGCTGGGAGTTGCAACGTGCCCTGGTAGTCATGGGTGAGATCGTCGCCTTGGGCCGGAATCCGGTGTCTACCTCATATGGCACGCTCAGCGGTGATTTGTCGGACCTGGACGGGTTGCGCCAGACCATCCGTGCTGTTGCGCCTGATCTTATCGTAAATGCCGCAGCGTACACTGCTGTCGACAAGGCGGAGACTGAGCAGGAACTCGCCCGTAAGGTCAATGCCTTGGCTAGCGGGGTGATTGCTGAAGAGGCGAAGCGTCTGGATGCATTGTTCGTGCATTACTCCACGGACTATGTATTCGATGGTGCGGGTACAAGCCCCTGGAAAGAAAGTGATAGCGTATCGCCGGTAAACTATTACGGCGCCACCAAGTTGGAAGGCGAGCAGCTGATCGTCGCCTCAGGTTGCAACTATCTGATTTTCCGGACCAGTTGGGTCTACGCGGCAAAAGGGAACAATTTTGCCAAGACCATGCTGCGCCTCGCTAAGGAACGACAGACACTGAATGTCATTGCGGACCAGATTGGTGTGCCGACCAGTGCCGAGCTATTGGCCGATGTTGCAGTGCATGCAGTGCAGAAGACACTGAACAATCCCAGCTTGTGCGGGATTTACCACCTGGCTCCCGCGGGTGAGACGTCTTGGCACGCATACGCGACATATGTCATTGCGTCTGCGCGAGCACACGGCGAGCCGTTAGCAGTGGAAACGATCAATCCAATTGCTACCACGGAATATCCGACGCCTGCAAATCGTCCGTTGAACTCACGTCTGGATACAACAAAGCTACGCGATGCTTTCGCTTTGCAATTGCCGGACTGGAAAGTCGGTGTAACTCGAATGCTCATGGAAATCTTGAATAAATGAACGCAATCAATCGTAAAGGAATCATCCTAGCAGGCGGTTCGGGAACGCGTTTGCACCCGTTGACCTTGGGTGTTTCCAAGCAAATGCTGCCAATCTACGACAAGCCGATGATCTTCTATCCGCTGTCGGTACTCATGCTGGCGGGTATGCGTGAGATCCTGATCATTTCGACGCCTGACGATCTGCCGGCGTTTCGCAAGTTGCTCGGGGATGGCAGCCAATATGGCATTCAGTTGAGCTACGCGGAGCAACCCAGTCCGGATGGCTTGGCTCAAGCATTCATTATTGGCGAAGAATTTATCGGCAATGACCCTTGCTGCTTGATCCTCGGTGACAATATTTTCTATGGTCAGCATTTTTCGGATAATTTGCGCGCCGCTGCCGAGCAAAAAGACGGTGCTACGGTATTTGGCTATCACGTGAACGATCCCGAGCGCTTTGGTGTCGTTGAATTCGACAAAAATGGCCGCGCCCTTAGCATTGAGGAAAAGCCCGCAGCACCGAAGTCCAACTATGCTGTGACCGGTTTGTATTTCTACGATAACGACGTGGTCGAGATCGCCAAAAGCATCAAGCCTTCCGCGCGCGGTGAGCTCGAAATCACCGATGTCAACCGTGCCTATTTGGACAGGAAGTCGCTTACGGTGCAGATGCTGGGTCGCGGTTTTGCTTGGCTGGACACAGGCACCCATGAGTCGCTGCTAGAGGCTAGCCATTTTGTTCATACAATCGAGCAGCGCCAAGGCTGGAAAGTAGCGTGCCTTGAGGAAATTGGCTATGCCAACGGCTGGATTTCGAAAGAGCAAGTCGAGGACCAAGCAGAGAAGCTGAAAAAGACCGGCTATGGCCAGTACCTGAAAAAGTTGCTGGACGTCGGGGCTCACTGAGTCGCTGTATGCGAATGAAGCAAGGTGACCAGCAGCATGGCTGATAATCTGCCACAGGTTGCAGTGCTGTTGGCTGCATACAACGGAATGTCTTGGATCGAGGAGCAACTCGCCTCGATCCTTTCGCAAACCAATGTTCACGTAAGCATCTTCATCAGCGTTGATCCTTCCAGTGATGGTACCGAAGGCTGGTGCGCTGATTACGCTGCGGGGCACGAGAGTGTATTCGTATTGCCACCAGCAGGCCCATTTGGCGGCGCTGCCCCCAACTTCTTCCGGCTGATCCGAGATGTCGATTTTTCGACGTTCGACTACTTATCTTTTTCCGATCAAGACGATATCTGGTATCCGGACAAGCTTGAGAGAGCTGTCGCGCAACTGCGAACAGGCAACTTCGATGGTTACTCAAGCAATGTAGTCGCTTTTTGGCCCGACGGCCGTCGTTTACTGGTGGACAAGGCGCAACCTCAGGTGGCATGGGACTATTTGTTTGAAGCCGCGGGTCCAGGTTGCACTTACGTTCTGACTCAGAAATTGGCGGCTGCGCTGAAGCGTTTGATAGCCCAGCGCTGGGAGGCAGTGCAAAATGTCGCGCTACACGACTGGTTCTGCTATGCCTACGCGCGCAGTGCAGGGTACAGATGGTTCATTGATCCGGTTCCGAGAATGGATTACCGCCAGCACCTGAAAAATCAGGTAGGGGTGAACGCGGGTCTGCGCTCGGCGATTTCGCGAGTCAGGCAGGTTGTACAAGGTTGGTGGTTTTCTCAGGTCAAACTCATACGTGAGCTAACGCTCGACACCCATTGCCAGGATGCAGTCCCAAAGAGCCTTAAGTGTTCCGGGCGGATTTTGTTTCTGAGGTTGATGATACGCGCACAAGAATGTCGGCGGCGCCGGCGTGACCAGTTTGCATTTGTGGTGCTGTGCATGCTCAGCGCATTGTTCAGGCACTAACGGAGGCGAGGCTCGATCAGACCTTATGCCCTGGACGGCACTGTCAGGGCGGTGTCTGGTCGATCATTAATTATCATTTTCCAATGCTTTCAAAGTTTTCTTGGTTCATTGGACTCGCCCGGCACACTTACCGAAGGCTCACTTAAAGCTGTGCGCACGAACTGTGGTTGACCTGTTCCATTCGTTGTATGTAATACCGCACGTAAGCAATAGTTATCGCTTTTTGAATGCGAATCGGGAAAGCAGGAACGTCACAGGCAGTGTAAGGACGATGGCCACAAGTGGTGCCAGTCGACTATCCAGTTGAAATCTCTCGACCCATACCCACAGGATCAGCACGCTGAGCAGATACTGCACCAGATAAATCAGTGGCAACATGACCGCAGATTTTACGCCTTGATGACTCTTGAAGACGAAAAATCGATTTAGCAGATAGGCTAGGACGATGCCGGCTACATAGGAGAGCGTATAGCTGAGTTGGTAGGATAAAAACGTCAGTAGACCCAGATACATGCCATATGTCAGAGCGGTGTTGAAACCGCCTGACATCAGGAAACGGGCAATGTCCAGATTGAGAAGCTTGGAAATGACCGAGTTGTTCATGGTTTCACGACAGGTGGCTATTGATCAGTGACTTGAACTCGTCGTAATTGCGAATGTAGTCATCCGCATCGTAATAGTGCGATGCGAAGACCATGAGCACTGCGTCCGGAGAGTAGCGATACTGTATGCCCCAAGTCATTGGGGGCAGATGGATACCTTTGTTAGGCTTGTCCAATACAAACTCTTCACGGTTGATGCCGTCATCGGCCACGACGTGAACAGAACCCTTCACGGCTACCAGGAACTGATGGCACTCACGGTGGGCATGCTCACCCCGGGTTTCGGCTGTGGGAACGTCATAGACCAGGAAATAGCGTTCGGTCTTGAAGGGAATGGAGCGTTCAAACTCCCCAGCTGACAAGCTACCGCGTATATCAGTCACCTCCTTCATGGTGTGCAGCTTGACGCCCTTGACTGACGTTTCTTCTGCACCTTCCGAGTAGGGCGTGACTTCGTTTTCTGCTTTTGTAGATACCGGTTTGGCGTCGACGTAGCCAATGATCTTCGCTGGGTTGCCGACGACGATGGCGTTTGGCGGAATGGAGCGAGTAACCACCGCACCAGCGCCGACCATTGCATTGATACCAATGGTCAAGCCGGGAAGGATGGTGCAGTTGGCGCCAAGGGAGGCACCCTTTCTGATGATGGTGCGTGAGAAAGTCTGCGGATAGACCTTGCTTCGCGGGAAGAGGTCATTGGTGAAGGTGGCGTTGGGACCAATGAAGACATCGTCTTCGATAGTGATCCCGTCCCAGATCTGAACGCCGCATTTAAGCGTTACCCGATCACCGATGACGACATCGTTTTCAATGAAAACGTTATCGCAGACGTTGCATTCGCGGCCCAGGCTGGCGCCTGGCAAGATATGGGCAAAGGCCCACACCCGGGTGTCCTGACCGATGTTTTCGGATTCGCACAGCGCGTGGCTGTGGACGAAAAAGTTCCTGTTACCGCTCATTGCTGTCTCCAAAATCCTCAACGCGCATTGGAATTGCCAATGGCCGATTTTTTGTATTTTCGTATGTGCGCCAGGCATAAGAGCCAACGATGCCGAGCCCCAGAAGGTTCAAGCAACCCAGGAAGGTAATTGCCAGCATGATCATCGCGTATCCGGGTACTTCGATCATGCCGTGCAATTTGGCGATCACCGTGAATAGGCCGAAAAGTGCGGCCAGCGATGATCCGAATGCTCCGACGCGGGTAAGCAGTCTGATGGGCAAATCGGTGAAAGAGAAGACGCTGTCCATCAGATAATTGACCTTCTTGCGCAGCGTCCAGGCCGATTTGCCATGGATGCGCTCCCGACGCGAGTAGGTCACGACTTCGCGGCGGTAGCCGAGCCAGAAGATCTGAGCAATCAACGAGCTGTGGCGTTCGTCCAGCGTAAGTAGTGTGTCTCTGAACGCTTTGTTGCAGGCGAACATGTCGACCCCACCCGGAGGAATCTCCGGGATGACGTATCGGCGGTAGAGCCCCCAGAAGATTTTCGATGCTGTGCGAGACGCCCATGGATCTTCACGGCCTTCCCGCACACCGACCACGACATCGGTATTTTGCCGCAGCAGCACACGGTTCATTTCGAGCACCAGCTCCGGCGGCTCCTGCAGGTCTGCTGCCATCACCGCATATCGATCGCCGCTGCCGTGTTGCAGACCAGTTCGGATAGCCATGAACGAGCCAAAATTCTTCGACAGCAGGACGAGCTTGGAGCGGAATGGCTGGGATGGCAGCGTGTCGCGAAGAATTTCATAGCAACGGTCAGGGCTGCCATCAATAACGAACACCACTTCCAGCTCACCTTCGAGCTGAAGGTTGAGGTCAGCCACTGCCGTCAACAAGTCGGGCAGGTTGCTTTCATTGCGATAAACGGGGATGACCAGCGTCAGCAAGATCAATGCTCCTTGGTGAAGAATTCCTTGACGGCGTCGATGACCCGATTCACTTCTTCATCTTTGAGTCCCGGGAAGCAGGGCAGGGAGATGACAGTACTGCAGGCCTGTTCGGTCACCACGAGCGACTGGGGCGGTGTGGCGTTATAGGCAGGCTGTTTGTGGTCGGCGATCGGGTAGTGGATATCGGTGCTGACAAGCCTTTCCTTGAGCGCTGCAGCGAAAGCTGCGCGGTCTTTGACTCGGACAACGTACAGGTGAGCAACATAGTCCTCGCCCGTAGAGGCAGGCAGTTGCAGGTCCAGCGAGGCGAACGCGGCATTGTAGCGCTGAGCGATAGAGCGGCGTTGCTCGTTCCAGCCATCGAGAAGCGGAAGTTTCACGCGCAGGATAGCGGCCTGCATTTCATCGAGGCGACTGTTGCGACCGCCAGCAATGGCGACCTGGTATTTTTGCGACCAGCCATATTGACGCAGCTGGCGAATGCGGGCGGCAAGCTGGTCGTTGCGGGTAACCACAGCGCCGCCGTCACCCAGGGCGCCGAGATTCTTCGTGGGGTAGAAGCTGAAGCAGGCGATGTCACCGAAACTGCCGGCCTGCTGGCCATTGCGTCGTGCACCGTGGGACTGTGCGCAGTCTTCGAGGACCGGTACGCCAGCGGCCTGAGCGATGCGAACGATTTCTTCGATATTGGCCAGTTGCCCATACAGGTGCGTCACGATGACCGCAGCAGGCTTGCTTTCGATAACCTGCGCCAATGCATTGGGGCACATGGTCAGCGTCTCTGCGTCTACATCGACGTAGACGGGCTCTGCGCCAATGGCATGAATGGCGGTGCTGCTATAGAAGCCGGCGTTGGCGATCGCTACCACGCGACTGCCTTGTTCAACGCCCAGGCCGCGAAGTGCGAGCTCCAGTGCCTCCGAACCATTGGCGACGCTTATGCAGTGGTCGACACCGACATAACGAGCAAACGCTTCCTCGAATTGCTTCACTTCAGTGCCAAGGATGTACCAGTGGCTGTCCAGAACGGTTTTCAAGGGAGACAGGAAATCAATACCAGTATTCACTATTTCAGCGGAGAAAAGGGGGATGAGATGATTGTTGTGCATATAGATCTCTATCGTTATTTGGTTGGAAGATGCGCTGGGTCAGCATCTTCGCTTAGTTTGATAAGGTAGGTGCCGTTAACGTTGATAATCGAGCCTGGAAGTGGCCAGGTAGGCATGCCTGAAAAATAAGGAGTCAATGTTTGACGGGTTTTCTCGTCGGCTGGCAAGATATTGTTGAATCCAAGTAACCTCATGTACGTTGTGATTCTCAATAGATTGCCGTTATCCCAGTCAAAAAAAGATGCCTGTGTAGTTGAGGTGAGTGCTTTCGCATATAGTGTTTCAAAGGGTTTGTGTCCGTAAACGTCTATCACAATTGGAGTATGTTGAGATGCTGTCTCGTTTCCGGAAGTTTGGATGATCGCCTGGTAGATGCTCGAGGCCAGTGCTTCATCGTGTCCTTGAGTAAGTTTGGCAGAGGCAATATACTGGGATGTTACACCTGCGCTTTGAATCTGGTAGGTGCCTATAATTAATACTGATAATAAGGTGATGATAGAATTTTTTGCTGTTAGTGCGATGAAGGCCATTAGCCATGTTGCATAGCCGAGTGCGATCATTGTTCGAAGAGGTACGTTGTCAGGGCCTGCGAGAAAATGCAGAGCAAATGGCGAGGCAAGTAAGAGTGTGAAAATTAAAAGCGCCGGAGTAGCGCGTCCTCTAACTTGGCTTAGAATGCTCAATGCGGAAATTATCAGCAGTCCGAGTGAGATGGGGATTGCTGCTCCAAATCGGCTGGCTGAGCCAATATAGAATTTATTTGCTTCTGCTATTACTGATGTAATGACGGAAAGCGGCGAGTTTATTAAGGTTTCTAGTTTGATGAAGCTATTGAGGTAAGGGCTGAAGGAGTTCGCCAGGTGCTGGCTAGCTTTGTTTATGATGGCGTAAAGAAGTATCCCAAGGCCCAAGTAGATCAAGGCCTTCGTCCCATCCGTGATGATTGCGTTTGTCGCGCTTTTCCAATTATTCGTGTTTGATACGATTTTGATCATGTTGATCCCCAGGCAAATACTTACAAATAGTATTGCAAGGGATTGGTAGCACGCGATCGAGAATGCCAGGAGTAAAGGTACTACGAGTAGGTTTGCGTGCGTGGAGTAGACTTTTGGGGGGGTAGGGTGCTTGATGAATACTAAATAGGCGGAAAGATTTGTTAGGAAAAAACCTATAGCTAGAGCTGGTACATTTGAAGAAAACTCAGATATAAGCCATAGTGTTGGATAGCCCGCGATCACAGGGAATGTAAAGTAAGACTTCCAAGAAGGCATGTGTCCGTGAGATCGAATCAAAAGCATATATGATCCGGCGATGCAGACACTCAATAGTATGTAGGGGGCGAAAGGGATGGCTGGTTGGGGGAATAAGAATGACTCTATGAAATAAACTGCCCAGCGTCCTTGAGATATCCAGACTTCCGGGTTGCTTCTTGCTGCGCCCATCTCATCATCTATCGAGAGTGAAAGGTTTGCGATGAAATAAATGTTTGCAGTAATCGCCATTCCTGAAAGAATAAAGAACTCATTCAGGGTAAATCTTTCAGCTCTGACGTGTTCGTGGGCGTGGTGTCGGACTCGATCCAGATATTTTGAGATGGATGAAAGTTGGGAGGTGAATAGGGATACCAGTGCAGTGGTGAGTGCAACCAATGCAGAAATCGCCAGCACGAGATTAAGCTTTTCTTTTGCTATGGCTCTTGTATCAAAGCTAATCTGCACTTGCGGGTCATTTGCCCGCTCCGTACTTTCGATAATTATCCGCCCGCCATTTTCCTGGATTGACTGAATCTGGTTGAGGGCGTTTATTTTTACGGGAGTGTCCAATTTGACGCGGAATAGCGTTATATATGGTCTTTCCAGGATTATGGAGGCTTCGGTTTGTGATGGGTCCCAGCGTACAGGCGAGTCACCTTGAATCTTAAAAGATAGATTTGTTATTCCTGTGGCTAATCTATAGGTTTTAGAGTTTTCTTCTGAGTAGCTTCCGCCGTTATTGAAGAAGATTTGAGATAAACCTTGTGTGTTGGCTGAGAAGTTCAAGCGTACTACAGGCGAGCCCATGCGGGTGAACTCCAAGAGCAGCCCTACAATTAGGGCTGCGCAGAGAGCGATTAGTACAGAGCGTTTGGCGATTCTTCGCATCAAAGGCGGTCCCTGGCTATTTTATTTCTGAGCAATTCTGGGAGGGAATGCCAGTGAAAAGTCTTCGAGTTCAAAGCTCAGATTTGGATTGTATGCCGGATCGTTAGCAATAATTTTTGCCCACTTTTCCTGCACGTATCTAACTTCGCTTTTGAACCGCTCAATCTTTTCGGGCGTATCCTCCAGCCCGCGAGTCGCCGATTCGTGGTGATACAAGTCTGCATTTGGCGTCCAGATATTCTGGTATCCAGCGGCCATGACTTTCAGGCAAAAATCAACGTCATTGAAAGCAATCTTCAACTCGACTTCATTGAGCCCGCCGACTTCTTCGAAAATGGACTTGCGAACGATCAGGCATGCGGCGGTGACCGCAGACATCCCCTGTATCAGCGACGCACGTCCGAAATAGCCATGGTGCCCACGCGGCAGCATCTTGTGGGCGTGACCGGCCAATGTCAGCGGGCCCATGATGACGCCGCCGTGCTGCAAGCGGTTATCTGGGTACCACAGCCGGGCGCCGACAGCGCCTGCGCCAGGTTGCAACGCCAGCGACACCATTTCGCTCAACCAGTCAGGGCTGATCACTTCAATATCGTTATTGATCAGTCCGACCAGTTCACCGCGGGCTTCACGGACCGCACGATTGTTCAGGGCCGAATAGTTGAATGGCCCATCGTCACGGAGCACCCTGATATTCTGCTGCAGTTTGAGTGACTCGAAATACTGGAGGCTTTCTGGATCATCAGAGCCGTTATCCACCAGAATGATTTCGTAGTGCTGATAGCTGGTCTTGCTCGTTATGCTTTCAATGCACTGACGCACTAACCCAACAGCATTGCGAGTCGGGATGATCAGGGAAACCAGCGGCTGATCTGCCGGGAGGTCGTAGTGGACCCGGTACATACCGAAATCCAGAAGCTCGGCGTGGCCCTTGATACCTGTACGTTGCAGATGCTGGTCCAGTGCATTCTGACCGGCAATCTGTGCATATGGCTTTTCACCCAGCGACATAGCCGTGCTGCCAGGGTGAACGCGCCAGTGGTAGAGAACATGCGGAATATGAACGATCTGATCGGGCCTGACTTGTTCGACGCAGCGCAACGCCAGGTCGTAGTCTTGTGAGCCTTCCATGCCTTCTCGGAAGCCGCCAACCCGCTGTACCAGGTCCCGGCGGTATACGCCAAGGTGGCTGATCATGTTGTGTGAGCGGAAGAGATAGAGGTTCCAGTCAGTCTTGAAATAAGGGGCCGAGCGATTACCCTCGACGTCGATTTTGTCTTCGTCCGAGTAAATGACGGCAGCGTCGGGGTTTTCATGAACGGCTCGCGCGATCCAATAAAGGGCGTGGGCCGGCAGCAGGTCGTCATTGTCCATGAGTGCCACGTATCGGCCGCTTGCAAGCTCCAGTGCCGAGTTGCTGGCTTTGGAAATGTGGCCATTCTTTTCGCGTAGCACCACCTTGAACCGCTGATCCTGTTTGGTCAGCCCTTTCAAATAGGCAATGACTTCAGGGTCAGTGGACGCATCATCGGCAATGCAAAGCTCCCAGTTCTTGTAAAGCTGGGCAGTGACACTGTCGATAGCCTCGCGCAGTAGATCCATTGGCGGGTTGTAAACCGGCATGATGATCGAAATCAGAGGCTGGTCTTTCCACTGCCTGATTTCTTCGCTGATTCGCCAGCGATCATTATCGTCCAGGGTGTCATAAAGCTTCACCCAGCTCGCGTAGTCATGGCTATGGATGACCTCGCCACTTTCCGGGCTTACTAAGCTGGAACTGCCCGGGTTCGCGACCCAGCGAGCTCGAGCGATCAGCCCGGCTGTGCCATGCTGGCGCCATACGCTGATGGTCTTGCGAACAGTGCTTTTCAAGCCGCCACCACGTCGGATCACCGATGGCAGTAATTTGAGCCCTCTGTTGAGCCTGCGTGTCAGTGTGATGAGCTTTCGGGCCGGGGCGGTCGCCTTCCAGCTGGTCGACTTCTGCATGCCGATGATGTGCAGATTGAGGTGGTGGATATGGGTGTCTTTATCGACCTGCAGAACATGTAGACGCTCTTCGAGGTTACGAATGTGTTCGTCCTTCTGGGCAAGAGACTCTTGCCATCTGGCGATGGATGCCTGCAGCGCTGGAACGCCGAGCAGCTCCGGATCTTTCGCTTCGCCGGCGTTCAGCCCCATCATCTGCTGCTCGTGCAGCACCTGGGCCAGGGCCTCTTGTTGCTGGACCTTCTTCTGCAGCTGAGTCGACAGCTCATGAATTTTCCTGTCCTTCGCAAGCAGGGACTCGCTGAGTTCTGCAAGAACAGTGCTCTGGCTGACAGAGGCTTTGACATGCGCCAGGGCATGAGCGATTTCTTTGTTCGAGTCGACGATCAGATCAAGTTTACTTTGCAGGTCCGTGACAGGACTTACATGTCCAGATTGATTCAGCATGTTGACCTCCCGAGCCAACTGCGCGTCCGTGAATATAGTAAGGCTGATTTCCAGCTCGAGCTGCTCGCCGATTTGCAACGTTTCCATGTCCACGGGAAGCGTCAGGCTGGGATCGTCAGTCAGAGCGAGGTAGAGCGAATCATCCGCGCGAGGGATCTTCCACGCGAACATTGCCGCTAGCGGCAGGCTGAGTTCGCCTGGCCATTCCCAGGCACATCGGGCGCCAGAATATACCTTTATGCTTTCAATCGAGAAGCCCTGCCGCTGATCCACGGGATCGAAGCGGAAAACAGTAGAGGCTGCGAGCGGGCTGGGGAGAGCGAACTGGAGCCGTTGCGGGCCATCACTGACCTCGTGGCGCAGTGCTGACTGTTCAGAGAAGTTGCCATGCGCGTCACTGATATACAGCGTCGCGAATTTCGACGTTGATTGTGTGCTGCCCAGCTTGTGAATCAGGGCTTCGGGTGCCCAGTCCAAGAAACGGTCGGCTTTCTTTCCTGTGACTTTCTCCTGAAATGCCGCCTCGAGCGCAATGTAGCGCTCGCAATCTTCACGACTGATGTCCAGCCCTGCGCTCGCCAGCAGGCCCATGGTGAACTCTTGGCGGCTGAAGGAGGCTGCGCTGGGATAGAACGGGTTCGCTGCGGCCATGAGCAGCAGTAACGCGCGCATCATCAGGTGACCAAGTTCGACACCCCCGATCATCTCCCACTCAACGTCGATGAGCTGCGGCGTGCCGTCAGGTCTCAGCACGATGTTCTGCGGCACGGCATCGATGTAGTGGCCGGGAAGCACCGCGCCCACTGAGCGCAGATCGACATCTGCCCCATCTTGCTTGAGCAATGTCGCCAGGCAGGCGAGGTAGGTCTTTATAAAGGGCGCAAAGCTGTCAATGCTCCAGTCGTGGTGAGCGGCGCTATCCAGAAAATCAAGGCTTAGCACCTTGCCGGCGGCGTATGCATCAATGCGGGGCAGTACGTACTTGAATGCGCTGCTGTCTTCATTCTCGGAAGGGGTAGCGGAGGAGGCCAGTTGTTTGTATTCGACCTGAATGCCGTCGTCAGTCATGACGAACAATGACTCTTTGCAATAGCGGGTCCTTCTGCCGATGCTGTAGTGATAGGCGAGGATATCGTTTTTCTGGCTATCGTTTTTTTTGCAGGCTGCTTTGATCAGGAAGGAGTTGGCAAGATCCATGCCCAGACGATTGTTGAACACCACCTGCCAGGCTTTTTCCAGGTTGAAGGTGGTCGACTCTGGCAGTTGAGGGTCTTTCTTGACGTTCTGCCAGGCAAGCGCCGCAGCATCGAACGCATCACACTGGAAGCCGGCTTCAGTGATGATCGAGTTGGGGAGTTTGTAGTCCGGGCTTGGAGCCATAAAATCGGATGCTTCAAAGCCGGCGGAGGCGAGCAATCTTTCCAGCTCTACCTTACCGAAGGTCTTGGGCTGGCCGT
Organism: Pseudomonas sp. FW305-E2; assembly: GCF_058782925.1. NCBI lineage: Bacteria > Pseudomonadati > Pseudomonadota > Gammaproteobacteria > Pseudomonadales > Pseudomonadaceae > Pseudomonas > Pseudomonas sp. FW305-E2. The sequence continues at coordinate 77,955 of NZ_JBYSYE010000007.1, read as the reverse complement.
GTTGGTAGCGGCCTTCGATGCCGTACATGGCAATGCCCACGTGATCTTCCGGGGCGCCCGCAAAATACTTGAGACCAAGCTGGTTTTCGATGGCAATGAACAGATGACCGTCTGGCTTTAGCAACTGACGAATGCGTTTGAGCATGGCGAGCGCGGGGTTTTCGGCGTTGCTGAACATGCTGGCGTATTCGAGCACGCCGATCAGGGTCACGGCGTCGAACTGCACGTCCACCTTGAAATCGTCGAAGCGCTCCGCCAGCACGGTCACGTTGTCCAGGTCGCGCGTTCGGCTGGCGGCAATGGCTGCCCGGCGCGGGCTGCCTTCCAGGCAGAGCAGTTCGGCGCCGCACTCGCCCAGGTAACGGCTGATAGCACCGCAGCCTGCGCCAATTTCGAGAACACGCCCTTTGAGTAGATGTTCGAACGGGCGCAGGATATTGCCGCGCACCGCGCTCAGATGGTAGAGCTTCGCCCAGTCCGTGCAGTATTGAGGGAGCTCATCGGATAGGACAGAGACGTCGCTGGCCTCGCGAATAATCTTCGCCAACTCGGTTTCGCTGCTATCGCCGTCGCTGTAGGCGATGCCCCCAAAGTCGGAACGGACCCACACTTCAGTATCGCGGTCTTTGGTATAGCCATGTTGTTCTAGTGTGTTCATCGGGGCTTACCGGTTTATTTCCATAGTCAGAGCGAGGTCAATCAGGCCCAAGAGATTGGGTGTTGGCTCAACGATAAAATGAATGGAGTCGTAGCGACGATCGTGAGGGACGATTTCTTCGCCTTCGCGGGATGCCAGGCCGATGGATATAAAATAATCGCCTGTCGCTAGCCTGTTTTTGAATTGCAGGCGCGCGGTAGCCCTGGCGCCAGCTTCGCCCAGGGCTCGGGCATCTTCGCAATCAAGAAGGTATGAATTGGTGCCGTAGACCGTGACGCCTTCCTTGGTCTTGATGGTAAAGCCAATGATCGGATTGATGACGGGGCGGTTGAATGTGAACGCGAGCGTCAGGGTGATATCGTCGCCTGGCTCCACGCTGTTGGGATAAGCATTGCCTGCGGCGCTCAGGTGGAAGTCAGTGAGGGTCGCAGCGCCATCTCCCCAGCGATATTCATGCTGGTTGTAGTTGGGCCGAGTACTGTAAGCATCCTGGTCGAACAAGAGTGAAATGGCTTCGCGCGGTACGTCTGCTGACTCGGTGGAAGCGCTTTGAGCGTTTTGCTCCAACCCAGGCTTGATTTCCTCTTTGTCGCGACCGAAGAGGATGTCGGTGTAACGGTTAATGACCGGGCGCGATTTGCCAATCATTTCGACGCGACTCTTTTCCAGCAGAATCGCCCGAGAGCAATGCGTGACCACTTGTTCACTGGAGTGGGTGACGAGCAGGATACTGGTACCGTTATCTTTGAGCTGGCGTAGGCGCTCAAAGCATTTGGCCTGGAACCTCGCGTCGCCAACCGACAATGCCTCGTCAACCACGAGGATTTCCGGGTCGACCTGTGCTTGTACGGCAAATGCCAGTCGTACGGCCATTCCGCTGGAATAGGTTTTAACGGGGTGATCAAGGAATTCGCCGATATCTGCAAAACCGGCAATAGCATCAAAGCGCTGGTCGATTTCCTCGCGGCTCAGGCCGAGGACCGCACCGTTGAGGTAGACGTTTTCGCGCCCGGTGAATTCAGGGTTGAACCCAGAGCCCAGCTCCAGCAGTGCGGCGATACGACCGTGGGTCTCAACCTCCCCCAGCGTCGGCGTCAAGGTGCCGCAAATTATCTGCAGCAATGTCGACTTCCCTGACCCGTTGCGGCCCACGACGCCTACTGTTTCCCCTTTGTTGACATCGAAGCTGATGTCGCGTAGGGCCCAGTATTCCTTGCCGTATGTAGTGACCGGGTCGCCGGCCCAACGTTGGAGTCGCGGGACGATTGCCTGTTTCAGCCGGTCATGTGGCTTGTCGTAGCTGTAAAAGCATTTGGAGACGTTCTTGACGCTGATGACAGGTTGATCAGATGACATCGGCGAATCCTTTGCGCGTCTTTTGGAAGAACCAGAATCCGGCGGCAGCGATAATTGCACCCACCGCGAGGGCAGTTGCCAGGTTGACCCAGTCTGGCAGGTTGCCGAAGAGTAGGACGCTACGGCTTTCCTCGATGATGTAGGTCAAAGGGTTGAGCTTTAGCCAGGGCTGGTAGGCTTCGGGCAGTGCAGCCACTGGATAGAGCACCGGAGAGAGGAACAGCAGGACCGTTGTCAGTACGGTGATGACATGCCCCACGTCTCGCAGGTAAACGCCCAGTGAGGCCAATAGCCAACTGATGCCCAGGGTCGCGAGAATCAAGGGAACGAGGATCAGCGGAAACAGCAAGGCGCTCCAGTAGAGCGTGCCGACGATCAGGAACTGGGCGATCAGTAGCACCAGCAAGCTGATGCAGCTATGAAAGAGGGCCGATCCCAAGGTAATGACCGGCAGAATCTCCAGTGGGAATACCACTTTTTTCACGTAGTTACTGTTGTTCATGATGAGGGACGGGGCACGGTTGGCGCATTCCGCAAACAGCCCGTGAATGATCATTCCGACGAAAAGCAGTATCGCGAATCCACCTTTGCCAGTGTCTACTCCGACCCAGCGCGTCTTGAAGATCTCCGAAAACACGAATGTGTAAACGGCCAGCATCAGGATCGGGTTGAAAAACGACCAGGCCAAGCCCATTACCGATCCTCGATATCGGCCGATGACCTCGCGCTTGGTCATCTGCGAGATCAGCGACCGGTTTTTCCAGAGGCTGATCGTCAGGCTGGCGGGACCGGCAGTATGACGCAGGTGAGCATTCACTATTCAAACACCTCTGCATCCTGCAGCAGGGCAGCGATGTCATCTTTGGCGGACAAGGTCGGTGCGTCGGTATAAGGCCATTCGATCGCCACGGTTGGGTCATTCCAGGCCAGGCTGCGCTCGAACTTAGGTGCCCAGTAATCGGTGGTCTTGTAGAGGAACTCAGCGGTTTCCGAAAGCACGACGAAACCATGGGCGAAGCCTTCGGGGATCCACAATTGATGCTGGTTGGTTGAGCTCAAATGAGCGCCAACCCACTGGCCAAAGGTTGGTGAGCTCTTGCGCAGATCCACGGCAACATCGAACACCTCGCCATGCGTTACCCGGACCAGTTTGCCTTGCGCATGCTTTATCTGGTAGTGCAAGCCGCGAAGCACGCCCTTCACCGATTTGGAATGGTTGTCCTGAACGAACGTGACCGACCTACCTACAACCTCTTCAAACACCTTCTGATTGAAGCTTTCGTAGAAAAATCCCCGCTGATCGCCGAAAACCTTCGGCTCGAAAAGAACAACATCCGGAATCGCAAGGTGAGTGGCTTTCATTGCTGCGGTATCTCCAGGTACGACCAGGACCGGTTGAGCGGTGCTGCTGGTAAAAAATCAGAAAGGGATCGGTCTGCGGCTCAACCCTTGAATCGGAGGCATGGCAATCGTCGGGATTATCGCCCAGGTACGACGGCGTAGCCCTTGCAAAGGCGACGGGTGCTATTCATGGGGAGAGCCAGATGTCGCGGCATCATTTCTCGTCGCCTTGGAATGTGCGCGATGGCTAGCAAACAGGGGCGGCAAGATCACGTTGCAAAGAGGTGACGTTGAAGGGGTGCGGGTGCGCTGGCTGTTTGATCATGATGCGAAAAAATGTCTTCTGTCTGCCGTCGGTAAAATCATGATTGCCGCGGTCAGACCGCAGCGTGGGGCTGTTGATCCATAAGGCAGTTACAACTCGCGTGCGGCGGGCTGTAAGCGCAGATCAGACTAGCATGTGGCCTCAAGCGTGACAACGCACGTCCGTCTGGGGCTTCACGTGTCATGCCGTGCCATTATATTTAAAGCTTGTTGAGAATCGCCGCTGCTAATAAGCTCAGGTTGCCGGCAAGTGTCTGACGGTATACCCCGGTCTCGCCCAGCAGTCGGAGGCGTTTGAATAGTGGACTTTTTCTAGCGGTAGCAAACTGCTCCATGATTCGCAGGTTGTCCTGGCTGAGGCTGGATTTGTATTTGGCCAAAATGCGCAGGTTCATTTCATTCCACTCACTGAAGCGCCCGCGGAGCGTGCAGGCAAGTCGAACCAGGCGTCGCCGAAATCCTGTATTAGATCCGATCAGGTTACCGCCATGCTGGCGATAGAGAAGAGTGGGTTGTGGATCATATATGACGACACCGTCATGGCTGCTGACGAGAAGGTAGGTCAGCCAATCATGTGCGACTATTTGAGCGTTAGGTTCGATCGCAGCCAGCAACGCTTGTGTGCGTCGATTGACCAGCATCGTATTGGCCCCGGCGAGGCTTTGGACCAACGCATTGCGGAAGCTTGGCGGTCTGGTAAAGAGCGGCGAATGCCCTGCGCATTTGCCGGCGGCGTCAATAAGCTTGGTGCGTGAGCAGTACATCGTGGCGACGTCGCTGCGGCTTTGTTGCAGTGCGGCCAGGCTTCTGGCCAGCTTGTCGTCAAGCCAGATGTCATCCTGGTCGCTGAAAGCGAAGTAATCGCCGTCCACCAGTGGATTCTGAATCAGTGAAATGAAGTTCCTGGCAAAGCCCTGTCGAGGGCCCTCGAAAATAAACAGTCGAGTACCAAGCGTGCGCTGATAATGATGAAGAATATCCAGGGTGTCATCGCTCGAGCCATCATCGGAGACGTACAGAATCCAGTTTTTATGGGTTTGCTCTATAAGCGAGTCAAGTTGTTCGCGCAGGTACTTTGAGCCGTTGTAGGTGCAAAGAAGAATTGCAATCAAATTGTTTTCGTTCATGTTCCTGGCTTTATAAAATTTTTAGGCATCTGCTGTATCGGCGGCAGGTCGACTCTCGGGTTGTGACTGGCGTACGCCTGATGAAGGTTTGTCCGATTTCATCAGGCAGGATGAACATAGTAATCCAGGGTTGTAGCCGTTGTCATTGGGGCGGTTGGTGAGTCAGTCGTGGCGCAGGTCGACTGGCCAGCTTTTAACTCAAATTAATATTCATTACACTAGTTTCTTGGGTCTCTGGGCTATTTTCGGAATATTCCTACAGGGCCGATTTCTATGAGATTTTCCTGAGATGTTCGTGAATTTTTGGGGCGGGTTTCGATCGAACGGGCTTGGCTCACCCCGGCATTCGTTCACCACCTGTTCGTCCGGTCGGTCCACATTCAGGCAACCGCTACAAAGCTCCGCGTATGCTGTCCAATCTGTCCTCCAGGGTTTTCCCACCTCCACAACCCGCGTATCATCCGCACACACAAATCTGAACATTCCCACGCTAGCCCCAGACCAAAAGTCTTGCGCCCCCCGCGTGTATGCTGCTTCAGGTACCCAGACAATCATCAGTGACATACAACGACCGGCCAGCTTCATGGCCAGGCCAGGCATGCCGGCTGTCCGACGGATGGGACGGTGCCCGATGAGATTTGAAGGAATAGGTTTTGATCAAGCGTAGAAAGGTTGCAATCGTCGGTTGTGCGTACCGTTTTCCTGGCTCTTCCAATGCGGGCTTCTGGCAAAACCTGATGGAGGGCCGCGACCTGGTGACCCAGGTTGACCCGTCGCGCTGGAACAAACGCGAGTTCCTGCACCCGGACAAGGCCAGCCCTGCAACCAGCTACACCTTCGCCTCAGGCACCTTGGGTGATATCAGCGCTTTCGACGCTGGCTTCTTCAGCATCTCGCCGCGTGAAGCCGCGATGATGGACCCGCAGCAGCGCATGTTGCTGGAAATGTGCTGGGAAACCTTCGAAAACGCCGGGGTCAAGCCGTCCAGCCTGCGTGGCAGCAACTGTGGCGTGTACCTGGGCATCGCCGGTGTCGAGCAGTCCTACCGCCTGCTCGAGGACCTGTCGGCCATCGATGGCGCCACGGCGACCGGCAACACCATGAGTATCGCGGCCAACCGCCTGTCGTTCTTCTACGACCTGCGAGGCCCGAGCATGGCCATCGACACCGCCTGCTCGTCGTCGCTGGTGGCCTTCCACCAGGCGTGCCAGGCCATCCTCAGCGGTGATGTCGACCAAGCCGTGACGGGCGGTATCAGCCTGCACATGCACCCGTTCGGTTTCATGATCTTCGCCAAGGCGACCATGCTGTCGCGCACCGGGCGCTGCCAGTCGTTCGACGAAAACGGTGACGGTTACGCCCGCTCCGAAGGCGGCGGGTTGTTCCTGCTCAAGGACTATGACCAGGCAGTGGCCGACGGAAACACCATTTTGGCGGTGGTGGCGGCCAGTGCGGTGAACACCGACGGGCGCAAGTCCAGCCTGACCCTGCCCAATGCCGAGGCCCAGGCGGCGTTGCTCAAGCGCGCCTACACCCAGGCCGGCATCGCCCCCGAGCAGTTGGACTACCTGGAGGCCCACGGCACCGGTACCGCTGTGGGGGACCCAATCGAAACCCGCGCCATCGGCGAGGCGCTGGGCCAGGCGCGCGGCGCCGGCAACCCGCTGCCAATCGGCTCGGTGAAAAGCAACCTCGGGCACCTTGAAGCCGCCTCTGGCGTGGCAGGCCTGATGAAGGCACTGAACTGCCTGGCTGAGCGTACCGTGCCCGCTACCATTGGCGTGCAGGCGCTCAACCCGAACATCGCGTTCGCCGACCTCAACCTGCAGGTGGTCACCAAGCCCCTGCCGCTGAAAGCCGATGGCCAGTTGACCGTGGGGGTGAACTCGTTCGGCTTTGGCGGCGCCAACGCCCATGTCATCCTGCAAAGCCCTGAGCCACAGGCGCCGGCAGCGCAAGCGACCAGCGCCCGGCGCGTGCCGTTACTGCTCAGTGCCAAGAGCGAAGAAGGCCTGCGCGCAACCGCAGAGCGCTTTGCCGCCTACCTGGCCGGGCAGCCGCAGGCCGACTATTACGATGTGGCCTACCAGGCGATGTTCCGCCGGGATGCGCACAGCCATCGCCTGCTGCTGGTTTGCGACACTGCAGCCGAAGCTGCCCAGGCGCTGGACGACTATGCCCAGGACCCGACCCTCAGCGAACTGAGCGCAGTGCTGGAGGCCGGCCAGGCCCTGGACGGCGCCTCGGCACCGGTATTTGTCTATTCCGGCAACGGCTCGCAATGGCAGGGCATGGGCCGGGCGATGCTCGACCAGCCGCTGTTCGCCGCCGCCGTGGATGAAGTGGACGCGTTGTTCCAGCCCTTGGCGGGCTACTCGCTGCGCGCCGAGCTGCTGGGTGATAACGGCGAAGGCCGCTATGCACGTACCGAAATCGCCCAGCCTGCGCTGTTTGCCCTGCAAGTGGCGGTTACCAAAGTGCTGGCTGCCGAAGGCATCCACCCGGTGGCGGTGATTGGCCACAGTGTGGGTGAAGTGGCCGCGGCCTGGGCCAGCGGCGCGTTGAGCCTGGAGGACGCCACCCAGGTCATCTACCACCGCAGCCGCCTGCAGGGCCTGACCCGTGGTACCGGTAAGATGACGGCGGTCGGCCTCTCGGGTGAAGCCACGGCGCAGCTGATTGCCGAACTGAAACTGGACGGCCGCCTGGTGGTGGCGGGCGAGAACAGCGCCCGCGGCGCCACTGTGGCCGGTGAGGTCGACGCCCTGGCACTGCTGGAGGCGGCCCTGGAAGAGCGCCAGGTATTCGCCCGTCGCCTGGACCTGGACTACGCCTTCCACTCGCCGGCCATGGACCCGATCAAGCAAGCGGTTATCGACGACCTCGCGCATATCCGCCCGCAGGCTACGAAGATTCCGTTCTACTCCACTGTTGTTGGTGGCCAGTTGAACGGCGAACGCCTGGACAGCCAGTACTGGTGGCAGAACATTCGCTTCCCGGTGCTGTTCCAGGGCGCGCTGGCTGCCTTGGTGCGCAATGGCCTTAACCTGTTCGTCGAAGTGGGCCCGCATGCGATTCTGCGCAGCTACGTCAGCGATGTGCTGGTCGAGTGCGAACAACCGGGGCAGGTGATTGGCACCCTCAAGCGCAACGACCACAGTCCGCTGCTGCTGGAACGTACCGTAGCCCGCCTGCAGATTGCCGCCGTGGAGCCAAAGTGGCAGGCACGCTTCCCGGTGACGGGGCGCCCGCTGCGCCTGCCTAACTACGCCTGGCAGCGCGATCACTTCAGCTTGCCGGTCACTGCCGAGGCCTATGGCCCGCTGAGCCACGAGCGCGTGCACCCGTTGCTGGGTTACCCGGTAACAGACCAGGCGCTGACCTGGGAAAACCGCCTGGATACCCAGCAGTACCCGACCCTGGCCGACCACAAGGTGGGTGAGTCGGTACTGTTCCCGGGTGCAGGCTTTACCGAGCTGGCCCTGGCGGTGGCGCAACTGCACCAGCCGGGCGAGTTCGTCGATATCGAAGAGCTGGAAATCCACAACCCTCTGCTGCTGAGCAGCGAGGTCAGCAAGAAAGTGCGCGTGCAGGTGGAAGAGGCCGATGGCACATTGCGCATCAGCTCGCGCACGTTGATGCAACGCGAAGACTGGGTACAGCACGTGGTCGCACGCTTGCCGGGCGAAGCGCGCGGTGTGCTACTGGACACCCGGGCACCGGCGTTGCCAGCCCGCCCGGCAGACTTCACCGGCGAGCAGCACCTGGCAATGACCTGCGCGGTTGGCCTGAACTACGGCCCCGCTTACCAGACGGTGGCCGCAGCCTGGGTGGAAGGCGAGCGCGTGCTGGCTCAGTTGGTCGTGCCTGCTGCCATCGAACACGAACTGGCAAGCCTGCACCTGCACCCGGCGCTGCTGGATGGTGCCTTCCAGCTGATTACCGAGCTGCTGGCCAGCCGCCAGGGGCATGACGATGGCCTGGCGTTCATCCCCGTCAAGCTTGGGCGCATTGCCTTTACCAATGCTGGTGGTGTGCCGGTGCTGGCCGAGGTGCGCCAGCGCAAGCGCACCGCGCATTCGCTGCTGGTCGACTTCACCCTGTTCGATGCCAGCGGCGCTGCCGTGCTGGCAATCAAGGATGCGCGCATGCGTGCCGTGCGCCTGCAGTACGACCGCAGTGGCGACATCAAGCGTATGGGCCATGTGGGGCAGGCCGCGCCAGGCGCGGTTGTGCCTGTGCAGCGTAACGCCGTGGCCTGCTCGCCGCTGGCTGAGGCCTTGCAGTGCCTGGCCGACGAGCCGGCACAGGTGCGTTACCTGAATGAAGTGGAGCCACTGCTGGATGTGCTGTGCAGCAGCTTTGTCCTCGATGCGGTGGAACAGGCCGGCGGCCGCATCAGTGCCGAGCAGGTCGCGCAGTGGTCGCAGGGCCAGGGCGACTTCCTGGCGATGCTGTTGCGCCATGCCGAGCACGACGGCAGCCTGCAGCGTAGCGCGGACGGCAGCTGGCAATTGGTCGACCAGGGCGAGCGCCCGACCTCGCAGGTTATCTGGCAAGAGCTGTTCAGAAGCTACCCCGAGTACTTCCAGATTATCCATTCCGTGGGCCGTATCGGCCGTCATCTGTCGGCGTTGCTGGATGGCAGCCAGGCCTTCGACACTCTGCAACCGCGCGAAACCAGCGGTGCCAGCCTGGCGCGCCTGGTGCTGGGTGCGGCAGGGCAGCAGCACCTGCTCAGCGGCATTGGCCAGACCCTGGCCGCGCGCCTGGCGCAACTGCCGCCCGGCCAGCGCCTGCGGGTGCTGGAATTCGGCTTCGGTGGCGCTTCGTTTGCCGAGCTGTTGTACGCCGGTCTGGATTTCGATCGCCTCGATTATGCCTACTGCGTCGCCGAGCCTGAGCTTGAGCAGCGCCTGCGTGACGATTGCCCGGCGTTGGAGGTACTTGGCCTGGAGCAACTGGCCGAAGCCGGTACGTTCGACTGGGTGCTGGTGCCTACCGACTTCGGCCCCCTTGGTACGGTGGGTGACGCCCTGCGCCTGGCCAGTGGTCGGCTCAACCCGCACGGCCAGTTGGCGCTGCTTGGGCAGTACCCGGCGCGCTGGGCCGATTTCGTCTTCGGTGCCCAGCCAGATTGGTGGCTGGCCGGCCCGCAGCAGGCGTTGTCGCGCCAGCAAGGCCCGGCGTTCTGGAGCCATGAGCTGCAGCGACATGGCCTGACCGCGCTGCGCACGCTGGAGGCGTTGCCGGGTAACGCCTGTGGTAGCTACCTGTTGCTGGCGGACAAGCCCGCCGGTGCTGACACTGCTGCACCCGTGGCCGTGCAGCGCTGGGCCGTACTCGCCGAAGCCGGGCAGGGCGCAGCCCTGCGCCTGGCACAGCAACTGCGCGCCCAGGGCCAGCAGGTTGACCTGTTGCAGCCGGGTGACGCCCAGGCGCTGGCGGCCCAGCTTGGCGCCTTTGCCCAGCCCCCTGAGCATGTGCTGCACCTGGCTGGTTTCGACAGCGGCACAGGCCTCGATGGCCAGGCCGAGCGCTGCATGCAAGCGGCCGCGCTGGTGCAGGCCTGTGAGTCGCTGACGATCGCCCCGCAGTGCTGGCTGTTCAGCCGTGGCGCTGCCGAGCACCTGTACAGCGTCGACACCGCCGCTGAGGTTGCGGCCATCGGCGACGCCGCCTTGTGGGGCTTTGGCCGTACCCTGGCCAACGAATCCCCGCACTGTCGTATTCGCCTGCTCGATCTGGCCCACGCGGCAGCGGTCGAGCTGGCGGTACCTGCGTTGCTGCACGCCGACAGCGAAACCGAGCTGGCCCTGGACGCCGAAGGCCGTCGCTACGTGCCGCGCCTGCGCGTGCTGGCCGACCAGCCGCGCCGCGCAGTGGGCGATGCACAGTGGGTGTGCCTGGGCTTCGACCTGCCGGGCCAGCTGCGCAACCTGCGCTGGGAGGTGCGTGAGCCGCGTCAACCGGCGGCGGATGAGCTGGACATTCAGGTGCGTGCGACGGGCCTTAACTTCCGTGACGTGATGTTCGCCCTCGGCCTGCTGTCGGATGAAGCCATCGAAAACGGCTTCTCCGGCCCTACCTTGGGCTTCGAATTTGCCGGTGTGGTGCAGGGCAAAGGCGCCGAGGCAGTGGGCGACTTCGCCCCGGGTGACCGTGTGGTGGGCTTTGGCCCCTGCAGCTTCGCCAACCGCCTGGTCACCAACGCCAACGCCGTTGCACGCATCCCCGAAGGGATGTCGTTCGAAGCGGCGGCCACCATTCCGAGTACCTTCTTCACCGTGTACTACGCGCTGCATCACTTGGCGCGCCTGGAGCCGGGCGAGAAGGTGCTGATCCACGGCGCTGCCGGTGGCGTGGGCATCGCGGCCATCCAGATCGCCAAATGGCTGGGCGCAGAAATTCACGCCACCGCAGGCAGCGACGAGAAGCGCGACTTCCTGCGCCTGCTGGGCGTCAGCCACATCTACGACTCCCGTTCGCTGGCGTATGCCGACCAGGTGCTGGCAGCCACCGGTGGGCGTGGCGTGGACGTGGTGCTCAATTCGCTGGCCGGTGAGGCCATCAACCGCAACCTGCAGGTGCTGAAGCCGTTTGGTCGCTTCCTGGAGTTGGGCAAGCGCGACTTCTACCAGAACACCCGTATTGGCTTGCGCCCGTTCCGCAACAACATCAGCTATTTCGGTATCGACGCTGACCAGCTGATGAGCGAGCGCCCCGCGCTCACCCGCCGCCTGTTCGCCGAGATGATGGAACTGTTCGAGCAGGGCATCCTGCACCCGTTGCCGTTCCGCGAGTTCGACGCCAACCAGGTGGTCGAGGCCTACCGTTACATGCAGCAGGCGCGGCAGATTGGCAAGGTCGTGGTGACGTACGCCAACCCGATCCAGCAAACCGTCGACACCCGCGTGCAGCCGGTGCGGGCACTGCAGCTTGCCGCCGATGCCAGCTACCTGGTCACCGGCGGCCTGGGTGGCTTTGGCTTGCGTACTGCGCAGTGGCTGATCGACAAAGGTGCCCGTCACCTGGTGTTGCTGGGCCGTCGTGGCCCGGCCAGTGAAGAGGCCCAGCCGCAGCTGGCGTTGTGGCACGCCCAAGGTATCGATGTGCAGGCCGTGGCGTGCGACATCACCGACCGTGAGCAACTGCGCGGGGTGTTTGATCGCATTGCCGCCAGCCCATGGCCACTGCGTGGCCTGGTGCACGCCGCGACGGTGATTGACGACAGCCTGATCCGCAACCTTGACGGCGACCAGTTGCGTCGCGTGCTGGAGCCCAAGGCCAAGGGTGCGCAGTACCTGCACGAGCTGACCCAAGGCCTGGCGCTGGACTTCTTCGTGATGTTCTCCTCGGCCACCACCTTGTTCGGCAACCCTGGCCAGGCCAACTACGTGGCGGCCAACCACTGGCTCGAAGCCCTTGCGCGGCACCGTCGTGCTCAGGGCCAGGCAGCCACTGCCGTGCTGTGGGGCGCCATCGACGATGTCGGTTTCCTGGCGCGCAACAGCCAGATCAAGGACGCCCTGCAGAGCCGCATGGGGGGCTCGGCGCTGCGGGCTGAGGCAGCCTTGGCACAGCTCGAGGCCATGCTGTTGCAGGGTGATAACGGCCATGGCGTGCTGGAGCTGGACTTCAAGGCCCTGGCGCGCTTCCTGCCGAGCGCCACTACACCGCGCTTCAGCGAACTGGCCCGTGCCTATGGCGGCGACCATGAGGATGAAGGGGGCGGTGAAGACATCCAGCGCATGCTGGAGGAGCTTGACGATGGCGAACTGCTCGAACGCTTCGTAGACATGCTCAAGCACGAGGTGTGCGAGATTTTGCGCCTGCCGCCCGCACGTCTGGATGCCCAGCGCCCGCTGCAGGAAATGGGGCTCGATTCGTTGATGAGCGTTGAGTTGGTGGTGGCGCTGGAAGAGCGTTTCGGTATTCGCTTGCCGGTGATGGAACTGAGCGACAGCTCCAGCATCGACAAGCTTGCCGTACGCTTGCTGGAGCTGCTGCGCGGTGAAGCGAGCAGCGGGGAAGAGCAACTGGCGCAGAATGTGCTTGCCCGCCATGGCAGCGAGCACAGTGCCGAAGAGTTGGCGCAGTTGAACGCAGCCTTGGCCGACAGCAACGCGGCACCCAACCGATTGATTGATTAAGAGTGCCAGATGACAGCCAGAACCCCGACCGGCCTTGGTGGTGATGCCAAGCAACGCCTGATCCAGCAAGCCCTCGCCCGGCGCCGCCATGTGGCTGCCGAGGGCGAGCAGGGCGCCACCCTGGAGCAGGTACAGCAGGCTGCCCTGAAGGTGCCCGAAGCGCACTATCGCTTTGATCAGCACCCGGGGTACCAGCAACTGCGGGTAATCCAGCAAAGCGCCATGCAGCTGGGCGTGAGCAACCCGTTCTTCCGTATGCACCAGGGCACCGCCGGTGCCCAGACGCAGATTGGCGAGCGCGAGTTTCTCAACTTTGCCAGTTACAACTACCTGGGCTACTCCGGCCACCCGACCGTGGCCGAAGCGGCCAAGGCGGCGATCGACCGCTACGGCACCTCGGTGTCGGCCAGCCGCCCGGTTTCTGGCGACCGCCCGCTGCACCGCGAGCTGGAGCGCGAACTGGCGCGCCTGTACGAGGTGGACGATGCGGTGGTGATGGTCAGCGGCCACGCCACCAACGTCACCACCATCGGCTACCTGTTCGGGCCACGCGACCTGGTGGTGCATGACGAGCTGATTCACAACAGCGTGTTGCAGGGTATCCAGCTGTCCGGTGCCCGCCGTCTGAGTTTTGCCCACAACGACTGGCAGGCGCTGGACCGCCTGCTGGGCGAGCAACGCCAGCACTTCGAGCGGGTGCTGGTGGTGGTGGAAGGCATCTACAGCATGGACGGCGACTACCCCGAGCTACCCCGGTTCGTCGAGCTCAAGCATAAGCACAAGGTTTTCCTCATGGTGGATGAAGCTCATTCGCTGGGGGTGATGGGTGCGACGGGCAAAGGTATTCGTGAGCATTTTGGGTTGGCTGGCGATGACGTCGACATCTGGATGGGGACCTTGAGCAAGACCCTGGCCAGTTGCGGTGGGTACATTGCGGGCCGCACGGCACTGATCGAGCACCTGAAGTTTCTGGCGCCGGGCTTCTTGTACAGTGTTGGCATGCCGCCGGCGGTCACGGCCTCTGCGTTGGCAGCGTTGAAGCTGCTGGCTGCAGACAGCGAGCGGGTAGCGCAAGTGCAGGCGCGGGGGGAGCTGTTCCTGCGCCTGGCGCGTGAAGCAGGGTTGGACACGGCGACCAGTACCGGGTTGGCGGTGATCCCGGTGATTACCGGCAGTTCGTTCAAGGCCGGCCGTTTGTCCAGCGCCCTGTTCGAGCGTGGCATCAATGCCCAGCCGATTTTGTACCCGGCGGTGCCGGAGCATTCGGCGCGGGTGCGGTTTTTTGTGTCTTGCGAGCATACGGAAGAGCAGATCAGGCATACCGTTGCGGTGGTGGCGCAGGAGATGGCGCGGCTGGGGTGAGGGCCACGCTTACAGCCAGATGGCATCCCAGTGTGGGTATTCGCCGACATTGGGTGCCAGGCCGGCCCTGACCGGGTTGGCAATGATGTACCGCGCGGCGTTGAGCAGGTCATCATCCTTGCGCATGGCGCGATCGCAGTAGCCGGCCTGCCAGATCGGGGTGGCTGTTACACCAGCCTTGTGCAAGGCATGGCTGGACCTTGATTTGAAGCGGCGCATCAACGTGGCCAGCGTCACCTGTTTCAGTTCGATCAGCCAGTGCACATGGTCGGGCATGACCACCCAGGCCAGCGTGGCGCAGCTGTTTTCCCGGTCTGCCTGGCGCAGGTGATTGACCACCAGCCTGGCCAGGTTGAAGTTGTGAAACAGGGGGCGGCGCTGGTGGGTGACTGTGGTCAGCATATACAGCCTGCCGGGGTGTGAAACCCGATGGCGGCGCAGATGGTGGGCGTGGGCGTAGTGCATGGGGTCATCCTTGAAGGCTTCGATAGTTCGAGCCAGCGTAGACGCCCTCCTGGCGCCAGCAGCGATTCAACCATTGCAGAATGTGCCCACCGACCAGGGGGGGGCGGTGATTGGCCAGGGATATTGGCCCGCAGGCCCGGCCCTTTCGCGGGTGAACCCGCTCCTACACGACGGTCTGCGTCCAACCCCCGATCTGTGCCCACCCCCGATCAGTGTAGGAGCGGGTTTACCCGCGAATACGGTGGCGGCAGCAACGGTGAACGGCCAGGGACATTGGCCAGCAGGCCCGGCCCTTTCGCGGGTAAACCCGCTCCTACGCGACGGCCTGCGTCCAGCCACCGGGCCGGGGACTGGGCGTGGGTCAGATATGCGGTGCCTCATACGCATTCAACTGTTCCACAAACCGCCAATGGCTCTTCTTGCCAAACCCCATCAACCGCTTCAACCGGATATCCCAACGCATGTGGTGGTTGGCAATCCATGGCAATGCAAACAGGTGCGCCCCGCGCCAGGGGATGAACGGGTTTCGCCGCAGGCTGGCATAGATCTCGACGCGGTGGCTGGCCTGATGGCTTGCACAACGGGCATGGAAACCAGACGTGTCCGCCACCACCAGGGTGTTGGCTGGCACCGCAAAGCGACGGGGCGGCGGCAAGCCGAGGGCCGCCAGCTCGGGCTCGTCGATGCGGAATGAACCCTCACGGTGCATCTGCTCGCCGGAGCGCGCCGCCCCCAGGCTTTGACGATACTCCCAGGCCAAACGCTCCGGCGTCAGGCGGTGCGACCCCGGCACATAACTGAACGGCCCTTGGTCATCCGCCACATCGTCCAGAAACAACCACGCCTTCGCCGTGGGGTGAAAGGTGTCGGCATGCAGGCGGGTCTGCGGGTCCTGGTCGGCATTGGCGGCGTCGATCACGATCGACTGCAACTGGTAGGTAATGCCACCGGTATTGGACGACGCATAGGCAATCAGGTCGCGCACCCCACGGTCCGCCACAAACGCCGCACTGGCCGGGTTTTGCGCCAGCACGTCCTGGTCAAGGCTGACCCGGCGGGTAACCGCGCGGCCCTGGCGCATTTCCCAGCCGGTGCTGCGCAATGCACCCAGCTCGGCGCGCAAGGCCGCAAACTGCTCGGCAGGCAGGGCGTTTTCACGAATGAAAAAACCGTTCTGCTCAAAATGCGCGCGCTCACTGGCATCCAGCCGCGAGGCCAGCGCATTGCGACGGTAACCTGCCATGGCCATCGCCAGCTGACGACGCTGCACATGCAGGCCCAAGGCATTGAGCCGGGCACTGCCCAGCACCGGGTTGTTCTCGAACGACTTGGCATGGGTAGCCAACTGCAGGCAATGCCAGGGGAGTGCCGCGTAACGGCCGATGTCCTTGATCGAAACAGGCATGATCTAGTCCTTTGATGGGGCCAATGGCCGGCCACAGCCGAGCATGGTCCGGGTATAGTTGAGCAACGGCGCCACTCGTCGATAGGCCACCGGCGCCGGGTGGGGCGCGCTGAGGCAGGCGAGGGCGTGCCAGGCATCGCAGGGCAGGTCTTGCTGGACGTCGGCATAGCGCGCATAGCGCAACAAGGCGCCGGCTACCAACTGGTCCAGGGTTAAACGCCGGGTGCGGCGGGGCAAGGGCTGATGGTCCTCGGTCAGGCCCCAGCCGGCATAGAACGGTGTGCCATAGGTGACCACCGGCAGCCCGCGCAGCAAGGCCTCGAAACCGGCGGTGGAACTGAGCGTATGCAGCGCATCGACCTGGCCATACAGGCTGGCGATATCCACACCCGCCAGTACCTGATCGGCCAGCCCCACCAGCTGTGCCGGGGCGATGTGCCCGCGGCGTTTGCCGGCTTCCACGTCGGGGTGCGGCTTGTACAGAATCCAGGCATCCGGCAACCGCGCGCGCACCTGTTGCAGCAGCCGCAGGTTGCACCCGGCACCGCCACCGCTGCACAGCGCCGAGGCATCATCCTCGACCTGGCCCACCACCAGTACCCGCCGCTGCCCCGGCTGCCCCAGCAGTGCCGGGCGCACATTGCTGCGCAGGTTGAACTTGCTGGTGCCGCTGGCAACGATCTGCGCCCGCAAGCGCGCCGCTTCGGCCAGGCATGGGGCGTCAAATTCGCCATGCTGCAACAGCTGCTCCAGGTCGCTGGCAGACTGCGCATCGTAATGAATGCCACCCCGGTCCAGCACCAATGACAGTGCCGGGCTGTTGGTAGCCCCCAACCCCGTGGAGCGCAAGAAACCATCCTCGACCCGCCACACTGGCACCCCCGCCTGGCGCGCACGTTCGGCCAGGCCGGCCGGCTCGCGCGCAGCCCATACCAGCAGCCGACCCTGTTCGGCCGCTACCTGGCTTATCAGGCGCGGGCTGTCCACGCTGAAGCGCAGCTGCCCCCAACGGCTTGCGAAAAAACGCCGGATGTTGTGCTGCTTGTGCCGCTTCACGCCCAGCACCGTGGTGGGGCCGGCAAACGCAGCATCGCGGGCTTTCTTGCTGGCCAATTGGCGGGCAACGGTCAAGGCATCGGTCAACTGGCCGCTCAATGGGTCGACATAACGGCAGTAACGCACATAGGCCGCCGCCACCAGTTGCACAAGGTCTGGCCGTGCCTGCCGGCGAGCAATGGCCATGCGGTCATCGGTCAGCCCCCAGCCCGCGTAGAACGGCAGCCCGAAGCAGGTGACCGGCACGCCCTGGATCAACGCCTCCAGCCCGGCCTGGCTGGTACCCACGTACACGCGCCGGGCACGCCGGGCCAGTGACGCCCAGGCTACCGGCCGCGCCTCCAGCGTTACCCCGCGGGCCCGCGCGGCATCCAGCAGGCAACTGGGCTTTTGCCCGCCCAGGCAGTCCGGGTGAATGCGCACGCGCACGTCGGCATCCGGGTTTTCTGCCAGGGCCTCATCCAGCATTCGCACATAGTCGGCTTCGCATAGCCCGCCGCCCGGGATTGAATAATCCCCGGCAGTTTGGTCCACCACCAGCACCAGCGGCCGCTCGCGGCCCAGCGGGTCGTCGTCGGGCAGGTCCTGGGCGTTGTTGTACTTGCCGATGCCGCTGCTGCGCATCAAGGCAATCAGTTCGCGGGCGCAATTGAGTTCGTATGCGCTGAGCGCCTCGGGCTGCTGCAGGATGTTTTCCAGCAGCGAAGGGCGGTCGGCCAGGTAGTGGATGCCCACCGGGTCGACCACCATGGACATTGGCGTATCGCCCTCGATGCCCAGCGAAGAAGACCGCAAAAAGCCGTCTTCCAGCGCAATGTAGGGCAGCCCCCAGCGCTGGCACAGCACCCGGGCATGGGCCGACGACTGCTTGTAGCCGATACCGGCAATGGCCTTGAGCCCCTTGGGCGCCTTGCGGCCACGGCGCCACAGCCAGAAGGGCGGGCCTTCCGGGCCGAGGAACTGCGGCAGGTGCAGGACCTTCCAGGCCACCCATTGCGACATGATGCCGACCCAGCCGGTGCCGTCTACCAGGGCATCGGGTGGTGAGTAACCTTCGGGCGGGTGGGGTACAAAGGGAGGCGTGTTGTGCATTACACGGCCCGCCACATGTTGCGCACCGGCGGGAACGGCACCCAGCGCTTGCGGCGCAGGGCAAAGCCATTATGCAGGTACAGGTGCTGCGCCCGATGATTGCTCAGCGGCACCTCCAGCTCTACCTGGGTAAAGCCCTGGCCGGCGGCGTGCGCGCAGCACGCCTGCACCAGCGCCGAGCCTACGCCGTGCTGGCGTGCGGCCTTGCTGACCCGCAGCCCGTACAGCAAGAACGGGTAGCGCCATTCGCGCAGCTCGCTCAGGCAGAACCCGATAAACCGCACCCAGCCACTCAACACGCCGAACTCACGCACGAACGGCCGCCAGTGCCAGGCAAACGGCCCGCGCCGGCCATGCTTGAATGCGGCAAAGCCCAGTGCCTGCTCGCCCTCGAAGGCCAGCAGCACACGGTCCCAGTGGATAGCCGACCCCAGCAAGCGATAGCGGCAGGCCGTATTGCCAATCAGGAACGCCAGCGACCCCCGCCCCTCGGTCAGCAAGCGGGCCAAGGCAGGGTCTGCGGCACGCTCCGGCGACAGGTCCGATCCCAAAACGATACGCACCACGTTGTCAGGCTACCCCGGCACTGGCCACAGGCGTGTCCTGGCAGGTTGCCGGCGCCAGGGCATGGGCCAGCAATGTGCTGGAAAGCTGCTGCACCGGCATTGGCTTGGCCCCGCAGCCAGGCTGGCGGCGGTTGGACCACACCAGGTAGTCGGTATCACCTGCGGGCGCACCAACAGCCTGGTACACCTCGGGCAAGATCGGCACATGGTCGCCAAAGAAGCACAGCAGCGCCTCGTTCGGCTGGGCCAGCAAGGTGTCGCGCAGCATGCCCAGCATGCGGTCAGCGTTGCCGATGTGCCGCAGGTAGGGCGCCAGGTCTTGCATGCCCGGTTGCAGCGGGCGGTCGAACCAGGCCGGCAGCTCGTGCGCGGCTACGCTTTCCAGGTGCAACGGGCCATGGTTTTCCATGGTGACCGCATGGATGAACAGCGGCTGTGTGCGGCCTGGCGCCTGCAGCAGCGCGCGGATTTTGTCTGCCACGGCGCAATCACCAATGAACGGCCCGGCCTTTTGCGAAGCGTTGAACGCCTTCACATCGATGAATTCATCAAAGCCCAATGCCGGCAACACCTTGTTGCGGCCATAGAAACCACCGTCGTACGGGTGGATGCAAATGGTCCGGTACCCCTGCGCCTTGAGCCTGGAGGCGATACTGGGCAGGCCTTGGCGGGCCAGCACCCGGTACGGGTTGAAGCGGTGCACGCCCAACCGGTCGGCAGGGATGCCGGTAAGGTAGGCGAACTCGGTCCGCACCGTATTGGCGCCCCAGGCTGCCACCTGCAGTTTGCCCCGGGCCAGCGCCTGGCTGGCCAACAGGTCGTACTGGTCGAGCACTTGCGGGCGCACGCCAGGCCACAGCCCACGCACATCGAAGAACGACTCGCTCTGCACCGAGACCAAGTCCGGCAGCGCCCCGGCCTGGGCCGCTGTCGGCTGCGAAGAGGCCGGCACAGCCCCAACAGCAAACGGCGAGCCCAGCCCGTCCCGGTCAACCGGCGCCCGCGCCGCCCAGAAGTACCGCCACAAGCTGGCCGCCAAGCCCCAGCCACGTACATCCTGCTCGGCATCAAAGCTCGGCTTCACAGGCCGATGCCCCAGGCGCAGCAAGCCCAGGCCCAGCGCCAACGGCAGCAACGCCTCAAGCCGCGCGCCCGCCACCTCGAAGCTCAACCCCGCCCACAGGTAAACCAGAAAGCCCACCGCCAGCAGCGCGGCCTTGCCAAAGCCAAAGAACGGCAAGTACAACCGCGGGAACTTCACTGCATCGCTGAAATACTCGAAATCTGCACACACAAACGGCTCGCGCAGCGAGTGATACTTGGCGTTGCTGACCAGCACGATCAGCAGCCACAGCAGCAACACATTCACGCCACTGAACAACGGCCGCGCCGTCAGTGCATACAACAGCCCGAAGGCCACACACCACAGCCCCGCGTGCAGCAGCCAGCAATCGGCCGGGCGACGCAGGGCAGGGCGGGGAACCAGCAGGCGCTCGACCGCGACGGTCAAGCCCAGGCCGATCAAAGCGACCGGCAACATGGAAACATCAATCACTGTACTTCAACCCACGCAGGATCATCGAAGAAAGCCACTGCGGGATAAGCCCCAGCAGCCAGGTGCCCAGGTTGAGCGGGAACGGAAAGCTGATACGCGCCTGGTTCGCTGCCAGCCCGCGCTTGATACGCCTGGCCGCTTTGTCGGCGGTCCACAGAAAAGGTTTAGGCCCGGGCATTTCGAAGCACATCTTCGACTCCACATACCCCGGCACAATCACATTCACTTTCACCCCTTCCGGCGCCAGCCAGTCGCGGATGGCCTCGCCGTACACCCGGATGGCGGCCTTGCTGGCGCTGTAGGTCGGTGTGACCGGCAAGCCACGCCAGCCCGCCAGCGAGCTGAACAGGGCGATCTGCCCGTCGCCACGGCTGCGCATGGCGGGCAGGGCGGCCTCGACGGTGGCCAAGGCGGCCATCACGTTCACTTCCATCAGGGCGCGGCTGTCGTCCCAGTCTTCCGCTTCGCCATTGGCGCCCACGGCGGTGTTAAGCCCTGCGCCGACCAGCACCAGGTCGGGCTGATGCTGCTCGCTTACCCGGCGCACCATGGCCCGCAGGGCGTCCAGGTCGCGCACGTCGAGGGCTTCCAGCAGCACCTGGGCACCCAGGGCGCGGCATTGTTCGGCCATTTCGGCCAGGCGGTCCTGGCGCCGGCCTTGCAGGATCAGCGTCACCCCCGGGGCGGCGTAGGCAGGCGCCAGCGCGCCACCGATACCGCCTGTGGCGCCGGTGATGAGGATGCAGCGGGGTGAGGCATGCGAACTCATAGGTATTTTTCGATTCTTGAGGTTTTCGCCATCAGCACTTCCAGGCAGTTGGCCACGGCCATGTCCATGCCGCAGGTGGTGTAGAAGCCGCCGTTGACCTGGGTGGTGTGGATGACCGTGTTGCGGAAGCGTTGAAACAGCGTGTTGTCGGGCGCTTCGGGCTGCTGCCAGAAATCATCCAGGCCGCCCTGATGGGTTAGCCCCGGCATCGCGTAGATCGGCTCGGCCAGCGTGCAGGTAGGGCGGTGGTGCAGCAATGCAGAAGCCCCCGCGGTACTGTTGACGGTGATCATGCCGGTGATGTGCGAGAGCAGCGTAGGCATGTGCCCGCTTTCCATGAAGTCGACACGCTCGGCCACGTCGTACTGGCGCGCCAACTGCTCGGTGACCTTGCGGTAGTTGACCAGCCCAGGCGTCAACGGGTGGTTTTTCACCAGCAGGCGCGCATCGAAGGGCGCGTTGAGCGAGAACGAGTCGATCACATGCTCGATCACCTGGGTCATGTTCTGGAACGGCGAGTGGTCGCGGATTTGCGCATCGCTGTCCAGCTGCAAGGGCAGCAAAAACGTGGGGTGCCGCTCGCGGGCCACTTCGGCCACCAGCGCGTCGTCATGCACACGGGCGCGCAGCAGGCGCATGCCCTGGCGGATAAACCCGGCGTACTCCATGGCGGCGTTGAACGGGGCATGGGTGCGGTAGCGCGGGAAGCACAGCCGGTTCAGCGCGCCGCCGGCGTGGTACAGCACATCGTGCGTGGCACGTGCGGCGAACGACAGCTTGAACGGGTTGCCATTCTGATAGCGCGGAATGTACTTGCCCACATCGCGGTACCACTGCGGGTCACGTGGCAAACGCGAGTTGTTGTTGACCCCGTCGCGCTCCAGCGTCACCCAATAGGGCCGAAAGTAGCCTTCCTCGAACACGTGCACGCGAATACCCGACAGCCGCGCCAGGGTCACGGCCGGGCGGTGTACCGGGCGGCAGTCGCCGAACAGCACCAGGTCGGTGATATCCAGTTGGCGGAACACCTGTGAATACCAGGCCTCCATGTCTTCCGGGGCGTGCGGGCAGGTCAGCTGCGCGCCGCCGGGGCCATACAGGGCGTCACCGACGTTGAAGCGCACGCTGTGCACTCGCTGGCCGATATCCCGCAGCCCCTTGGCAAGGCGGCTGAAGAAGGGCGAACTGACACCCTGAAGCAGCAGAAAATTGTGTGACGGGATACGCAGCAGCGGACCACGCGTCGCCCTTGCATTCAGTTGGTCGGGCGCTTCATGCCCAACAAACTGCTCAAGCGTCGTTTCAAGTC
Organism: Pseudomonas sp. FW305-E2; assembly: GCF_058782925.1. Classification (NCBI taxonomy): domain Bacteria; kingdom Pseudomonadati; phylum Pseudomonadota; class Gammaproteobacteria; order Pseudomonadales; family Pseudomonadaceae; genus Pseudomonas; species Pseudomonas sp. FW305-E2. Next base: position 55,417 of record NZ_JBYSYE010000007.1, on the reverse strand, counting down.
CTGCCATCGGGAGGGCGCTCCAGGCTGCGGTAAGGCGTGCCAATTTTGTAGTTCGTATAAGGTTCGTTCGGCGGTGGTGAAGCGGTTGGTCACCAGGCTTACGTAAGTGGGGTAGAGCAACAGCGTGCCCGCTACCAACTGGTCCAGCGTCAGTTGTCGGCTGCGCCGTGCCTGCACCGGTGCTTGAAGGTCCATGTCGCGGGTCAGCCCCCAGCCGGCGTAGAACGGCTGGCCATAGGTCGTCACCGGCACACCGCGTAGCAGGGCCTCGAAGCCCGACTGCGAGGTCAGCACATGCAATTCGTCGACCACTTCCAGCAATTGCTGCAGTGGCGTATCGCCGATCACTTCATCGCACCAGTGCACGGTTTGCGCTTCGTCGTCACCGCGGGCGCGCGTGCCGGCCAATACCTCTGGGTGGGGTTTGTACAACACCCACGCATCAGGGTTTTGCTCACGCACGGCGCGCAGCAGTTGCAGGTTGCTGCGGATACGGTTGCCGCCAAAGCGGATGGACGCATCGCCCTCCACCTGGCCAGGCACCAGGATCACCCGTTGCGCATGCGAGGGGCGCTGCCAGCTGGCGCCGGGCAAGTTGTACTTGGTCAGCCCCGCCGCGCAGATGGCCAGGCGCAAAGCATGCGCGCGGGCCAACAACTGCGGGTCGAAGGGCTCTTCAGCCAGGATGCGCTCCAGGCGCGAAGGCCGGGTGGCGTCGTAGTAAATACCCAGGTCATCGACCACCCACGACAACGGTCGCGCCTTGCCGGCGCCCAGGCCGACCGAGCGCAGAAAGCCGTCTTCCACCCGGTTGACGGGCAGTGGATGGGCGCAAAGGTGAGTGTCGTGCTTGCAGCCCCAGGACACCACGGGCAAGTCTTGCGCCAGCGGTTGCTCGGGCTTGACGAAGCGAATGGCCGCGCCGTTGAAAAACAGGTTTGCCAGTGGTTCTTTCCAGCGGCTGAAACCCAGCATCTGAACGGTGTTTGGCAACACGCTGCGGTGCCGCCGTTGCAGGCCCAGCCAGTTGATCAGCACCTCTGGCGTACACGGCTGACCACGTTCTGGGCAGACATAGCGCGGGTAGGCCACCAGGCTGGCATGAATCAGTTGCGCCAACGGCACAGGCTTGCGGCGTGAAGGTGCCGGCAAGCGGTCGTCGGTCAGCCCCCAGCCGGCATAGAACGGCATGCCCCAGGTGTGCACCGGTACGTCCCAAAGCAAGGCATCGAAGCCCAATTGCGACGTCATCACGAACACTGCACGCATGCGTGGCAGCAAATCGGCCGGGTGAACATTGTGGGCCAGTACCTGCACCCGCGGGTTGCCGGCCAGCGCTGCCAGGTCGAAGTGCCCGGCCTTGCGCCCGGCCACCACGTCGGGGTGCACCTTGAGCACGATGGTGCTATGCGGGTAGCGGGCCAATGCCGCCTCCAGCATGGCCCGGAAGTCGCTGGCCCCTGCACCTTGCAACGAGGCATCGCCACAGGTCTGGTCGGCCACCAGCACGCAGTCGGCCGGCAACGCTGGCAGCTCGATGCGTGCGTCGTTGTACTTCGACACCCGTTGCTGCTGCCACAGGCTACGTAGTGCCAGGGCACGTTGGGTTTGCTCGGCGTCGAGGGGCGTGGCGATCAACTGTTCGAGGCGGGACGGCTGGGAAGCGTCGTAGTACACGCCTACGTCATCGACGATCAGCGACAGGGGCGGCTCGTCGGCGCCCAGGCCCACGGAACGGATGAAGCCGTCTTCCAGCGTGAGAACGGGCTTGCCAGCCTTGTGCGCCTCGGCCATTGCCTTGATGGCGCTTGGCTTGCGGCCCCAGGCCATTACCCAATCAGCGAGCTCGACATCGCGCACAGCACCGCTTTGCAGCGCGAATTCGGGCAGCAAGGCAGGCAACGTACTGATGCGCTGGGCTCCTTTTGACAGGATCAGCAGGCGAGGGCGGGGCGAAGCGTCGTCCATATACGTGGAGCGGCATCCATTCAGCAAAGGGGCGGCATGGGCTTATAGCCCTGCGGGTCCGGTGGAAACAAAGGATGGCGAATCTTAATACAAATTCACATTTGTAGGCGTGCCGCTGGGCAAAAATCGCGAAAAGAAATTAGACGATATGTGCAGATGATGACCTATGGCATCAAAATGACATCTGATCCCGGCAAACTCCCCGCAACCGCGGCGTACCACCCCGCAGGGGGAACGTAACGCACGCCTGTAGGAGCGGGTTTACCCGCGAAGCTTTTTCCGCCATGGGTACAAAAGCTCATCTACCCCTGCTCCAGCATCCCCAGCAAATAGTGGTATTTCTCCAGCAATAACCCCATCCGGCCTCGCTCCTTGTACTCAGCGACCGTTTCTGGGCGCAAGCAATGGAATAGTGCTGTGAGGAGAAACACGTAGCGCAAGTTCCCTAGCGCCTGTTCCACATCGAAGCGCTCCGGCAGGGCTGCTCGGTACGTCTCGATGAACTCGGCCTGTGCTGCCAAGAAGACCTTCATGTCTTTGCGCCGGAACAGGCTGCCCAGGTAGGCGCCGCCGTCAAAGCCTATGCGCCCAACCTTTACCTCGCTCCAGTCGATCAGGTGCAATTGGCCATTGTCGACGAACAGGTTTTTGCGCAGGTAATCCATATGGCTGATGCAGCGTGGGCTACGTCGGGCCTTGGCTGCCATGGCGCGAGTCACTGGTAAAAAGGCCTTGAAGCGCTCAGCCAGCCCGGCAAAGCGTTCGTCTTCAAGACCGAGTTGCGCCAGCGCAGGAAGGCAGCGGGCAAAATTGAATCGCGGGCGTAGCAGGAACCAAGGCCTGAAGAAGTCCATGCTCCAGTACAAGGGCACTTTGGCGAAAGGTTGGGATTCGAGGTAATCGTGGCTCAGGCTTTCAAGCTCGGCAATGCCAAGCGCCAACTGTTTGGCGATCGCATGCATACGTGGGGGCATGCCACGCACGAATTCGGTAAATATCAAGCTTTCCCAAGGCGTATCGATCACGCCTATGCAGGCGGGGTAGTGAAAGTGCTTACTTCTCGCCAACATTCCTTCAGTACGATGGAAGCGCGCCTCCTGGCTGCTGATAAACGCAATTTTGCGGATCGATTTTTCCACTATTTCGACGGGTTGCCCGGTGCACGGATCCTTCAACCGATGGTGACGCACGTAGTTAACGAAGGATGCATTTGCACCCAGGACTTCGGTAGTGATCTCCAGCGTTTTCTGGCCCCAGTGGGGGGCAAGGGCTTGGAGATGGCTCTCGAGTGAGGCGGCGTGCCAGCGATAGAGGTTCTTGCCAGCTGGGTGCCGTCGTGTAGAGGGATTCATAACATCCATGTTGCCACTGCCATACGTCCAATTTGAAGCTGAGAAAGGGGGGTATGCTGCTGTATGAGCGGCCTGTGTACAACGAAAAGTTACAACAAGATATTGATTTGGAAGGGAAGAGAGGGCTGAACGCCTTATGGTTCAAGGGTTGCCGCTGGCATCGGGGCTTGTGTAGGCCAAGCGATGCCTCCCGCTTTTTTGGTGTCGTTACGCACGAGGAGCGCCACCAGTATTCATCTGGTGGCGCGCCGAACAGGCCAAGTGGCTACATAGACAACAAGCCTTCACTGATGGTCCGAGAGATGCGGTTTCCACGTCTAATCACTTAATGATTGGCGTCAGAACGAGCCAAATGGCTAGGGCGTTCACGCGCAATCAGGCCGAGTTGGCACCTTGTATAAGGCACTCCTGCGAAGTTAGTTAACTGGTTGCCGAGTGTAAAAGCCTGCAGAGGCTGGGGTGTGAAGAAATAGATTAAATTTGATATCTCAATGCCATCATTGGCGCAAAGTCGGCGCTTAGTTCTCTGTTCTGCTAGCGTCGCCGCCAGTCAGATTGCTCTGAGACTGGGGCTTCCGCACTATGCTTCCAGCTGTAAAAACCTTAACATTCGCGCCTTCGTATACATTCAGCTGTCGTCAGGGACGAAAATGAATCACCTCAGCATCGCCAAAGAAGCCCTTATCGCTCAAGCTCAAGCTGTTACTCAGTTGGCCGACCGCCTGGATGGCGAGTTCCAGAGCGCCGTTGAACTCATCCTTGGTTGCCAGGGGCGTACCGTGGTGTGCGGCATGGGTAAATCTGGCCTGATCGGCCAGAAGATGGTCGCCACCTTCGCATCCACTGGCACCCCCAGCTTTTTCCTGCACCCGGCCGAAGCCTTCCACGGCGACCTGGGCATGCTCAAGCCAATCGATGTACTGATCCTGATCAGCTACAGCGGCGAAACCGAAGAGCTGATCAAGCTGATTCCTAGCCTGAAGTCTTTCGGTAACAAGATCATCGCCATGACTGGGAACGGCAAATCTACGCTGGCCAAGCATGCAGACATCTGGCTCGACATTTCGGTCGAGCGTGAAGTCTGCCCGAACAATCTGGCCCCCACCACTTCGACGCTGGCAACTATGGCCATGGGTGATGCACTGGCAGTGGCGCTGATTGAGGCTATCCAGTTCAAGCCGATGGACTTCGCTCGCTACCACCCCGGTGGCAGCCTGGGTCGCAAGCTGCTGACCCGTGTTTGTGACGTCATGCACTCGCCGGCACCTGTTGTTTCACCGTCTACCAGCTTCCATGATTGCTTGCTGGTCATGACTCGTAGTCGCTTGGGCATGACGGTGGTGATGGATAACGACAAGCTGGTCGGTATCGTTACGGACGGCGACCTGCGTCGGGCGCTGTTGGAAGACGAGAGCGTTACTCAAGCCTCGGTTGAGCAGTTCATGACCGCCAGCCCACACACTATTCGCGAAGATTCTCAGCTTTCTGAGGCTGAGGCTTACATGCTGGACAACAAGATTCGGGCGTTGGCTGTGACCGATGCCGAGGGTGCTGTTGTAGGTGTTGTTGAGATTTTTGACTAAGGTTTCATGCGTCTATTCAGAAAAGCCGGCATGCTAAGCATGCCGGCTTTTTTTTGTATGATTTTTATGGTGTTGCTCGATTGATAGGACATTACATGCGCTGCAGGCCTGAGGGTTAGTGCTAATTTTTGAGGCTATACTTGTCAATTTTAAATTGTGCTATGAGGCTGAGTGGATGAAAGCTGTGAATGTTGGTCGCTTTATGTCTCGGCTTGCGCTGTGCTGTTGTTTTGCTGGCTGTATGCAGGCAGCGAGTGCAAGCGAAGTCAACTCTTTGTGTCAATTGCCTGACGGAGGAAATATTAGTGGGGAAGTTAAATTGGATAGGAAATGTACTTATAATCAAGCGGTTAGCATCTCTATCTCAAATACAAAGCTTGATTGTGATGGCGCAACTCTAGATGGTTTGGGTAAGTTGAAAGATGGAGTTTCAATTTCTAGCCAGGGGCGGCAGTTGAGAAACGTATCGGTATCAAATTGTAATGTAAAAAATTTCTCAAATAATGGTGTTGCTGTTCGTTCTGGTGTTCCAGATTTTAAGCGTTCAGGTGATCGTGATCATAATTATGATATTAGTCCGAGTGGTGTGGTTCTCTCTCACTTGCATATTGAGAATAGTGGAGGGGTTGGGGTCTATTTGTATAGCTATGTTTCGAATGTCACATTGCGCGAGTCAGTGGTAGAAAGGTCTCGCGGAGTTGGTGTGTACTTGGAGCAAAGCTCTCGGGAAAATAAGCTAATAAATAATATAATTAAGAATAACGGTGAGATGGCTGGCCCAAAATCGGGTCAGCGGGAGGGTGTGGCAGTTGATTCTTCGGCAAAGAATCTGATTGAAGGGAACAGCTTTATTGGTAATTCTGCCGGAGGCATATTTCTTTACAAAAACTGCGGGGAAAATTTTAGTAAAGGCATGGCGGTTTTGCGCTGGCAACCAAGCAATGAAAATGCAGTTAGAAATAACAAGTTTGTTGGGGAAAGTGTGGGTGTCTGGATCGCCTCGCGTCAAGGAAGGGACCTGTCACATAGAGACTGTGGCGACCCGTCGCTGGATGGTGGAGGTAAATTTTATCGAGATTATGCGGATCACAATATTGTAGAGGATAATAAGTTTTGTGGTGGCGGAGAGGGTGTTAGGGTTGACGGGAATTTTAATGTGGTGAGAAATAATAAATCAGATGTGAAAAATAAAGATTGGGTTGTGCAGTCGCAAAATATGACGACGCGACTAACTGGAGTGCCAGCTGAGGGTAATGTGGTGGAGGAGAATCAATACGAGGCTTGTAAGTGATTAACTCATTTTTGATGAGAGGCTAATAGGTTTGGGGCTTTTTTTGGGCGCATTAAGCGGCAAGCTCTCTCGGGCTTGCCGCTTAATTGTTACTGTGCCATTTTTGCCATTATTGTCGAGTATCCAGCGGCCGTACCTAGTACTGCTTCTTTATTCTGAGCGAGCAAAATTGCATCGGCAACCTCCCTGAATGCGCCAGTGCCACCAAATGCCTCAAGTGTTTGTGTGGCTGCAGCTTTGACATAGCTTGGTGCATCCGCTACAGCAAAGGACATTCCGCAAGCAGCAAAGGCTGGTAGGTCAATGCAATCGTCACCAATGCAGGCTGTTTGCTTTGCAGTTACGCCGGCTTCAGACATCAGTTGTTCGCATGCGGCCATCTTGTCTTTTACACCGAACTGGCAAAGCGTGATTCCTAGGTCGCCAACACGTTTGCGCAAAGTTGCTGAGTCGCGACCTGATAGCACGGCGACCCTAACACCATTTTCCTCTAGCAAGCGCATTCCCATGCCGTCTCTGACATGAAAGCGTTTTAGACACTCGCCGGTGGCATCATAATAAATTCCGCCATCAGTAAGGACGCCATCTACGTCTGTGATTACTAGCTTGATGTCAGCAAGTGAAGGCCTTGCTGCTGGTGGGCGCCCTGCCATAATTGCGCGAACCCGCTCTAAGCATTCGGGTGTATCAACGCCAGGGCCTGTAGCTTCTACTTTGTAGGCGCGAATACAATACCCGGCTGCAAGTAATCGCAATTGCTCCAGCTTTTCAGCTTGCTCCATCATGGGTTGGTGCAAGTCTGCGTAATCAGCCAAAACCTCTCTGCGATAAGCGTAGACGCCCACATGTTTCAAATAACTCGCATGCTCCCCATCGCGAGGATAGGGTATCGGTGAGCGGCTAAAATAGAGGGCATTTCCATTTGAGGCAAGTACTACTTTTACAGTATTCGGGTTGCTGGCTTCATCTGCATCAATTGGGTGGCACAGAGTGCCAACGTTAACATCTTTGTCCGCAAGCATACCCTCGACCAATGCTTCGATGTCCGCTGGTCGTACGAGAGGTTCATCACCTTGCAGATTGATGTAAATATCTGCAGAAACGTGGCTCATCACTTCAGCGAGTCGATCGGTTCCTGATGGGTGATCAGGAGAGGTCATCACGCATTTGCCTCCGAATGCATGTACAGCAACAGCAACTCGTTCATCGTCGGTAGCAACAACCACTAGCTGAACATTTGATACTTGCTGCGCGCGCTCATAAACATGCTGTACCATTGGTTTCCCGGCTATATCGGCCAATGGCTTGCCTGGCAGGCGGGTTGAACCATAGCGGGCCGGGATAACAATAGCGACCCGTTGTTCACAACTTGCCATGTCACAGTCCTTGTTACGTTAAGCCAAATTTACGAAATCGTCAGAGGTGGGAAGGACTTAACCAAATCGTCAAGCGCCTTTATCTGAGCGAGGAATGGCTCTAGTTTATCCAGCGGCAGGGCGCTTGGGCCGTCGCACTTGGCTTTATCAGGGTTCGGATGCGCTTCAAGGAACAGACCTGCCAGGCCAACACCCATACCAGCACGTGCAAGGTCTACGACTTGGTCGCGGCGCCCGCCAGATGCTGCGCCAGACGGGTCGCGGTTTTGCAATGCGTGTGTGACGTCGAAAATGATAGGCAGGTTATCGCAAGTGCGTTTCATAACGCCGAAGCCTAGCATATCCACAACCAGGTTGTCGTAACCCATGCAAGATCCACGATCACACAAGATCAGCTGGTCGTTTCCAGCTTCTTTGAACTTGTGGACAATATTCTGCATCTGTGAAGGGCTGAGAAATTGTGGCTTTTTGATATTGACCGGCTTGCCAGTTTTGGCAAGAGCTACGACCAAGTCCGTCTGCCGTGCTAGGAAGGCTGGCAGTTGCAGCACGTCTACAACTTCGGCGACAGGTGCGGCCTGATAAATCTCGTGCACGTCAGTGATGATTGGCACGCCAAACTCAGCTTTTACCTTCTCGAAAATACGCAGGCCTTCTTCCATGCCAGGGCCGCGGTACGAGTGGATGGACGAACGGTTGGCTTTGTCGAAGCTGGCTTTGAAAACGTAGGGGATGCCCAGTTTTTCGGTCACGCGGACATATTCTGCGCATGCTGTCAGCGCAAGGTCTTCGGATTCCAAGACGTTGATGCCGCCGAAGAGCACGAACGGGGAGGAGTTAGAGCACTCGATAGAAGGGGTCAGTTTCAAGATGTCAGTCCATTATGCGTTGAATACTTCAAGTGCTACTTTAATATTTTTTTCTCAATGAGTCTATATCGAAGTGTATTCGAAATCAGCATAATTAGGAGGTTTTTGTTGATTTTTTGTTGATTTTGGTGTATTTGTGATGACCGATTACGATTCGATGTCGCTATTGAGCTGCTTATCGATTGTAAACTACTTGGTGGGTGTGGCGTCGCAAGGCTGGCGCGGTCGTCGACGTTGAAAAAGATTGTATTGCTGGGGGCTGAGTGTGTCGACAGAGCTGGAAATTGATCTAGAGTATAAAAAAGTTGTAGCAGAACATACTAGGGTGATTCATGGTGAGGAAGTCGTTTATATAGATCGAGGAAAGGGTAAGAATAAACTTTTGGTGGGCTTGGCAACCTTGATGAACAAAGGGGTTTATGCCGGTGTCAAAAGTTATTACAAAGACTACCCTGGAGACGTCCTCTGCTTGGTTGATCCGGATAATACGTACTATTTGCGTAGTGACCGTGGGTTGCACATCAGAAGTGTTGTCTCTGAGATCGTGAAGGATTATAAGCCAGAAAACGTTGTGTTCTGTGGCGCGTCGATGGCGGGATTCGCTGCTATTGATTTAGCGCTGTTTTTCGACGCTAACGCAGTGGTGAATAATCCTCAGGTTAATCTTGATGCTACCTATGAAACAGCTTGGCCTAAGTTGCGGGAAGTTATTGATCAAATAGAGCAGAAGTATAATATTGATGAGCTGTCATTTCGCTCTAGGTCGTCTGTGATCGGTGCTGCATTTGGTCAGCATCCTATGGATCTTGTTAATAGAGATGCCCTCTTCAAGCTCTGTGCGCGTACTCCCGGCGTAGGGTTGATTTTCGGGAATTCTCATGATGTAGAGCATAAATACTACTATCAAGGTATTAATGGCTTCTTGAAGATGGTAGATATGGTGTTTTCGCATCGAGAGTTGATGGTGGGGATACACTCAAAGTTCCCTCGCTCTTGAGTTAAATAAAAAAGGGGCTGCAAATGCAGCCCCTTTTTTTTATGCCACTGGGTAGAAGTATTCGTCTACATAGTACTCGTTTGGTCCAAGAGTTTTTGGTTTTTTGGCCGTCTTGGATGGTGTAATCACAATCTTTATAGTGCCACTATCGAGCGCGATCTGATCGTTGGCGCTTGTGATCAGCAACTCAGCTTTAGTAGACCTCGCAAAGTGACTTTGAATTAGCTCGTTTGTGAATACTGGGCGAGTATTGCCGTTGAGCCAGAGGCGAGCCTCTGGGTCTAAGGTGTTGCAGATAACAATCTTCTTCGCACCTTTAATGGCTTGGGTGAACGACTTATGTTGCTGCATGTAGCGTGCGGCCAGCTGAGGTGGCTTAGGCTCAGGTAGGGAGCTGTTCACAACGACGCCATTTTTCAGCAGAGTGTTGGCGAGCATTTCCTTGTTCGAGTCCGAATCGTTCAGTCGAATCAGGCTGTTACTGAACAGCTGGTGAACGAGGGCTTCCGTACGCAGCGCGGCACCTGCATTGTCGAATTCGGCGCTTAATACCTTCCTAATCGCTGTCTCAATGTGATCCCGGTGGAATGCATCAAGAGTAATGCCCTTGCCGGAATAAACACTATGTCCGAGTGCGATCGTAGGTTTGCCAAGCAGAATCGATTCAAGACCAACCGTGGAGTTGATCACCACGTTGGCGACTGCATGCTTGAGCATCGTGTGAAGGTGCAGGGAGTTGTCAAAGATTACACCAGGATGCAATGCTTTGAGTTCCTCGGGCGTCAGGGAGTACTCAGGGTGCGGCCTGCATACTACCTTCAAACCGGTGCGGTTAGCGACTTGCTTCACATCCTCGATAACATCGGCCATTTTTTTGTAAATAGGCGAGTTGATGATGATGTTGGAGTCACCCTCAATTTGCATCGGGAAGAAGATGAATTTGGCTCTCGCCGGTAGACCGATCTTGCGATTTACCTCTTCGCTGGTCAGGTCGCGATCAAGATTTTTTCCGACAATGGTCTTGCCTTGGGTGGAAAAGTCTTTGATATATGCGCGAGCGACTTTTCGCTCCTCTTCAGTAATGAGAGGGAGGTAGCTGCCAGCGATATAGCTCTTGAAGTTTACACCCTGAGGGTCGAAGACCAGAGTATCCGGTAACAGGCCGCGCTCGACGTGGAAGACCGGCACGTTGGCAATTTTGGCGGCAACTTTCATCAGGAAAATGAAGTGCGGACCGTTGCCATTCCAGCCAACCAAAAAGTCAGGTGTGGTTTTGGAGATTCGGCGAAGAATCGAATCGAGGATAAGCATGGCGTGTGCAATGACATCCACTACCTTCTTGCCTTCGAAGTGTTCAGGGAACATGTCTCGATAGGTAGTGATTTCGTCGCTTATGTTCACGCCTTTCAGGGTGATTTCAATGCGGTCGTTTGTTTCAAATTGCTTGCGTAGTTCCGCCTTGATTTCTTCCCGTTTCTTCTTTTCCAGGTCTGGCCGGGTAGGGTGGGCCAGGTAACCTTCGGAAAGGAAGCGGTTGCAGCGAGCTGCATCCATGGTGACAAACTCGGAGTAGATACCCAGTTTTTTGAAGCTCTCGGCAAGCGATAGCTTATAGCCGATAAGGTAGTCTGCGTCAGAGCTATAGATCAGTGCTTTGGTACGCTTGGTGTTGGCCCCAACGGCGGCAGCGATGTGCTTCGCGGTGCTTGTCGCAATAATTTCAGGGCGATACGTGAAATCATTATTGATGATGGCGTTATAGCTACGTGCAGCCGTGGTGCGGCTATAGTAGGTTCTGGCCAGCATGTAAGCATTGTGCGAAACTTTCTTGCGCAGCTCAGCATCTTTAAGCAGGTCAATGACAGCTTTGGCGAATTCAGCATTATCATCTTTGATGAAGCAGTTGATGCCATCTTTGCCTTCGATACCGTCCATTGAGAAGGCGGTGGCTACAATTGGCATGCCATGCGAGAACGCCTCAATGTTTTTAACCTTCATCCCCGCGCCGCTCATGATCGGAGATACTACGATCTTGGATTGAGCGTAGGTTTTGGTGAGGTCGTCTACGCGGCCAAGATAAACGATGTTGTCGTTTTTCAAGGCTTTCACGGACGCGATATTGCTGACCTCGCCTGCGATGGCAAGTTTAACCTTCGGGAACGCCTTACGAACGGCAGGGAAGGAATGCCGAATGAAGTGCTTGATACCTTCCGAGTTGAAGGGGGATGCCGAGCCGACGAACAAGATGTCGTAAATTTCTTTGCCGGTAACGTGTTCTGTCTGGAAGTCGTTAAAGGCAGGGAGAGTCAGAATCTTTTGGTTAGGCAGCCGTTTCTGGATTTCCCGAGTTTCGTTCGGGTTAATCGAAACGATGAAGTCATAGGTCGAGAGCAGTTGGAACTCGTCTTGTTCAAAGCTGACCAGATCGACTTTTTTCTTGTAGGTACCGGCTTTGATTGCGGCCGAAATAATGCTTGTTTGAATGTCGTGTGTATCAACAATGCGCACGCCCTTGTAAGACTTTGGAATAGCGCGATCAAGCTTTACATAGTTCACAAGGACGTGAGTTGGGCGCAATTGAGCGACCATCTGGTGGACAAGCTTTTTATAGGCTTCCGGGCAAGCGTCAATGTTGGACACCTGGTTCTTATCCGAAAGCTTCGCCAGCTTCTGAAGCAGACTTGGTTTGGTATCTTTGTTGAAGCGTGGGTGACGACGAACCTCCACCTCCCGAATGTTCGGGTAGTGCGCTTTGAGCTCTTGCTGAACGTGTGCCGATGTTCTGGCTTCTTGGTTGAAGTTCAGGACAGCTAGAGAAACATCGTGGCCCTCCGCGAGAAGTACCTTGATGGTCTGGTCAATGCGGCTCTGATTGCCCTTGAAAACCGGGTAAGGGATTTCTGGCGTAAGGATGAGAATGTGCTTTTTCTGATCCATTTCAGTGGATTGCTGGTTCATTGTTCAGTACTTTTGCATCAGAGTTTTGTTGGGGTGCGCGGCCGTATCGATCTTCAAAGCGAACAATATCGTCTTCGCCGAGATAGGTGCCAGATTGAACCTCGATCATCTCCAGGGGAATTTTGCCTGGGTTTTCAAGTGCGTGCACAACACCAATCGGGATATAGGTGGACTGGTTTTCAGTCAGCAGAATTTCTTTCTCACCAATGGTCACTTTTGCTGTGCCGGTGACTACGATCCAGTGCTCGGCACGGTGGTGGTGCATCTGTACCGAAAGCTTCTGCCCGGGGGCTACAGTGATACGCTTGACCTGATAGCGCGGGCCATTGTCGATAGAGTCGTAGGCCCCCCAAGGGCGGTAAACTTTTCGATGGCTTGTGGCTTCGGTGCGCTTGGCTTGCTTGATGCGATCTACCAGCAACTTGACGTCTTGGGCTTTGTCTTTCGAGGCAACCATTACAGCGTCAGCAGTTTCGACTACGACTACATCATCAAGGCCCAATACCGAGACCATGCGGTGCTCCGCATGAACATATGCATTGCTGGTTGCTTCAAGTATTACATCGCCTTGAGTTGCGTTGCCTTGGGCGTCCTTTTCGGTGATTTCCCACACAGCGGACCAAGAGCCGACGTCGTTCCAGCCCGCATTCAGGGGAACTACTGCAACCTTGTCCGAGCGCTCCATGACGGCGTAATCAATGGAGATATTTTCAGCAGCGCTGAATGCTGCGGCATCCAGGCGAGTGAAGTCGAGGTCGGTTTTCGCAGCTGCCAGTGCATCTTCAACGGTCTGCACCACTTGTGGTGCATGTGAGCGCAGTTGTTCAAGCATTACCGAGGCCTTGAACAGGAACATACCGCTGTTCCAATAGTAACGGCCGTCTTCCAGATATTCTTGGGCCTTGGCGAGATCAGGCTTTTCAACGAACGCTTCTACCGGTTGTGCCGCTTGACCTTTTTCTGCTACGCGAATGTACCCGTAGCCAGTTTCGGCTTTGTTGGGGACGATGCCGAAGGTCACGATGCTTCCATCTCGTGCGGCAGCGGCGCCTGTCTCGAATGCGCGTTGCAGGGCTTCGATATCTTCGATGGCGTGATCAGCTGGCAGAACCAGAAGTAGTTCATCCTTACCATTGCTGAGTGACTGAAGTACTGCGGCCGCAATGGCGGGCGCGGTATTCCTGCCGCAAGGCTCGAGCAGGATGGCGCTTGGCGAAACGCCCAAGGCCCTGCATTGTTCTGCGACCAGGAAGCGGTGGTCTTCGTTGCTCACAACGATTGGAGTCAGGGCATCGCCCTGAATCTCAGCCAGGCGCTTCAGCGTCGACTGGAACAGCGAAAATTCACCGCCAATGGCGAGGAACTGTTTCGGGTGCATGGCGCGCGAGAGTGGCCAAAGGCGAGAGCCGGAGCCACCGGAGAGTACGACGGGGATCATGTGATTTCCCTATGCCTGATCAAATTGAAATTTATTTGTAAGCGCCGGTCGCACGTCCCAACAGCATGGTCTGAACGATAGGCGAAATCACCTTCTGCCATTCGTATACAGCTGCGTTTGTTACGTAGATAGTGTCGTCCGGTTTCACAGCAATCTGCCGCGCATAAAACACAGCTGCAGGATCGCGCATGTTCAGTCGAAGTACAGTTGGCTTCGACTTGGGGTCGTTTGCCATCCGGAACACGAAAACACCTTCCGGATTAGCATTCGCTTCACGCAAGCCGCCTACGCTGCCCAGCGCATCCAACAAGCTGGTGTTCTGGCTCGGAAGGTCCTTCAGGCCTGGCTCTGCCACGGCACCCATCGCTACAAAACGCTGACGTGCACGATCAAGCACCACTTCCGAGTTCGGGCGTAGCACCATGTTGTTGCCCGATAAAACGTCTTCATAGTTAAACTGTTGAATCTGGGTGCCGGTACGCACAGTCACGTTGACCAGGTGTGGCTCCATTACAGGGCCGCCTGCCTGGTTCACAGCATCCAGCAGGGTGAGTGGGCCTTGTAGGGTGCTGAAGCGCCCAGGGGTTTTGACGGCGCCGGCAACCAGTACCGAGCCCGACAGGTCGCCGACCAACTCAACGTGGGTCTGCACGTCAGTGGTAATACCCTTTAGCTGCCGGCGAATCATGGCCTCGACCTCATTGAGGGTCATGCCGGCCACAAACTGACGGCCCACATAAGGGAGCGACAGCATGCCTTGAGCGTCAATACGCGACTTCAGCTGGGTGCCGCCAGTTGCCAAAGGGGCAAACAGGGCTGACTCTGCCGGAGCGGTATCGGCAATCAGCACATTCAGGGTGTCACCTGCGGCCAAGCGTACTTCAGGCGGTTGTGGCTTGGTGACTGTAGCCAGCGAGGCGCGTGGGGCGCCCGCCAGGTACGGGCCGATGGTGCTGGCGTTGATGTCCACGAGGTTGTACGCCTCGTTTTTATTCTCAATCGTGCCCTTGTATGGCCCTGCACCAGACATGGTGCCGCCACAACCCGCCAGGCCCAAGGTCGCCAGCGCCAAAGCAGCCAGTTTCAAGTTGAATGTCTTGGAGACAGCCAGGGATTTAATCACGATGATCCTCGATCGAAGCCAGAATGAAGCGCGTGATGCCATACAGCATCAATAGGCCAAGCAAAATGGTTGCCAGGTTGTACCAGCGCTCGGGGTAGAGCGCGAGCTGGGGGGTGTTAGGGCTGACTACGGTTACCAGGGTGCGGATTTTCTTGCTTGCTTCTACGCGGGCATTATCGAGCGCGGCAACAGCGGTCTTGTAGGTTTCTTCGGCGATGCCGGCGTCCAGGGTCAGTTGCTGGAAGCGCGAGGCAACCACGTTGAGCTGCGAGCCTTGCGGGGACGAAACCAGCAAGCGCTTCTCTTTGGCCAACTGACGGACAATGGCTTCAACCTTCTGCTTCTGCTGGCGGACTTGCGGCGCGTCAGCGCGCAGCTTGAACGACATCTCGGTCAGAACAGCCTGTTCCTTGGTGTACTGGCCTTCCAGGTCGGCAATGATGGTGGCGCGGCTTTGTGCGGAGTTACCGCCGTCCAGCACCTTGTTTTCATTCTGGAAGTTCAGCAGCTGGGTCTTGCGCTTGGCGTAGTTGACGCGCGCGGTTTCCAGCTCGCCTTGGGCAAACTTCATCTGCTCACGGGCAATGTTGTGGCTGACTTCGTTGACGAAGTGTTCGCTGGCCTGAAGGATGACACGCAGCATTTTCTCGGACAGTTCAGGGGTGAATGCCTGAACCTCTACACGCAGCAGGCCGGTGGTTTCGTCGTAGTGGGCGGAAACCATGCGCTGGTAGTACTTCAGCAGGTCTTCGCGCGGTGCGTCCTTGTCCAGCCAGAAGAATACGTCGCTGCGCTGGGCAGCGAATTGCTCGATCCAGTGCACTTTGTCTTCGAGCAGCAGCATCATGTCCATCGACGTGATGTATTCGCGCAGGTAAAGAGTCTCTTCCCGCGAGGCCGGGTTGGTGCCTGTCAGCAAGGTAGCAAGGCCAGGCATCTGCGCACCTTGATTGTTGCCATCCTGGCGTACCACCACCTGGGCGGAGCTGACAAAGCGGTCAGCGGCAAATAGGCCGTAATAAACCCCTGCCAGGATCATTGGCAAAACCACCATGGCGATCGCCAGGCGCCAGCCCTTCTTTTTACCCGTACTGCTCATAATTGGATGCATCCTTGAAGTCGAACGGTGCTGCTTAAAATTGGGAAAGGGGTTTATTTAGCTGCTGTAGGCCTTGATGCCTTCGGACACGTCGTCGTACACCTGGATTTCGCCATTGCGCACCAGCAGGACCACGTCGCAGAGTTTTTCGACTTCGGACATGGTATGGGTCACCAGTACGACGTTGGACTTCTGCAGTTTTTCCTGGAAAACCTCGTTGCACTTGCGCTTGAATTGCGCATCGCCAACCGACATCACTTCGTCGATCAGGTAGTAATCGAAGTCGAACGCCATGCTTAGGCCAAAAGCCACGCGTGAACGCATGCCGGAGGAGTAGGTCTTGATTGGCTCGTCGATCCAGTCGCCGATTTCGGCAAATTCCTGGACGTAGCGAATCTTTTCGCGCATGGCGTCGCCAGTTGCACCATAAATGCGGCAGACGAACTTTATGTTGTCGCGCCCTGTCATGCTGCCCTGGAAGCCCCCCGTCAAACCAACCGGCCAGGAAATACTGCGGTCGGTAATGATGGTGCCGGAGTCGGGCACATCAGCACCGCCAAGCAGGCGCATAAGCGTGGACTTGCCGGCGCCGTTGCGGCCGATAAGCCCAATGTTCTTGCCCGGCGGGATGGCAAGCGACAGGTTGCGGAAGACATACCGCCGACCATTGGGCGTGAGGTACGACTTGGTTACGTTTCTGAGCTCGAACACGTTTGGCCTGTACTTAACCGTTCTTGGTGGAAATCAGGTGCATCCTGCGGGCGCGGTAGGCACCCAGAGATAGGAACAGCAATACCAGGGTGAAGCTGATTACATAGGTCTCGGACACGCCATCGACTGGGGTGTAATGCGGCAGTACTTCAGCGCGAATCAGTTCGAGGATGTGCAAAAACGGGTTGAGCAGCAGCACCGGCATCATGGCCTGAGGCAAGTAGGATGCGGGAATCAGCACCCCAGAGATAAAGTACAGGGGGAAGAAGGCCATGCGTATGACGATCTTGACGCTGGGAAGAGCGTGAGTGACCAAGGCCAGCAACATGCCCAGCCCAAAGGCGAACAGAAGGCCCAGCAACAGGGTGGCGACCCATTGCAGTGGGCTGTGAATCGACATGTCGAAGCCTGTCCAGGCAAAGCCGAACACCAGGATGGCGTACACCGTAACCGCAATGCAGGTTTCTACGATGACGCGGGCAATGTAGGTGTCGAGTGGTTTGATCTGTTTGTAACCGAACAGCGAGCGGTTTTCGCGCAGGCTGTCCATCAGCCGCAGCGCGGTATTGCGGTAGAGCAGGAAGGGCGCCATGCCGACGAGGATGAACACCGGGTATTCAACGCCGGATACTGTGCGGCCACGCAGCATTGCAAACAGCAGCGAGAAGAGGAGAAGGTGAACCAGCGGCTCCAGCAGCATCCACAAGGCACCCAGGCGGGTATCGCCAACACGTGCACGCGCTTCGCGCAGGACTAAAGCGAAGATGACCGATTTCTGTATCTGTAGAGACGAACGAGCTTTCAAGATGGCGACCGCAAAGCAATGCAGCGCGCCTAAGCACGCCGAAATTCATCTTCAGGAAAGGCTCGCCCGGAGGCGATTTCAGATGGTAATTCCGGAAACTTCCCTGTTCTAAGGGGCAGAAGGGTAAGCGTCCGAGGGTATAAGCGTCAAGCGAGGTGCCGCAAATGTGGTCGAAAGTTCTAATCCATTAGCTATATTCGAGACGAATGGCAACGGTGGGAATGATGGCACAATGATTTCATGTTGAGAAGTGGTGGGCCATTAAGTTTTCACCGTAACGCGGCTTTTCAGCTTACGTGGGAGTGGTAATTGTGTAGGTGATCGGGTTCACATTGTGTAACAAAAAATGCAGTAACTTGATGGTCAGCCGCTGACTAGACGGTCTGCCTCCTAAAGCAGTGATTAGACCGTTGGGCGTGGGAAGGGAGCGAGACAAGGGGCTGCGAGGCAGCCCCAAATTGCCGAGTCGTTTATGGCACGTGCTTGCGCACGCCCAGATGCACCAGCAATTCCGTTGGCCAGATTATTCCCGGATCAGGCGGGCGATTTCGGCGACGCGCTGAGCGACCAGCGCTTCGTCGCCCCGGCTCTCGACGTTCAGGCGCAGCAGGGGTTCGGTATTCGAACCACGCAGACTGAAGCGCCAGTCGGCAAACTCGACGCTGATCCCATCGGTGCGGTCGACGCTGGGGTTGTGTGGCAAGTAGAACGCCAGAATCTTCTCGATGGTGCCCTTCACATCGGCCACTTCGTAGTTGATCTCGCCACTGCACGGGAATGCCGCAATACGCTCGTCTACCAGTTGGGCCAGGCTCTTGCCGGTGTGGCTCATCAGCGCGGCGACCAGCAGCCACGGAATGTTGCCGCTGTCGCAGTAGGCAAAATCGCGGAAGTAGTGGTGGGCGCTCATTTCACCCCCGTACACCGCGTCTTCGGCGCGCATGCGCTCTTTGATGAAGGCGTGGCCGGTCTTGCTCTGAATGGCCTGGCCGCCGGCGGCACTGACTTGCTCGATGGTGTTCCAGGTCAGGCGTGGGTCATGGATGATCTTGCTGCCCGGGTGCTTGGCCAGAAGCATTTCGGCCAGCAGGCCGACCACGTAGTAGCCTTCGATGAAGCGCCCCTGATTGTCGAAGAAGAAGCAGCGGTCAAAGTCGCCGTCGAATGCGATACCCATGTCTGCGCCGGTTTCCAGCACTGCTTGGCGGGTAAGGTCACGGTTTTCTGGCAGCAGCGGGTTGGGGATGCCGTTGGGGAAGTTGCCATCTGGCTCGCCGTTGATGATGGTGATATCCAGCGGCAGGCGGGCCTTGAGCAGCTCCAGTACCGGGCCAACCGCGCCATTACCAGGATCGGCCAGTACTTTCAGGGGCTTGAGTGCGCCCAGGTCGATGTAGGTCAGCAGGTGCTCGATGTAGGCAGATTTGTCGAACGCTTCGCGTACGCTACCCGGCGTGGCCGCTTGAGTGCCCAGTTCGCCTGTTTCGACGCGCTGGCGGATATCGTTCAGGCCCGTGTCACCGCTGATCGGGCGCGACTGCTCACGCACCAGCTTCATGCCGTTGTAACCCTTCGGGTTGTGGCTGGCGGTGACCATGATGCCACCATCTGCCTTGTAATGGCTGGTGGCGAAGTAGACTTCCTCGGTGCCGCACAGGCCGATGTCGATCACATCGGCACCGCCTTCGGTCAGGCCCTGCATCAAGGCACGCGACAGGCCCGGGCTTTCAAGGCGCATGTCACGGCCGACCACGTAACTGCGTCCGCCCAATTGGGCCACCAGGGCGCGACCAATGCGGTAGGCGATGTCGTCGTTGAGGTCGGCCGGCACTTGGCCGCGGATGTCATAGGCTTTGAAGCAACGAGTTTGGATAGGTGCGTACATACATCTCTCATATGCGGTGCTGACTGCAGGCACCGTTTAGAAGGGGATGGTGGGCAAAATGATTAGCCGCATGAATTTTGCTGCGCTACCTCGTTGAGGCAGGTATAGCCAGGTTGAAATAGCCAAGGCTTGGGTGTTGCCACGAACGGTCAGGCCCATGATGCAGGCGACGGGACTACTCACGCTGAATGAGCCGTCGCTCTGCACATCGATCAGGGCCGAGGGCATCATAGCTGGACTTTCCAGAGGATGCTCGGGGCGCCGCCAGGTAAGCGCTGCAATTTCCGCCGCCTGCACTTTCGGAAGGCGAGTGTAGGCGGCGGTCAGCCCGGCGTTAGGGGCTATAACGAACGTCACGTTTTAGTGAGCGATGTCCATGGGGCCTGACGAGGTGGGTCGTATAATCGCGATGTCGACATGGTAATTGGCATACTCGGTGGATCGGGCATCCGTACGCAGCGTGGCACTCAATACGACCTCGTGCTGACGGTTGATATCGGTCAAGTAATTCTGGAATTGGTGCTCTTTCACAATGATCAGGACCACGCAGTTTGCACCTTGTGAAAGATGGTCTTTCATTTCGGCTGCGCTGAACGCTACTGCTACGTTACGCTCGTAACTCTCTACCAGATCGCGAGTCGATGTGGTGTCCATAGTCAAAGCCCCAGTGAGTCCGCGGCGATTTGCCATCTTGGACTGGGTTAGAACATGACTACACATTTGCAAAAAAAGCGACTCGTACCACTCCACAGCCTTCTCCCTGGGTCGAAAGGGCGTCATAGATACAGCAGATCGCATCAGGTTGCCAGCCTTACGGGATAGCTGGCGTTGTGCCGCTACGCGCAGGGGGCTGCGGCTGGTTGAGGGCATGCTGAAGCAGTATTGGGAAGGCCGAGGGGCTATATTTCTAGCTCATGATTCCTTGTTATGAGATTAAGCAGGGCATGAATATTTAAGTGAGGCCACTCATACAGGTAACCGATGAGATCGAAAGGCGCGCTGCTGAGTGCAAAATTTAACTGTTGGATGAGTATTTGTTCACCCAGAGCGAGGCGTTCTACGGTGCTCTTTTGGCGCGCGCCGGAAGGCGGCAGTCTAAGAGGTTGTATCGCTTTCTCAGACCAAGTCTGTAACCCCACGCAATAGTTTTCACCCCACACCAGCCTTAAGTTTTCTGAGGCTATTAAGGCTGATTTTCTGATTAAACTGCGTGATGACTGATAGGGCTGCCAGGCAGGTCCGCTGCCGAAGGGCGCTGCGCGAATGCGAGAGGGCAACATCCGACATTGTCCTTGCGCCGCCGCTGGGTTGTTCACTGGATGGCGCGTAGCAGGCGCAGTATGGGATGCAACATTGGTCGCGGAGTCTTTGTGTTTTCCAGCAGAATCCGCAAAATTATGGCAATCTGCCAGGCCTCGCTAGCCTTCTGGCTCGACTTGTACCCGTTCCGTGGCCTCTGCCCGGCACGCCTGCCTGACCGTGAAACGATGAACATCCCTAACTTCAAGAAGTTGTTTATGCCTGATATTTCAGCAGACGCAGCCAGCCTTATCCATGCCATAGCCTCTGCCACTGCGGTAATCGCTGCGCTGATCGCCGCCAGTGCGATGATCATTGCCCATATGACCTCGGATGTAAAAAACCAGCAAGCCGAAGTGCCCGTTTCCCGGGGGGCGCAGGTGGTTACTGTCGTCCAGGAGTCGGACGTGCAGGCCAGGCTGGAGATCGAGCAGCTCATGGAGCAGAACGATGCGCTCAGGGCCGAACTTGAGCGCGAGCGGGCCGAGCGGTTGAAGCTGGAAGCCAGCCTAAAGCCCCGAGCGCTGACGCCGCAGGCGCATGATGCGTTCAAGGCATTGGCGGGCGAGCTGAAGGCTAAGACGCTGGCGCCGGTGGTGTTGCTGAATATCCACAAAGATGACAAGGAAGCTGTGCGCTTTGCCAAGGAAATTGCCGTTGCGCTGACCAAGGCGGGTGTGCAGGTTCAGATCAAGCAGTTGCCCCTGCAGAAGCACAATACCGGTACCCAGGTGGTCGTTTATGCCGGGGTGGGCGGTGACGAGCTTGAGCAGGCATTCAAGGCCGCTGAGTTTGCCTCTGACATCAAGCGCTCGGGGCAGAGCCCGCGGGTGAAGGTGGATGATGGGGACGCGATTGCCATTTCGGCGTTTATCAGTGTTTATCCGCGCAGTGAGATTTGAGCGGCGGGTGGGGGCTGTGATCTTGTAGGCATTGGGGGGATGGCACCGGCGGTGCCGGTGTTCGCGGGCGCGCCCGCTCCCACAGGGCGGGGGCTTGGCCACTGCAGTGGTTTGCCCTCGCCATGTCTGGGCTGATGAAGCCCATTTCTTCTGACTGCAAGCGAGGCATAACCTCGCCTGGTCTCGCGTCATTCCCTTCAGTGCTGCCTGTTTTTCGCAATCTCGATGTCGTTCATCAGGGCTTTTGCGGTGGCCAGCAGGTAGTCCGCTGCGCCCAGCATCTTGTGGTCGTCTTCCATGTCACCTTCGCGTACCAAGTGCTTGCAGTAGCCCAGCAGGACGGAGACGTGTTCATAGGCGTCATCGACGGGGATGCCGGGTTGGACGCGGAGCAGGTCCAGGGTGGGGTTGCCGGCTTCGAGGAAGGTTTCGATGCCTGCGGTGAGGAGGGGGGATTGGTTGTTGTTCTTCATGGTAGTTGCTCCTGGTAAGTGGAACTGCCACGCAGATCTTTCTCACGGACCAGGGCGGCAGTCGTACACGGGGTGAGAAACCGAGGGAGCTACAAGGCTCGGCCAGACCGAAGTCTGCCCGCGTACGACTGCCATGACAGGCAAGCCAGGTAACTCGCATCAGGTTCTCACACCCGGTCACCAACATGGCGACCCGGTGAAGTTATCCCTGGGGCATTTCCCCGACAATTCAGCTGCTTCTGACTGGCGCGTAGGATAGTTCGCTTGGTTGTCGAGCTGAAGAGGTGGGGCAGGGTTTCAGGAAAGTCTGACGTGCTGGGTGTGCACCCCAAGGCAAGTAGCTTCGCCGTTATTGCCGACCGTTGTCGGCGGGGGTTTACCCGCGAACCGCCACCGCATTCTCGGGGGAAGCCCTGTACATCGATCGGGGGTGTTGAGCGGGGCGTTGGTGTCGCCATGTTCCAGATGCGCTTGAAGCTGCCACGGCCGGCTGCTTTACGGGGTGGGCCTTATTCGGCGGGCGTTGTAGGAGAGTGGCCGGGCATTGGTGGGCAGTGGGCGTCGAACCAACCGGGATTTGGCTACAGGCACAGGGCCGGAGTCTTGTGCATCAAGGGCCGGGGCGAGCGAGGAGGAAACGGCCATTGTTGGTGGGTGGGCGAAGTTGAGCGTTTTGCTGACCGATTCGGTAACCATTCGCCGGGGTGGTTGGGTATTTTGCGGCCGGGTTACCCGCTAGGGTTGGTTGCGCAGCCGAAGGAAAACGGTTGCTGGAAAATGACCAACCCAAGGAGTGTTGACCATGCGCAATAACGTTCTGTCGTACCTGCTGCTGCCGCTGTTCGCCAGTTTGTCGTTCTCCCTTAGCGCCGCCCCGGCCAGCACCATGGCAGTGGCCGAACCGGTGCCGGTGGTGGCCCAGGCTCAGGCCCAGGCACAGCAGGCGCCGAGACTGGACTTGAACACGGCAGATGCCCTCACCCTGCAAAAGGAGCTGAACGGCATTGGCAAGGCCAAGGCGGAGGCTATTGTGGCCTACCGCGAGGCCAATGGGCCGTTTGCTTCAGTGGATGAGTTGCTGGAAATAAAGGGCATAGGCAATGCGTTGCTGGAGCGCAACCGGGACAAGGTGATGGTGGAGTAAGCGGGGAGGGGCCGGGGTGATGCCCTGGCCCGGCCTTTGTGTGCCGGGAATGGCGCGCTCCCGCAGGCGCAGCGCTTGAAGGGCTGGGCGTTTTAGCGGTCTTGAGCGTCCTTGGCATCCGCCTCGGCATTGCGCTCATGTACCTTGCGCAGTTGCTCTTCGGTCAGCGGCAGTTTTTTGGCCGTGTCGCGTAGCATCATCAACCCGCCGACAATCGAGCCGAGGGCTATGATGAGTATCAGCCAGGCATACCAGGGCATTGTCGTTCTCCTTAGATCGGGCCATGGGCAACGGTTACATAAGTTTTGAGCAATTGCCCGTTCCGTTGGTTCAATTATAGGTGCCAGGCCGTGCAGGGCCAATTCCGTGACCTGCGGGCCCCAAAGCCTGCGTCACTTCGTTTACAATGCGCGCCGTTTTCGACTTGCCAAGAGACCCTGCCCATGTCCGCCTGCCAGACGCCCCTGATCGTCGCCCTGGATTTCCCTACCCGTGAGGCCGCCCTGAAGCTGGCTGACCAGCTTGACCCTGCGCTGTGCCGGGTGAAGGTTGGCAAGGAGCTGTTCACCAGCAGCGCTTCGGGCATTGTCGAAACCCTGTGTGACAAGGGCTTCGAAGTGTTCCTGGACCTCAAGTTCCACGACATTCCCAACACCACCGCCATGGCGGTAAAGGCCGCCGCCGAGATGGGCGTGTGGATGGTCAACGTACATTGCTCCGGTGGCCTGCGCATGATGGTGGCCTGCCGTGAAGAGCTGGCCAAGCGCAGCGGCCCGCAGCCGTTGCTGATAGGCGTGACCGTGCTGACCAGCATGGAGCGTGAAGACCTGGCCGGCATTGGCCTGGATGTCGACCCCCAAGAGCAAGTGCTGCGTTTAGCGGCGCTGGCGGAAAAAGCGGGTATGGACGGTTTGGTGTGCTCGGCGCTCGAGGCCCCGGCACTGAAGGCGGCGCACCCATCGTTGCAATTGGTGACCCCGGGCATTCGCCCGGCGGGCAGCGCGCAGGATGACCAGCGCCGCATCCTCACCCCGCGTCAGGCACTGGATGCCGGTTCGGACTACCTGGTGATTGGCCGGCCGATCAGCCAGGCTGCAGACCCTGCGCAAGCGTTGGCAGCGGTGGTGGCGGAGATTCGTGGGTAATTAACCTGCGGCTGTCCAACAATGGCCTGTGCCGAGCCACCGCTGTGTGTCCCCCGCGAATACGGTGGCGGCGGCAACGGTGGACGGCGGGTGGAAATTGGCCGGCAGGCCTGGCCCTTTCGGGCCACCGATGCCTGTGTCGAACCATTGATGTGGCTGCACCCCCGATCCGTGTAGGAGCGGGTTTACCCGCGAATACGGTGGCGGCGGCAACGGTGAACGCCCTGTGGAAATTGGCCCGCAGGACCGGCCCTTTCGCGGGTAAACCCGCTCCTACGGCGGGCTATGTCGGGCCATCGGTGGCGTTTAAACCTTCAACACCAACTTGCCAAAATTCTCCCCGCTGAACAGCTTCAACAAGGTCTCCGGGAAGGTTTCCAGCCCTTCCACCACATCCTCTTTGCTCTTCACCTGCCCGCTGGCCAGCCAGCCGGCAATCTCCAGCGCGGCTTTGCCGTAGTCTTTGCTGTAATCCATCACCACAAAGCCTTCCATGCGCGCGCGGTTCACCAGCAGCGACAGGTAGTTGGCCGGGCCTTTTACCGCTTCTTTGTTGTTGTACTGGCTGATCGCGCCGCAAATCACGATGCGTGCCTTGAAGTTGATGCGCGTCAGCACGGCATCGAGGATGTCGCCGCCCACGTTGTCGAAGTACACGTCCACGCCTTTGGGGCATTCGCGCTTCAGGCCGGCCAGCA
The DNA here is from genome assembly GCF_058782925.1 of Pseudomonas sp. FW305-E2. Classification (NCBI taxonomy): domain Bacteria; kingdom Pseudomonadati; phylum Pseudomonadota; class Gammaproteobacteria; order Pseudomonadales; family Pseudomonadaceae; genus Pseudomonas; species Pseudomonas sp. FW305-E2. The sequence goes on along the minus strand of NZ_JBYSYE010000007.1, from coordinate 30,301 downwards.
CGTCTTCAGCCTTGTAGTCGATCACGCCGTCAAAGCCCAGTTCGTCCTTCAAGTACTGGCACTTCTCGGCACCGCCGGCAATGCCGACCACGCGGCAGCCTTTGATCTTGGCAATCTGCCCGACAATGCTGCCCACCGCACCGGCCGCGCCGGAAATGACCACGGTATCGCCAGCTTTGGGTTGGCCGACCTCCAGCAGGGCAAAGTAGGCGGTCATGCCGGTCATGCCCAAGGCTGACAGGTAACGGGGCAGGGGGGCCAGCTTGGGGTCTATCTTGTGCAGGCCCTGGGGCTCGCCGGTGAAGTAGTCCTGCACACCGAGGGCGCCGCTCACGTGGTCGCCGGGCTGGTAGCCGGGGTGATTGGAGGCAACCACTTCACCTACACCCAGCGCACGCATTACCTGGCCCAGGGCCACGGGCGGGATGTAGGACTTGCCTTCGTTCATCCAGCCGCGCATGGCCGGGTCCAGCGACAGGTACAGGTTGCGCACCTGTACCTGGCCTTCGCCGGGTTGTTCGGCGGGTACGGTCTCGAAGCTGAAGTCGTCACGGCGCACGGCGCCGACCGGGCGTTTGGCAAGCAGGAAGCGGCGGTTGGTCTGGGTCATGGCGGGTCCTTGTGGGCTGTGGAGGGCGTAAGGCGTTCAATCTACCTTGTTGATGAAGGCGGTTCCTTAAAATCACTGACAAGCATGGTAGCCCAACCGTTGCTGTGATGATGCTGCCCGGCCGAGCGGTGGCTGACTATGCTCTGAACCCCACCCAACCCCTCACAGGAGCACGCGATGAGCATGACCTTTTCTGGCCAGGTAGCCCTGGTGACCGGCGCGGGTGCCGGCATCGGCCGGGCAACCGCCCTGGCGTTCGCCCACGAGGGCATGAAAGTGGTGGTGGCCGACCTCGACCCGGTCGGCGGCGAGGCCACCGTGGCGCTGATCCACGCGGCAGGCGGCGAAGCGCTGTTCATTGCTTGCGACGTGACCCGCGACGCCGAGGTGCGCCAGTTGCATGAGCGCCTGATGGCCGCCTACGGCCGGCTGGACTACGCCTTCAACAACGCCGGGATCGAGATCGAGCAACACCGCCTGGCCGAAGGCAGCGAAGCGGAGTTCGATGCCATCATGGGCGTGAACGTGAAGGGCGTGTGGTTGTGCATGAAGTATCAGTTGCCCTTGTTGCTGGCCCAAGGCGGTGGGGCCATCGTCAATACCGCGTCGGTGGCGGGGCTTGGGGCGGCGCCAAAGATGAGCATCTACAGCGCCAGCAAGCATGCGGTCATCGGCCTGACCAAGTCGGCGGCCATCGAGTACGCCAAGAAGGGCATCCGCGTGAACGCCGTGTGCCCGGCCGTGATCGACACCGACATGTTCCGCCGCGCCTACCAGGCCGACCCGCGCAAGGCCGAGTTCGCCGCAGCCATGCACCCGGTGGGGCGCATTGGCAAGGTCGAGGAAATCGCCAGCGCTGTACTGTACCTGTGCAGTGACGGCGCAGCGTTTACCACCGGGCATTGCCTGACGGTGGATGGTGGGGCTACGGCGATCTGAGTGGATACCGTGCGGGCTGCTGCGTGGGCAAGCCCGCCCCTGGCAAATGCGATCACCAGGCCCAAGCCTACTATGTCGCGCATGGACAGGATGGGCGTGCCCAGACCGTTCTGAGCAAGCCGGGCAGTCCGCCGGCCACCCGGCTAAAAGCTGACGCCTATTTTCAGGCCGTACTCGTCACGGGTTTGTTCGTCCGAGTCAGTCATCAGGAACTGCCCATCCAGTTCATAGTTGTAGCGGCTGAAGTAAAGCGAAGCGTATACCGGCACAGTACCGTGTTGGTTGAACAGCACACTAAGTTCGGCAAAGGGGTTGGTGGTATCTTTCAAATCAACCTCTTCGTTGCTGATGCCATGTATTTTCAATTGCGAATCGCCATTGATAACCTGGCGTATGCCCGCCTCGAAACGCAAGGTGGCATTATTGAAGCGGTAATTGTAACCCGCCGCCAGCTTGGCGAATGGCGTACGGTTGGTAAGGTCGACATCATGGCGGCTGGTATTGGGTTCCAACCGGTTCCATTTGTAACCGGCGCCCAGCAGCAGGTCGACTGAATGCCGTTCGGCCAGTGCCAACCGCCAACCCAGGTCCAGGTCGGCCTGGCCGTCCTTGAGCTTCTGGTCATGCTGTTTCGAGTACATGCCACTGGCCTCGGCCTGGTAGACAAGGCCTTGCGTGGCCGTCATCTTGTTGCCGTAGTTGAGGAATAAGCCCCCTTCGGGCATATCTTCGGTTTCATTATTACGGCCGTTGAGTTCCAGTTGGGTGTAGCTCCCTTGTAAGCCAAGGGTGAACAACGGGGCGGTGGAAGTTTCGGCATAGCCAACGGTTGGCACAGTAAACAGCAGCAACGGGGTGACCACAGCAGTAAATATGGCTGTTTTCATTGCAAGCTCCAGGGTGCACTGCAGGTCCGGAGAACGGGCCAGTTACCGATCACGATAGCGACGTTTTTATTGTGTGCAGGGGTGTTTAAAAAAATTTCAATACCCCACTTTTGGCGCAAATTTAATGGCGTCAAGAGTGATTAATAAAGTGTGGATTGGAATAAATGAATGTTTTACTTGCGTCGATTTAATATGGACAAGCGCGGCCGAAGGTTGAGGGACGGGCTATCATTGATGGCCTAGTGATATCGTTTACAGCTGGCACTTAAAGCGACCCTTTTGCAGCCAAAAACGACAAGACATAGCTATTTGACACTATTCTGACGTCAGCCCCTTGTTCATTGGCAGATAACGTTGCCACCCTTAGCCTTCGGGATAACCTCACTGGCTGAAAGGGGATCGGCGATGGGCGCGAGCAAGCACGGTGTGCTGGCCAACCTGGGCATGGCCCGCAAACTTGGCCTGGGCTTTGCCTTGGTGCTGCTGCTGACACTGGCGGTGGCGGCTATCGGCGTCGCGGCGTTGCACAGCGTTGGCCAGCGCTTCGACAGCTTGCGTCAGCTGGCCCAGTTCAATACCGACTTGCTGCGTTTGCGCGAGCACGAGCAGGCGTTTGCCCTGCGCTCCGACATGCAGCAGGCCGACGCCTTGCGTGGCGGCCTGCAGGGCTTGGTGGAGCGCGCCCGAGGCCTGCCGGCGCTGGCGGCGGCGCAAACCGATCTTGCGGCCTATGGCCAGGCCTTCGAAGCCTTTGTCGAGGCCGTGCAAGCCAAGGAGCTGGCGCTGGACATGGCCAGCTGGTCGGTGTCCAACGTGTCCAACAACCTTGATGTGCTGCAGGCCGGCCTGGCCGATGACGGCGTGTACACCCTCAAGCAGTCCCAGGGCCAGCAGGGTGGCGAGTTTCTGGAGCAAGCCGCGCAGGTGGCCCAGGTGTCGCGGCTGATGCTGCAGGCCATGGACGAAGCACGGGTACGCCTGGAAAAAAGCCGCAAGGGCGAGGAGGGTGTGAGCCAGGAGCGTATTGCCCAGACGGTGGAGGCCGCTGGCCTGGTCAGCCAGTTGCAAGGCGCGGTTGGCGATGCCGGTTATCAGAGTGTGTTGGGCGAAGTGGCTGGGCACATTGGCAGTTTCTCGGAAAAGCTCAACGAATACACCGACCAGCTGGCCCGCGAGCAGGGGCTCAAGGCGCAGTTGCAAGCCAGCGCCGAGCGGGTTACCGGGCGTGTCGACCAGGCCTATCTTGGGCAGGAGCAGGCCCTACAGGGCGAGCTGCAGCGTAATGCCTTGGCCATCGGCCTGGCGACGGCGCTGGCGCTGCTTGTAGGCGTGTTGGCGGCCTGGCTGATTACCCGGGCTGTGGTCGGCCCGTTGAAGCATGTGATTGCCCGTGCCCAGCGCATTGCGGCGGGTGAGCTGGGCTTCGACGCCCAGGCGCCGCGCCGGGATGAGGTGGGGCAACTGATGCAGGCCATGCAGCAGATGGCGGCGGGGCTCTCGGGCATTGTCAGCGGCTTGCAGCAGGGCATCGAACAATTGGCCGGCAGCGCCCAGGCGTTGTCGACGGTGACTGAGCAGACCAACCGCGAGGTGGGCAGCCAGAAGGAAGAAACCGAACAGGTGGCGACCGCCATGCAGCAGATGACTGCCACCGTGCACGATGTGGCGCGCAATGCCGAGGAGGCGGCGCAGGCGGCCCAGGCGGCGGACGAGAAGGTCGACACCGGCCAGCAGGTGGTGCGCCAGAGCATGCAGCGCATCGAGCAGCTGGCGTCGGCGGCAGAAGCTGCCAGCGCCGGCATCGACAGCCTCAGTGCCGAAATCCACACCATTGGTGATGTGCTGGAAGTGATCAAGAGCGTGGCCGAGCAAACCAACCTGCTGGCGCTTAATGCTGCCATCGAGGCTGCCCGCGCCGGCGAGCAGGGGCGCGGCTTTGCCGTGGTGGCCGATGAAGTGCGCGCCCTGGCGCGGCGTACCCGGCAATCCACCGAGCAGATCGAGACCTTGGTGGCCAGCCTGCGCGGCAATGCCCAGCAGTCAGTGACGCAGATCCGCGGCAGTACCGAGCTGGTGCGGCTGGCCGTGGCCGATGCACTGCAAACCGAAAGTGCGCTGGGCAGCATTGCCGCAGCGGTGTCATTGATTCAGCAGATGAACCAGCAGATTGCCGCAGCGGCCGAGCAGCAGAGTTCGGTGGCGGAAGAGATCAGCCGCAGTGTCACGCAGATTCGTGGCAGTGCGGACCAGGCGGCGTTGGCGATGCAGGACAATGCCCGGTCCAGTGTCGAGCTGGCGCAGCTGGGCACCGATTTGAAGGGCATGGTGGGGCATTTCAGGTTGTAATCTCGTTGTCTGTGGCGGCCCATTCGCGGGTTGTGTGATTTCCCGTCGTAGGAGCGGGTTTACCCGCGAAGAGGCCACCACAGGCAACAACAACCCTCACCCCCTACGCGGGTTAAGAATCACCAAAGCCAACACCCCCGCCACAATCCCCCAGAACGCCGAACCAATCGAGAACAAGGTCAGCCCCGAAGCGGTCACCATAAAGGTGATCACCGCTGCCTCCCGCTCACGCGCCTCGCTCATGGCCACGGTCAAACCGTTCATGATCGAACCAAACAGGGCCAGTGCCGCAATCGACAGCACCAGTTCTTTCGGCAATGCCGCGAACAGTGCCGCCAAGGTGGCGCCGAACACCCCGGCAATGCCGTAGAAAATCCCGCACCACACCGCCGCGGTGTAGCGTTTGGCCGGGTCTTCATGGGCATGCGGCCCGGTGCAGATCGCCGCGCTGATCGCCGCCAGGTTGACCCCATGCGAGCCGAACGGCGCCAGCAGCAGCGAGGCAAAGCCGGTGGCCGAAATCAGCGGCGAGGCCGGTACCTGGTAGCCGTCGGCACGCAGGACGGCTACGCCTGGCATGTTCTGTGAAGTCATGGCCACCACGAACAGCGGAATGCCGATGCTGATGGTTGCCGCCAGTGAGAAGCTTGGGGTGGTCCACACCGGCTTGGCCACTTCCAGATGGAAGCCGCTGAAGTCCAGCAGGCCCAACACGCCGGACAATGCCGTGCCCACCAACAGCGCGGCCAGCACGCAATAACGCGGCGACAGGCGCTTGACCAGCAGATAGCTGAAGAACATGCCCAGCACCAGCAACGTGCGGTGCTGGGCGGCCACGAAGATTTCGCTGCCGATCTTGAACAGGATGCCCGCCAGCAGCGCCGAGGCCAGCGAGGCCGGGATGCGTTTGACCAGGCGCTCGAAGCTGCCGGTCAGGCCGCACACCAGCACCAGCAAGGCGCAGGTAATGTAGGCGCCAATGGCTTCGCCATAGCTGACCCCACCCAGGCTGGTGATCAGCAGCGCCGCGCCGGGGGTGGACCAGGCGACGGTGACCGGTGTGCGGTAGCGTAGCGACAGGCCGATGCTGCATACCGCCATGCCGATCGACAGCGCCCAGATCCATGACGAGATCTGCGCGGTGGTCAGCCCGGCCGCCTGGCCGGCCTGGAACATCAGCACCAGCGAACTGGTATAGCCGGTGAGCATGGCAATGAAGCCGGCGACCACCGCCGAGGGGGAGGTGTCTGCCAGGGGCCGCAGGCGTGCGGAAGTGGCATCGGTCATGAATAAAATCCTTGTAAAGGTGTAAGCAGTTTTTTCAGACTACAGCGAGCAAGGTTGATCCTTGCCATACAGCGGCCATTGCTTTTAGCCGTACAGTCGCCAAATATTGGGCGCAATTGCGAAACTGCTTTGCAGGGAGGGTCGATGTACAAGGTCTATGGCGACTACCAGTCGGGTAACTGTTACAAGGTCAAGCTCATGTTGAGCCTGCTGGGCCGGCCCTATGAATGGCACCCGGTGGACATCCTCAAGGGCGAGACCGAAACGCCCGAGTTTCTGGCGATGAACCCTAACGGCAAGGTACCGGTGCTGGAACTGGAAGACGGTAGCTACCTGTGGGAGTCCAACGCCATTCTCAACTTCCTGGCCGATGGCAGCGAGTTCCTGCCCAGCGAGCCGCGCCTGCGTACCCAGGTGCTGCAGTGGCAGTTTTTCGAGCAGTACAGCCATGAGCCGTACATTGCCGTGGCGCGGTTCATCCAGTTCTACCTGGGGTTACCGGACGAGCGCCTGGACGAGTACCGCAAATTGCACAAGGGCGGCTACAAGGCGCTGAAGGTGATGGAGCGACAGTTGCAGATGACGCCTTACCTGGTGGGTGAGCACTACTCGATTGCCGATGTGGCGTTGTATGCCTACACCCATGTGGCGCAGCAGGGCGGCTTCGACCTGGCGGAGTACCCGGCGGTAAGGGCCTGGCTGGAGCGGGTCAGCAGCCACCCGCGGCATGTGCCGATGGTGGGTTGAAAGCCGACCTGTTTTCCAGGCGCTTGCGCAACCCTTGTGGGAGCGGGCGTGCCCGCGAACACGGGCGCAGCCCGTGCCAACCACCGCGATGCCTGCTTCGCGGGCTCGCCCGCTCCCACAAGGGATCTGCAGCGTCAGTCAGATGGCGGCAAACCGCTCATCCAGGTAAGCGATGATCGCCTTGGACTCATACATCCAAGTCACCTTGCCGGCTTCTTCAATGCGCAGGCATGGCACTTTCACCCGGCCGCCACCTTCTTGCAGGGCCTGGCGGTGCACCGGGTCGTTCTTGGCGTCGCGCAGCGCCACCGGCACGTTCAAACGGTGCAGTGTGCGGCGGGTTTTGACGCAGAACGGGCAGGCGTGGAACTGGTACAGCGCCAGCCCCTTGGCCGCTTGCTCGATGCGGGCCTGGGCGGCCGCGTCGCGCTTGCGTTTGGCCGGGCGGCTGATCCAGTCACCGAACACAATGAGCTGGCCGAGGCCAACCCGCAGGGCTTTGACGATCATGGACAACTCCTGAAATGCAAAAGCCGACCCTGAAGGGTCGGCTTGGGGTCAGCAACCAATCACTTGATCAGGCTGAGGAACTCGCTACGGGTGGCGGCGTTATCGCGGAACTCACCCAGCATCACCGAGGTGATCATGGTCGAATTCTGCTTTTCGACACCGCGCATCATCATGCACATGTGCTTGGCTTCGACCACCACGGCCACACCCGCGGCACCGGTTACCTGCTGCACGGCTTCGGCGATCTGGCGGCTGAGGTTTTCCTGGATCTGCAGGCGGCGGGCGTACATGTCGACGATACGTGCCACCTTGGACAGGCCCAGTACCTTGCCCTTCGGCAGGTAGGCAACGTGTGCCTTGCCAATGAACGGCAGCATGTGGTGTTCGCACATCGAATACAGCTCGATGTCCCGGACCAGCACCATTTCGCTGTTGTCAGAGCTGAACAAAGCGTTGTTGGTGACTTCTTCCAGTGTTTGCTCATAACCGCGGCAAAGGTACTTCATCGCCTTTGCAGCCCGCTTGGGCGTGTCGAGCAGGCCCTCACGGGAGACGTCCTCGCCAATCTGGCTGAGGATCTCGGTGTAGTTCTGTTCCAGGGACATGGATCTACCTGTGGGAAAAAATCGCAAAAACGAAGGGTACGGCGGTGAGGGCGGCGCTGCAAGCGCGGCGTTACTCGTCGCGGCCTTCGAGCATGGTTCGCTTCAGCATCACATACACCGCGCCGGTGCCGCCGTGGCGGGCACTGCACGAGGCAAAACCGAGCACTTGCGGGTGCTGGCGCAGCCAGGTGTTGACGTGGCTCTTGATCATCGGGCGCTTGCCGTCCAGGCGCGCGGCCTTGCCGTGGGTCACCCGCACGCAGCGCACCTCCAGTTTGGTGGCTTCGGCGATGAAGTCCCACAAGGTTTCGCGGGCCTTTTCCACCGTCATGCCGTGCAGGTCGAGGCTGCCCTCGAATGGAATCTGCCCCAGCTTCAGCTTGCGCAGTTGGCCTTCCTGCACGCCATCGCGGCGCCACATCAGCTCGTCTTCGGCGCCTACGTCGATGACGAACTGGTCGGACATGCCATCGATGACCAAAGCCTTGTCACTGCGCACGGTCGCCGCCTGGCGCAGGCCGGCCAGCTTCTGGCGGTCGGCCTTGGGCTTGCCGACGTCGGCACGGTCGTGGCTGATCGGCTTTACGCCGCGCACTTCGGCCTTGAACAGGGAAAAATCGTCGTCTTGCATGATGCCTCCACGTAGGCGACGTAGTTTACGCGACTGTGGGGCCGTGTGCAGCCTGTGCGGGCCTCTTCGCGGGTAAACCCGCTCCTACAGGGATTGCGCATGGCTTGAGGCCGGTGCGATCGGGGGGCAACTGCCTTGCGTCGAGAAAGGGGTGCGCAGCGCCCCCGAGGGTTTCAGTTCACTGCATGAATTGCCGGGGCCGCTTTGCGGCCCTTTCGCGACACAAGGCCGCTCCCACAAGGACCGCGTTGGCAGCGTCTCAATCGTGCTTCTTCATCAGGTGCGGCGACAGGTTAAGCTCCCGCCCGCGGCGCAAGCGGATACGGCTGCGCCGCCAGAAGCGCACACCCAGCCACAGCAACAGCAAGCCAGCCACGGTGAGGATGCTGGACAACGGTTTGTTGGCGTTGAGTTCCTGCAGGGCAGGGTAGTTGCCCAGCAGGCCGGCGACGCCGGCCATGGCCAGCAATACGCCCAGCGTCGCCAGCAGGGCCGACAGACCGGCCGCCAGGCGGGCGCCCCAGTTACGCGGCTCGCGCGGGCGCAGGCGCTTGGCGTCGAAACTGCCTTTAAGCTTCATTCCGCTCTCCTCGGTGGATATCCGGAATTCGACCTGCTGCTGCCCATCGGGTTCCGCCCGGCTGCCGGGCGGTCCTGCAAGCCGCTCAGATCAGGCTCGCGGTGGGTGCGACGCAAGCGAAGTTGTCAGCCATCACGGCCATTTCGCACTGGTGAATCTGCGCGGCCGGAATGACGCCGTCCTTGAATGCCAGGTCGCGGGTGGCCGACGCGTCTTCTACCAGGGTGCACCGATAACCATAGTCCTTGGCGCGGCGAACGGTGGTGCTGACGCTGGAATGGCTCATGAAACCACAGACGATCAGGTCCAGGTGGCCCAGCTCCTGCAAAGTTTCGTGCAGCTTGGTGTTCTTGAACGCGTTGGGCATGCGTTTTTCGATGACGATTTCACCTTCCAGCGGCTCCAGCCCCGGAATGAACTGGCCAGCCGGCCCCTGGGGGTCGAAGCGGCCACCAACAGTGCCCAGGTGGCGAACATGGATGATCGGACGGCCGCTTTTACGGGCGGCGTCGAGCAACCTGGCGATGTTGGCCACGGCCTCGTCCATGCCTGACAGCTTCAGGGGACCACTGAGGTACTCCTTTTGTGCATCGATGATGATCAGGCTGGCGTGGCTCAGCTTGGCCGGCGGATAGTCGCGGCCAGTGAGGCGAAACATCGTGGTTGGAACGGACATCAAGGGCTCCTTGGATAGGGCTTTTGTATACCTATTCTCCCCTGCCTTGGCGCCAATGGGAATGGTTGACAACGCAAGCGGCATGGTTACTGGCCTGTGGCTAGCCTTTGGGCAAGGCAAAGGAACAAATGTGCGGGTGGGGCTGTTAGACTTTTGTCCGGTCTGAAAATAGGAGTACCCCGTGATCACATCCCGTCTGCGCACGCTGCGCGACTACATCCGCTGGGCGGTCAGCCGCTTCCACGAGCATGACCTGTTCTTCGGTCACGGTGCCGACAACGCCTGGGACGAAGCCCGCCTGCTGGTGCTGGGTGCGGTGCACCTGCCATGGGAGGTGGCCGACAGCTACCTGGACTGCATGCTCGAGGACGACGAGCGAGTACGCCTTCAGCACCTGCTCAAGCGCCGTATCGAAGAGCGTGTACCGGCCGCCTACCTGCTGGGCGAGGCCTGGTTCTGCGGCATGTCGTTCATCGTCGACGAACGGGTGCTGGTGCCGCGTTCGCCCATTGGCCAGCTGATCGAAAAACGTTTTGAGCCGTGGCTGGCCAGCGAGCCGGCGCGCATTCTGGACCTGTGCACGGGGTCGGGTTGCATCGGCATCGTCGCCGCTGACGTGTTCCCCGAGGCCGAGGTGGTGTTGGCCGACCTGTCGTTCCAGGCCCTTGAAGTGGCCAACCAGAACATCGAGCGCCATGGCCTGGACGGGCGCGTGTACACCGTGCAGGGCGATGGCTTTGGCGGTTTGCCGGGGCAGCGTTTTGACCTGATCCTGTCCAACCCGCCGTATGTCGATGCCGAAGACTTCGACGACATGCCGGCCGAGTACCACCATGAGCCCGAGCTGGGCCTGGCCTGCGGCAGCGACGGCCTGGACCTGGTACGGCGGATGCTGGCCGAAGCGGCTGACCACCTGACCGAGAAGGGTTTGCTGATTGTCGAAGTGGGCAACAGCCAGGTGCATGTCGAGGCGTTGTACCCCGAGGTGGACTTTGCCTGGCTGGAATTCGAGCGTGGCGGGCACGGGGTGTTCATGCTCACCGCCGAGCAGTGCCGCCAGCATCAGGAATTGTTCAAGGCCCGCGTTTAGGCTATTTGGGGCTGCTTTGCAGCCCATCGCGACACAAGGCCTCACAAGGTGCGCGATCAATCTGTGGGAGCGGCCTTGTGTCGCGATGGGCCGCGAAGCGGCCCCAATCTTCACCGGCAGATGCGGTCTTAGCGGGTTGCAATCCAGATCAACAGCCCTGCCTGGAACACGGCAAACGCCACCAGGCAGGTAATGGTGAAACGCAATCCGCCGTCTTCGCGCTGGTATTTGGCCACGCGCTCATCCCGCTCGCGCAGTTGCCCTTCCTTTTCCTGCAGTTGCTGGTCCGCCTGCTGCAGCAGGTTGGCGGCATCCAGAATCTCCACCCGCTGCAGGCGCTCGTTGCTCCAGGCGGCCTTGAGCTGGCCCACCGTCATATCCGCGGTACGGCCCTTCAGGTGCTGGCTGTCCTCGTACTGCACCTCGATACCCACCCCGCGCAAGCAGTGGTCACGGCGCAGGCGTGAGTCCTCGTTCAGGGCATCCTTGCTCGGCAGCGCCATGCCTTCAACCCGGTAGTGCGACCACCTGCGCTGCAACCACTGCGCGGCCTGGGCCAGCATGAAACGGCCGATGCCACGGTTCACCGGTTCCAGTTGCAGGCCATGTTCATTGCCAATACGCACCAGGCGCTCGGCATGGTCGACGCGGATGTCCAGGCGGTTCTGCTCTTTGTGTACTTTCTGCCCAGGCAGCTGGATTTCCATGCGCAGCAGGCTGTGTGCCTTGTCATGGCGCTCGGCATAGCCGAACTGCACAAAACGCAGCGGCCGCGCGCCGGTGCTGCGGTCGGTAGGCAGTGCTGCCAGGCGCAGCAGCTGGAAATGTTCGGCGGTCAGCTCGGCCCAGGGCAGGGCGGGGATTTCCTGGGGTTCTTCGGCCGGCTCGACGGCGGTGGGGGAGGTGGTCATCAGGGCTTGTCCTCAGCTATGCCTGCTGTATCGGCAGGCATGGCTGAGACCTGAGCCTGTTTGACTTACGCCGAAGGCAAATGCTGGATGAACGTCACAATTCGCTCGCCCAGCTCACGCGCCAGCGGCAGCTCGGGGTTGAGGTAGCTGTCGCGCTGCTGGCTCATGCTCTTGGGGCTGATGCGCAGCATGTGGTTCATGCCATCAATCAGGACCAGTTGTGCATCTGGCTTGGCCGCTTTCAGCCGTTGGGCGTCGGCCACGTCCACCTGCACGTCGTTGCGCCCCTGCACGATCAGCGCGGGCATGGGCAGGCGGGCAAAGGCGGCTGCCGGGTTTTGCTGGAACAGCGAAATCAGGTACGGCTGCACGCTGGGGCGAAACACCTGGCGCAGCGGCGCTGGCACATCCAGGCTGGTCTGCCCGGCCTGCAGGCGGTCGAGCAGGGCACTGCCACCGGCCAGTTGCGCGGGCGGCAGGCGCTGGGCCAGTTGTTCGTGCAGCACCTCGGCCAGCGGCCGGCCGCTGCCGGCCAGGGTGATGACTGCGCTGGCGCCAGCCTGCTCGGCGGCCAGGCTGGCAATCAGTGCGCCTTCGCTGTGGCCAATCAGGATCAGCGGGCCGAAGCGCGGGTCGGCTTTGAGCTTGCGGCTCCAGGCGACCACATCGGCCACGTAGCGCTCCACGCTGAGGTCACGCTCGTCAGGCGTGGCCGGCTGGCTGGCGGCCACCCCGCGTTTGTCGTAACGCACGCTGGCAATGTGCTCGTTGGCCAGCAGCAGGGCCAGGCGCTTGAGGTTGTCGACCCGGCCCGACGCCGGGTTGTTGCCGTCGCGGTCGGTGGGGCCGGAGCCGGCGATGATCAGCACCACTGGCGGCGGGGTGGCCTGTTGCGGCAGCAGCAGGCTGCCGTGCAGCACGCCCTGGCCGGTGTCCAGGTCGATCGGGCGTTGCAGTACAGTGGGGGCGGCGGCCTGGGCCAGGCCGGTGCACAGCAGGAAGAGCAAGGCGACGAGGCGCGACATCATGCGGTACTACATGGGGAGATGTGGGTTTGACCCACTGTTGGCGGGAAGGTTCTGGGAAGCGAATGGCAGGTTCGGCCCTTTCGCGGGCACGCCCGCTCCCACAGGTATTTCACAGCATTTGGATCTGTGGTGATCCTGTGGGAGCGGGCATGCCCGCGAAGAGGCCCGCACAGGCGATCAAAGCATCTGTATACTGCTGCTTTCGTCCATTTCAGGCAGAACTCGCGGAGCGTCCATGTCCGGCAATACCTACGGCAAGCTGTTCACTGTCACCACCGCTGGCGAGAGCCATGGCCCGGCGTTGGTCGCCATTGTCGATGGATGCCCTCCGGGCCTGGAAATTTCCCTCGCCGACCTGCAGCACGACCTCGACCGGCGCAAGCCCGGCACCAGCCGGCACACCACCCAGCGCCAGGAAGCCGACGAGGTAGAAATCCTTTCCGGCGTGTTCGAAGGCCGCACCACCGGCTGCTCGATCGGCCTGCTGATCCGCAACACCGACCAGAAGTCCAAGGACTACTCGGCCATCAAGGACCTGTTCCGCCCGGCCCACGCCGACTACACCTACCACCACAAGTACGGTATCCGCGACTACCGCGGCGGCGGCCGCAGCTCGGCCCGCGAAACCGCCATGCGTGTGGCCGCCGGCGCTATCGCCAAGAAGTTCCTGGCCACCCAGGGCATCACCGTGCGTGGCTACATGAGCCAGCTGGGCCCGATCGAAATCCCGTTCAAGACCTGGGAGTCGGTGGAGCAGAACGCCTTCTTCAGCCCTGATCCGGACAAAGTACCTGAGCTGGAGGCCTACATGGACCAGCTGCGCCGAGACCAGGATTCGGTGGGCGCCAAGATCACCGTGGTTGCAGAAGGCGTGATGCCCGGGCTGGGCGAACCGATCTTCGACCGCCTGGATGCAGAGCTGGCCCATGCGCTGATGAGCATCAACGCGGTCAAGGGCGTGGAAATCGGCGCCGGCTTCGCCAGTGTGGCCCAGCGCGGCACCGAGCACCGGGACGAACTGACCCCGGAAGGCTTCCTCAGCAACAATGCAGGCGGCATTCTGGGCGGTATTTCCTCGGGCCAGCCGATCGTTGCCCACCTGGCACTGAAGCCCACTTCCAGCATCACCACCCCGGGCCGCTCGATCGATGTCGATGGCAACCCGGTGGACGTCATCACCAAGGGCCGCCATGACCCGTGCGTGGGCATTCGTGCCACGCCGATTGCCGAGGCGATGATGGCCATTGCGCTGATGGACCACCTGCTGCGCCACCGTGCGCAGAATGCCGATGTGCAAGTGAATACCCCGGTGCTGGGCCAGCGCTGATCCAACTGCACCGGCCTCTTCGCGGGTAAACCCGCTCCTACATTGGGATATCACTGCCCTCAGGTGCAGTGACAGGGTGAAATCCGCGTAGGCGCGGGTTCACCCGCGAAGAGGCCGGCCCAGGTCCCCACAAGGCCACCCCATGCAACCCATCCCCTACTGGCGCCTGTCCAGCTTCTACCTGTTCTATTTCGCCCTGCTGGGCTCCACCGCACCGTTCCTGGCGCTGTACTTCGACCACCTGGGCTTCTCCCCGGCGCGCATCGGCGAGCTGGTGGCCATCCCCATGCTGATGCGCTGCGTGGCCCCCAACCTGTGGGGCTGGCTGGGCGATCGCACGGGGCAGCGGCTGTTGATCGTCCGCCTTGGCGCGCTGTGCACCCTGGCCACCTTCGCCCTGATCTTCTTTGGCAAAAGCTACGCCTGGCTGGCGCTGGTCATGGCCCTGCACGCGTTCTTCTGGCATGCAGTGCTGCCGCAGTTCGAGGTCATCACCTTGGCCCACCTGCACGGGCAAACGTCGCGCTACAGCCAGGTACGTCTGTGGGGTTCGATCGGTTTCATCCTCACCGTGGTTGGCCTGGGCCGCTTGTTCGAGTGGTTGAGCCTGGACATCTACCCGGTGGCGCTGTTCACGATCATGGCCGGCATCGTTGCCGCCAGCCTGTGGGTGCCCAATGCCCAGCCAGTGGAACAGGGCGGGCGCAGCGGCACGGAAGGCTTCCTGCAACAGTTGCGTGCCCCGGGGGTGATCGCGTTCTACGCGTGCGTGGCCCTGATGCAGCTCAGCCACGGGCCGTACTACACCTTCCTTACCCTGCACCTGGAGCACTTGGGCTACACGCGCGGTGCCATCGGCCTGTTATGGGCGCTTGGGGTGGTGGCCGAGGTGCTGATGTTCATGGTCATGAGCCGCCTGTTCGCCCGTTTCAGCGTACAGCGCGTGCTGTTGGTCAGCTTCCTGCTGGCGGCATTGCGCTGGCTGCTGCTGGGCAACCTGGCCCAGGAGCCGGCAGTACTGATCTTCGCCCAGCTGCTGCACGCGGCCACCTTCGGCTGCTTCCATGCCGCCAGCATCGCGTTCGTCCAGGCCAGCTTCGGTGCCCGCCAGCAGGGCCAGGGCCAGGCGCTTTACGCCGCGCTGTCGGGTACCGGCGGTGCGCTGGGGGCGCTGTACTCAGGCTACAGCTGGAAGCTGCTGGGCCCCACCTTCACCTTTGGTATGGCCAGTGCCGCAGCCTTGGCCGCAGCCGTTATCATTGCCCTTTGTTCGCAACCGACCAGGACCCGCCCCTGATGAGCATTCTCAGCGTTTTCCACCCCGCCAGCCCGGCACTGCCGAACAAGGTGCTGACTCACCACGACGACATCGCCGCTACGTTGGCCGAGCAGGGCGTGCGCTTTGTGCATGCCGAACCTGGCCTGCGGGTGCGCCCGGGCACGGCCCAGGACGAGGTGCTGGAGGTTTGCCGCGTGTATCTGGATGAGTTGATGACGGCGCATGGCAGCAAGGCCTTCGCGCTGCTCAACCGCGACGGTGAAGACCCGGCACAGGTCGATGTGCGTGATGAGCATGTGCATGATGCCGACGAGCTCTTCGCCGTGGTCAGCGGGCGAGCGCAGGTTGGCCTGCGGCTGGGGGAATGGGTGTATTCGGTGCTGTGCGAGAAGGGTGACCAGCTGCTGGTGCCGGCCGGGACGCGGCGCTGGGTTGAGCTGGGTGATACACCGTTTTGCCTGGCGTTGCGCTTGTATGGCAGCGAGCAGGGTGTGGAGGCGCGGTTTACCGGGGATGCAACGGCGCGGGCGTTTCTGGGGATCGACGAGTTGTAATGGCATTGCCGGCCTCTTCGCGGGTTAACCCGCTCCTACATTGACTGCGCGATGCCAAGGGCGGCGCAACCGTCGGTCGTAGGAGCGGGTTCACCCGCGAAGAGGCCAGTTCAGGCAATACGCCCCTCAGCGGTAAGTCGGCAAGGCAAACCGCTGCTGGCTCTGCAGCATCGAGATGACCGGCAACTCACTGGCCTCTTCAGCCAGGTCACGACGGATGGCACTGATCGCCCAGGACAGCTGTTCGGCACTGTGCAATTGCCCATAGGTCAGCACCCGGCGGGTAACCTTGCCATCCGCTGCGCGCAGGGTAAGCAGTACACCGCCATCGGGCCGGGCTTTGGTATTCACTTGATAGGCCGAAAATACCGAGGCGAACTTTTGCTGGATGAGGTCCATATCAACTCCTGGCTGGTGTGTGGCAGACGTGAGTTGATGGTTGCAGTGACCGTGCCAGAATCCTGTTTGGCGAAAAACTCAGTAAATACAGGAGGTTACGGGTAATTTGCAGAAGCGGCATCGTGCAGGCTGCACGGTCGTGCATTTTGCACAGTGCATTTTGCACGGGTCAGGGTTTGCCTATCGGCCTTATAGAATCTGAACCTTTGACCGCAATGGCATGCCTGACGAACACTTGGGCCATCAATTATGCCAGGAGGTTCCCTATGTCCAGCCAACCCGCACCTGCCACCATGACCGATGACGAAACCGCTGCGTTCGCCGAGCAGGTGTTCGAACGTGCCCGCCAGGGCGACGCCGACATGCTCGGGCGCCTGCTTGCCAGCGGCCTGCCGGCCAACCTGCGTAATCACAAGGGCGATACCTTGCTGATGCTGGCCAGCTACCACGGCCACCACGAGGCGGTGCGGGTGCTGCTGGCGCAAGGTGCCGATCCGTTGATTGCCAACGACAATGGCCAGCTGCCGATTGCCGGTGCCGCATTCAAAGGGGACCTGGCGATGATTCGCCTGCTGGTGGAGCATGGCGTGCCGGTGGATGCCGCCGCACAGGACGGTCGCACCGCGCTGATGTTGGCGGCGATGTTCAACCGCAGCGAAATCCTCGACTATCTGCTGGCCCAGGGGGCCGACCCGGCGCACCAGGACGCCCGCGGCATCACCGCCCTGATGGCGGCGCAAACCATGGGCGCAGCAGACACTGCCGCGCGCCTGCAAGCACAGGCCGGCTAACCGCCTAGGGGCATTTGCGGCTATCCTTGGCGACTTTTCACCCGTCGCAGGCCCCCTTTCATGAAAACTCAGTTGCTCGAATTCATCAGCCTCATTGGCGCAGGCTGCATGCGTGAGGCAGACATCGAGCGTATCGCCGACGAGGCCGCCCAGGCCTACGCCGACCCTGTCGCCTTTCTGGCCGCCAACCCTGACATCAACTACGACGACACTTTCCCGATTCCCCTGGGCGAATGGGTGGTGCTGGGCAGCCTGCCGGATACCGTGGTGTTCCAGGCCGACAGCTACCAGGCGCTGTTCCAGCAGATCAGCGACTCGTTCGACAACAGCGTGCCGTTTACCCTCAAGCCCAAGCAACTGGCCCGTACCGAGCCACTGACCGCGCTCAACCGTATCCAGGTGCAGATGGGCGCGCTGAACAAGGAGGCCGGTGGTTATGTGCTGCTCAACTTCAGCCAGTTGCTCGATGATGAACTGCAGATGGTCATGGTGGGGCAGCAGGACCTGGCGCGGGTAATGGAGCTGGGGGCAGCGCTGGGCATCAAGGTCGAGCCGGCGCTGGAAGCGTTGAAAGTCGCCGTACACATCTAAAGCCTGGCGCAGTCCTTTTGGGAGCAACTGTCTTGCTCAATTTCTGAAAGCTGGCGCGATCCGTGTGGGAGCGGCCTTGTGTCGCGAAAGTGCTGCACAGCAGCCCCGGGATTTCAGCGTCGATGCAAATAATGCCGGGGCCGCTTCGCGGCCCTTTCGCGACACAAGGCCGCTCCCACAGATACTCCACCGCATCAGGCCCTGTGATATCCCTGTGGGAGCGGGCGAGCCCGCGAAGAGGCCGGCTCACGAAATATCAATCTTCAGCCCAGCGCAGTGTCGAGAAACATCATCACCGCAAACCCACCCATCAACCCCAGGGTCGCCGCTGTCTGGTGCCCGTTGCGGTGGGTTTCGGGGATCACCTCGTGGCTGACCACAAAGATCATCGCCCCCGCCGCCAGCCCCATGCTGATCGGGTAGGCGAGGGCAAAGCCGGTAGAAATCCCCAGCCCGATCACCGCCCCTAGCGGCTCCATCAGGCCCGACCCTATCGCCACCAACGCGGCCTTCAGGTTGGAAAGCCCCGTGGCGCGCAAGGCCAGCGCCACGGCCAGCCCCTCGGGGATGTCCTGAATGGCGATGGCACTGGTCAGTGGCAGGCCGATGTTCATGTCGCCATTGGCAAAGCTCACGCCAATCGCCATGCCTTCAGGCAGGTTGTGCAGGGTAATCGCCAGCACAAACAGCCACACCCGGCTGATGCGCTCGGCTTCGGGGCCGCACGGGCCGGTGCTTTCGTGTTCATGCGGGGTGAAGCGGTCCAGGCCCAGCATCAGCAGCACACCCAGGCCCATGCCCAGCACCACGGTAAACGCAGCGGCCGGGCCGTTGCCCGTGATCTCTCGGGCAGCCTCCAGGCCCGGCAAAATCAGCGAAAACGAGCTGGCCGCCAGCATCATGCCGGCAGCAAAGCCCAGCATCACGTCCTGGGTGCGCGCGTTGACATCGCGCAGCACCACTGCCAGCACGGCGCCCAGTGCGGTGGCCCCAAAGCCGGACAACCCGCCCAGCATGGCCAGGTGCAGGTTGTCGGCATGGTCGCCGTTCACCGCGTTCCAGAGGCTGGCGGCCAGCAGCACGCACACCGCCAGCAGGCTCAGCCCCAGGCCGGCGCTGAGCCAGGGGGTATCGGAAACCTGCTGGCGCCAGGCCTGCAGCAGTGAAGAGGGGGCGGCGCTTTGGCTGTGAGTGGGCGGCATGCGAACCTCGAATCAGTGAATGCAGTCAGTCTACCGAGGGACCTGCGACATCCGCCAAGGATTCCCTTCTATTGGTGCGATAGCTGACTATGCTGTGCAGCAAAGCCTCTGGACAGGAATTCAGACATGGGATCTACCTTCAACAGCCTGGTCGGGCTGATCATTCTGGCGCTGGATATCTGGGCCATTCTCAACGTGATCAAGAGTGGCAGCGAGGTGGGCATCAAGGTGTTGTGGATCTTGTTGATCGCCTTGCTGCCGGTGGTGGGGCTGGTGATCTGGGCGATTGCCGGGCCGCGGGGAAATGTGCGGCTCTAGGCGCGTTACTGACATAGCCAGTAATAGGGCCGTGACAAAATTTTCACATTGGTTTAAACAGAATCCGCACCCGCATAATGCTGCGTTGGCCTAGCGCCATCGCCTCTTCGCAAACCGCAATCCTAGGACCTTCCCATTCATGGCTAACACGGACGCCTTGAAGCAACAGGGCGCGCGAACGTCATTTTCGCCGACCTTGAAATCCCACCTGGCCTACACGCTGCTCAGCGGCCTGGTGATCATGCTGATGCTCAGCCTCGTGCGCCTGGCGCTGCTGGCCTACAACAACGACATGGTCGGCGATACCCCTTATTCGACGGTCGCCGAAGGCTTCCTCAACGGCTTGCGCTTCGACCTGCGGGTGGTGGTTTACATCAGTATTCCGCTGCTGCTGGCCATCCTCAGCCCCTGGGCCATGGCCCGGCGTGGCGTGTTCCGTTTCTGGCTGACCCTCGCTTCGAGCGTGGTGATGTTCCTCGGCCTGATGGAAATGGACTTCTACCGCGAGTTCCACCAGCGCCTCAACGGCTTGGTTTTCCAATACATCAAGGAAGACCCGAAAACCGTCATGAGCATGCTCTGGTACGGTTTCCCGGTGGTCCGCTACCTGCTGGCCTGGGCCTTCGGGACCTGGCTGCTGAGCCTGCTGTTCAAAGGTATCGATCGCGCCACCCGTGCCGAAGGCCTGTACCGCGTTGCCCCGTGGTACAAGCGCCTGGCGGTATTCATGGTGATCTTGCTGGTGGCCGTGGTCGCTGCCCGTGGCACCCTGCGCCAGGGCCCGCCGATGCGCTGGGGTGATGCCTTCACCACGGACTCCAACTTCGTCAACCAGCTGGGCCTGAACGGCACCCTGACCCTGATCGACGCTGCCAAGAGCCGTTTTGGCGAGGACCGTGCCAACATCTGGAAGCCAGTCCTGCAGCAGGACGTGGCCACGCAAAGTGTGCGTGAGCAACTGCTGACCGCCCACGACACGCTGGTCGACGCCGACGAAGCCGCTATCCGCCGCGACTTTGTGCCGCCGGCTGACCGTACCCTGCCGATCAAGAACGTGGTGGTGATCCTGATGGAAAGCTTCGCCGGCCACTCGGTAGGCGCGCTTGGCAGCCCCAACAACATCACCCCGTACTTCGACAAGCTGGCCAAAGAAGGCCTGCTGTTCGACCGCTTCTTCTCCAACGGCACCCATACCCACCAGGGCATGTTCGCCACCATGGCCTGCTTCCCCAACCTGCCAGGTTTCGAATACCTGATGCAGACCCCGGAAGGCGGCCATAAGCTGTCGGGCCTGCCGGCCCTGCTCAGCGCCCGTGACTACGACGACGTGTACGTCTACAACGGCGACTTTGCCTGGGACAACCAGTCCGGGTTCTTCGGCAACCAGGGGATGACCACCTTCATCGGCCGTAATGACTTCGTCAACCCGGTGTTCTCCGACCCGACCTGGGGTGTGTCCGACCAGGACATGTTCGACCGCGGCAACGAAGAACTGGCCAAGCATGATGGCAAGAAGCCGATCTACGCGCTGCTGCAGACGCTGTCCAACCACACGCCGTACGCCCTGCCGAAGGACTTGCCGGTAGAGAAAGTGACCGGCCAGGGCCGTCTGGACGAGCACCTGACCGCCATGCGTTATTCGGACTGGGCGCTGGGCCAGTTCTTCGAGAAGGCGCGTAAGGAGCCTTACTTCAAGGACACCCTGTTCGTCATCGTCGGTGACCATGGCTTTGGCAACCACCAGCAGGTTACCGAGCTGGACCTGGGCCGCTTCAACGTGCCGCTGCTACTGATTGCCCCGGGCATTCAGGAGAAGTTCGGTGCGGTGAACCACACCGTGGGTACCCAGGTCGACATCGTGCCGACCATCATGGGCCGCCTGGGTGGCAAGGCTCGCCACCAGTGCTGGGGGCGTGACCTGCTCAACCTGCCCGAGGGTGACCAGGGCGTGGGCATGATCAAGCCGTCGGGCAGCGAGCAGATTGTCGGGTTGGTACAGGGTGACCGTATCCTGATCGAGTCCAAGGACATGAGCCCGCGGATGTACCGCTACCAGTTGGGCAGCGAGTTCAAGGCCGAACTGATCGAAAGCCCGGACCAGCCGGAAATGCTCAAGAAGCTGGAAGCGTATATCCAGACGGCGACCAAGAGCCTGCTGGATAACACCGCTGGCGTGGTGCACGGCACACCGAAGTAAACCAGGGCCGCGTTGCGGCCCATTCACGGGCTTGCCCGCGCCCACAGGCTCGCACAGGGTTCGAACCTTGTGCTGGCCCTGTGGGCGCGGGCAAGCCTGCAAATGGGCCCCGCACAATTTCCCGGACTGAACATTATCCCCGCCCCAAGGTCAGTTATTCAGGCATCACACACCTGGTGTTCGTTGACTGAGAGGGTCCGTTCAATGAAAGAGTGGGAAGTCATTTTTGCCGACCAGAAGGGCGAACCGTCCACATTGCTGTTGCATGCCGAGCATTGCCCCAGCGAGGAAGACGTTGCGCGGGCCATCCGCTCACACCTGTTTCCGGTGATGGACGAGCTGGACCTCAACGACTTCCAGGACCGTATCATCTCCCCGACCGCACGCTGGCTCAAAGAGCATAGTGGTGTGACCATCACCAGCATTCACGAAGTCCCCTGAACCACACGTTTGCGTGGTGCCTTGGCAGGCACTACGCTGGAGAAGGGCCTGCCTGTTCTGCGGGTTGGCGCCGCTACAATTCGCGTCTTGCATCAGCTCGAACTGCACGGCCTTTGCCGGCAGGTGCGTAGTGCACGGAAAGTCTATCCATTGCTTTATTCAGGAGGACGATTCATGAGCAGCCAGAACGACGATATCAGCAGCAACGTCCTGCGCCAGATGAAAGCAGGCGGTTTCGACTTCACCCAGATCCACCCCATCGAGTTCTATGCCGTATTCCCGGACGAAGCAGGGGCCCGTCGTGCAGCCGGGCAGTTTCGCGGGGAATCGCTCAATGCCCAGGTGAAGGAGCTGGGCGACGGTGCCTGGCACCTGGAACTGAGCAAGGTCATGTACGCCACCCATGGCGGGATTGGCGACTTTGAAGAGGCCTTCGAGCAGTTGGTGACACCGTATGGGGGTGAGGTGGAAGGGTGGGGCGTCAAGCACGAACGGCTCACGGCCTGACAGTTTTGTGTTGGCCCGTTCGCGGGTTAACCCGCGCCTACACATTGATGGAGGGTGGACACCACCTGCCGTTGTAGGAGCGGGTTCACCCGCGAATACGGTGGCGGCGGCAACGATGAACGGCCAGGGATATTGGCCAGCAGGACCGGCCCTTTCGCGGGTGAACCCGCGCCTACGACGACCTGTGTCCACCCTCCACCACCGTGTAGGCGCGGGTTTACCCGCGAAGAGGCCCTCAAGGCTTACGCGCTGCCATGTGCCCCAAATAGGCCAGCAGCGCATCCAGTTCCTGTTCACTCAACACACTTTCGGCAAACCCCGGCATCTTCGCCTGCGGCCACCGCCGCAGGCTTTGCGGGTCGCGTATCAACTTGCGTAAATAAACCGGCTGAAAATACTCGGTCGGGTTATACGGCACATTCAAGTCCGGCCCCACCTGCCCATCCCCCGCACCGTTCAACCGGTGGCACACCAGGCAATTCTGCTGGAACAGGGCAAAGCCCTGGCGCACCGGGCTGTCGGCCGGCAGCTTCGGGTCGGGTAGCAGCGCAGGAAATCGCTGGTCCACCGGGGCCAGCTTGCGAAGGGTGGCGATCTGGAATGGCCACTGCTCAGGGCGGATGCCGCTGGCCTGCGGCGCAGTCCACACCAGGTAGAACGGCCCGGCACTTGGCTTGCCTGGACCCAGTGACGGCCACGGCGTGTCGGGGTCTTCCACGGCCAGCCAGGCCCGTGCCGGCCCTTGCTGCAGCAAGGGCGCAGCGGGCATTTCGGCGGCAAAACCATCCAGCGCCACGGCCTGCAGGTGATCGCTGGCAGTCACGCCTTTCAGCAGCGTGACCAGTGGCACCGCCCGATAGTGCATGGGGCGTTTGTAGGATACGTCCTGTTCGATGCTGATGTCCTGGGCCTCAGGGTGGCCAAGCAGTTCGGCGCTGCTCCACTGGCGCGGTGTCGCGCCCAGTTCAAGGTGCAGTTGCGCCGCCGACAATGGCAGGCTCAGGAGCAACGCTAGCAGGGCAAGGCAGTGGCGCATAGGCGATCTCCGACCATCAAGGCCAGCAGGTTACCTGTGCGTTGCCCGTTGGCGCCACCGCCGCAGTCAGCCAAACAAACGTGTCAGGTTCGGCAAGATCAACAGCAACGTGGTGGCAAATAAAATGAGCCCAGCTTGGCGAATTTTCGATTGTCTGAACATGGCGGACCGCCTTCTTGTTGTTATTCCTGAATACCCGTTGGCTTCCTTGTCGCGCTTCGGGTCGATCGCAGTGGCGTTGAATGGCGCCGGACTGCTTGCCGCTTGAAAGTGGATATACCTTCAACAGTAGGGTGTGCGTTATCCATATTTGAGAACCCTTTGTTCTAACCGTGCACTAAAACCATTCCTCTGGCTATGAGGCTAAGTGCTATCTAGCTGACACGCTCTATCTAGACAGTGGCGCAAGCACCCGGCAGGCGCCGACGAAATGTGACCGTTCGTCAGTGCAGCCTACTTGCTTGTACGTGCCTTTCGCGGCAGTCTCTACAGCAGATTCCCACCCATGTCGTTCAGGACTACCCCTATGTCGTTACGCATCTGCATCCTTGAAACCGATGTCCTGCGACCGGAGTTGACGGCGCAATATCAGGGCTACGGCAGGATGTTCGAGCAGCTCTTCTCGCGTCAGCCGATTGCCGCCGAATTTTGTGTGTACAACGTGATGCACGGCGACTATCCCGCCGACAGTGAAAAGTTCGATGCCTACCTTGTGACGGGCAGCAAGGCCGATTCGTTCGGTACCGACCCGTGGATCCAGACGCTAAAGGCCTACCTGCTCAAGCTGTACGAGCGCGGTGAAAAGCTGCTGGGCGTATGTTTTGGCCACCAGTTGCTGGCCTTGACCCTGGGTGGCAAGGCCGAGCGGGCTGAGCAAGGCTGGGGCGTGGGTATTCATCGCTACTCGTTGGCGGCGCATGCGCCCTGGATGGACCCGGAGGTGTCGGAGCTGACCTTGCTGATCAGTCACCAGGACCAGGTGACCGAACTGCCGGAAGGCGCTACGGTGATCGCCTCCAGCGATTTCTGCCCGAACGCGGCGTACCACATTCGCGACCAGGTGCTGTGCTTCCAGGGTCACCCGGAATTCGTGCATGACTACTCCCGCGCACTGCTCGATGCGCGCCAGGAATACCTGGGTGACGAGGTGTACCACAAGGCCGTTGCCAGCCTGGCCACCGAGCACCAGGGTGATTTGGTAGGGGAGTGGATGTTGCGGTTCATCCAGCAGCCATCAAAGGCCAGCGACAGCGCCGCTTAATCGGTGGCAACCCTTCGCGGGCACGCCCGCGAAGAGGCCATCAAAGCCAACCCGATTTCTTGAAGCTGGCATACAACCCGGCACACCCCGTCGCAATCACCCCCAGTACCGCGAAGTAACCGTAGTGCCAGCTCAGCTCCGGCATGTTCTGGAAGTTCATCCCGTAAACCCCGGCAATGGCTGTAGGGAATGCCAGAATCGCCGCCCAGGCCGCGAATTTGCGCTGCACGATGCTTTGCCGTGACGATTCCAGCAGCATGCCGATCTCGATCGTCTGGCTGGCAATGTCGCGTATGCCGGCCAAGTCTTCCATCTGCCGTGTCACGTGAATTTGCACATCACGAAAGTACGGGCGCATGTTCTTGTCGATGAACGGGAAGCTCAGGCGCTGCAGTTCTTCGCTCACTTCAACCAGGGGTGCCACGTAGCGGCGCAGGCGCAGGATGTCACGGCGCAGGCTGTGCAGGCGGCGGATGTCGTCTTCCCGCAGCGAGCCGCCCAGTACGCTTTCCTCCAGCGCTTCGATCTCGCCATGAATGGCCTCGCTGACCGGTTGGTAGTTCTCGGTGACGAAGTCGAGCAGGGCGTACAGCACGAAGTCTTCGCCATGTTCCAGCAGCAGGGGCCGAGCCTCGCAGCGCTGGCGGACCATGGCGTAGGATTTGGAGTGGCCGTTGCGGCAGGTGATGATGTAGCCGTTGCCCGCGAAGATATGGGTCTCGATGAATTCCAGTTTGCCTTCGTGGCGCACTGGCGAATAAGTGACGATGAACAACGCGTCACCGAAGGTTTCCAGCTTGGGCCGGCTGTGTTTTTCCAGGGCATCTTCGATGGCCAGTTCGTGCAGGTTGAACTGCGACTGCAGGTTGGCCAGCTCTTCGGCATTGGGCTCTTCCAGGCCGATCCACACAAAATGCCCCGGCTTGCGCGCCCACTCGCTGCCTTCGTCGATGCTGATGTTGGTGACCTTTCTGCCGGCGCTGTACACCGCCGATGCCACGACTCGACCCATGGTTGTCCGCTTATTCGATTGAACACGGATACAGCTTGGGCTGTACCCGGCTCCAGAGCAACCCCGGATCAGGCCAGTTCTTTTTCCATGCGGTCAATGCACTGCTGCATTTGCACCCGGCATTGCTCGATCAGCGCGGGCAGGTCCTGCAGCGTCATGCCCGTCGTGGCAATGGGCGGCAGCGAGCGCACAATCACCGTGCGCTGGCGCCAGCTGTTCAGGCTCAGGCGCCTGGCATAGCGGCTGACGCAGACCGGCACGATCGGCACACCGGCCTCGATGGCCATGTGAAACGCGCCTTTCTTGAACGCCAGCAAATGCTCGCCGGGATTGCGGGTGCCTTCGGGGAAAATCCAGATCGAGGTGTCGTCCTGCAGAACCCGGGTGGTCTTCTGTATGGCCCTGCGTGCCTGATAGGCATTCTTGCGGTCGACCAGCACGTTGCCGCCCAGCCAGAACAATTGGCCGAACAGCGGGATCCAGCCCAGGCTCTTCTTGCCGATGGCGACGGTGCGTTGCGGCACCACTTGGCCCAGCACGAACAGGTCGAAGTTGGACTGGTGGTTGGCCACGATCACACACCCGGGTGGATGGTCCCACAATGGGCCGACTTCGGCCTTGACCTTGATGCGCATCAGCCAGGTGGCCGGCAAGCTGTAGAGCCGGGCGAAAACGCGGCTGTTGTCAGGGTTGAAGGGGCGGCACAGACCAATGATCAGGCCCACGGCGCCAACGGCAAGAAAATGCAGCCCCAGCAGGAACATACGCAATGAATAAAGCATGGTACGGCTCACACCAGACGGTCGCGGGGCAGTGTACGGGTGTGCACTGGTTGGGGCAAACCTTGGTGCAGGCCTGTTCCGGCCTTTTCGCGGGCAAGCCCGCGAAAAGGGCCCGTGCGTCTAGCCCATATGCTGCTGATCCAGCTCGATCGCCTTGTCCAGCGCCTCCAGCAGCCCTTTGCGCACTTTCAGCTTGGTGTTCTTGTGCGCCAGCATGTTCAGCTTCTTCAGCTCTCGTGCTGCAGTCATTGCCGCTTCCTGCAACTGCTCGGCCGGTACCACCTTGTCGAGGAAGCCGGCATCCACGGCACCCTGCGGGTCAAATACTTCGGCATTGATCACCGAGCGGTGGAAGGCCGAGCGGCGCAGGCGGTCGCGGGCCAGTTCAATGCCGGCGTGGTGCATGGTCATGCCGATTTGCACTTCGTTCAGGCATACCTTGTATGGCCCATCGACGCCAATGCGGTAGTCGGCCGACAGCAGCAGGAAGGCGCCCTTGGCCACCGCATTGCCGGGGCAGGCGACCACCACCGGGAACGGGTGCGACAGCAGCCGGCGGGCGAGGGTGGAACCGGCGGTGACCAGGCTGATGGCGTCCTTGGGGCCGCGGGTCATCACCTTGAGGTCGTAACCGCCTGACAGAATGCCCGGCTGCCCGGTGATGATCACTACTGCACGCTCCTCGGTAGCGCGGTCCAGCGCTGCATTGAAGGCAGTGATGACGTCCGGCGAGATGGCATTGACCTTGCCGTTGTTCAGGGTAAGGGTGGCGATGCCGTCTTCGGCGTGGTAGGTAATCAGCTCGCTCATGGCAGAGTCCTTTTGTTGGCGTGGCGACGACGTTACCCAGCGCCAGGGGCGAGGTAAAGCAGCAAGGCTGACTGGTCGGTCAGTGCTCATGGCAGCCCAAGTGCAAATACATGAAAAAATTGAAAAAAATGCTTGCCAAAGGGAAAGTCTTTCACTAAATTAGCGCACCTCGACAGGCCGCAAGGCTTGAAGAGAAACGGTGAAGTGTCCGAGTGGTCGAAGGAGCACGCCTGGAAAGTGTGTATACGAGAAATCGTATCAAGGGTTCAAATCCCTTCTTCACCGCCACATTCTACAAAAAGCCCCCGCGCTGAAAAGCACGGGGGCTTTTTGTTTTCAAGGCCATTGGGGCTGCTGCGCAGCCCATCGCGACACAAGGCTCCCACAAAGCCTATGCCAGGCTTCAGATGTACGGCGACCTTCAGGGCTTCCAGCGCCGGCTCGACCTAGCTGCCCAGCGATGCTCCCAGCTCCATTACCCGGGGTTGATGGGTGGGTTTGCGGTGATGATGTTTCTCGACACTGCGCTGGGCTGAAGCTGAACACCGGCCTGTGGGAGCGGCCTTGTGTCGCGAAAGGGCCGCGAAGCGGCCCCAGCATTATTTGCACCGACGCTGAAATCCCGGGGCTGCTGTGCAGCCCTTTCGCGACACAAGGCCGCTCCCACACGGATCGCGCCAGCTTTTAGAAATTGAGCAAGACAGTTGCTCCCACAGGCAATTGGAGTGCTCCCAAGAAGTTGGACACCAATCCAACCCCTTGGGGGCAGTCCACACCTGTGGGAGCGGCCTTGTGTCGCGAAAGGGCCGCAGAGCGGCCCCGGCAATCTAGAAGCTGATCGAAGCCGAAAGCCGAGCGGTACGCGGTGCTCCCTGGAACAGGTAGTTATCCCCCAGGTAATCGCCCACATCGCGCCAGTATCGCTTGTCCAGCACGTTATCCACCGTCAGCCGCAGCACCGTGTCATACCCGCCAACACGGGTACTGTAGCGGCTGCCAAGGTCGAACACGGTATACCCGCCAACCTCCACATTGCCCGCCTGGCTCGCATACTTGCTGGCGCTATACCGCGCCCCGCCCAGCAGCGCCAGCCCCGGAACCGGTAGGGCATATTCCGCATGCAGCGCCGCCCGGAATTTAGGCACGTTGATCGCCTGGTGCCCTTCATAGGCTTCGGTGCCGCTGTTCTGCACCCGCGCCCGAATGGCTGCCGCACTGGCCTGTACCTGCAGGTTCGGGGTCACCCGACCGCTGGCGCCCAGTTCCAGGCCGGTATTTTTCTGCTGGCCTTGCTGCACGTAGGTGAAGTTGCCGGTGCCGTCCGGGCGCGCGTACTGGTACGCCTGGCGGATCTGGAACAGGGCGGCACTCAGGCTCAGGCCTTGCCAGTCGTGCTTGAGGCCCAGTTCCAGTTGGCGGGAGGTGGTGGGTGCAAGGATTTCAGCTGCATTGCTGGCGAACCAGGGTGCTGTGCCTCCGGCAGACAGGCCCTTGGCGTAGCTGGCGTATACCGTGGTGTTTGGCTGCGGTTTGTAGATAAGCGCAGCGTTGGGCAGCAGCTCGTATTGGCGGGTATGGCGCCCGGCTACGCCGTTCTCGTCCCAGGTCTTTTCATCCAGGCGCACTTCACGGGCGCCCAGCACAGTCTGCCATTGCTCGTTGAAGCTGATGCGGTCGCTGACGAACAAGCCGTACTGGCGGCTGTCCAGCCGGCGTTCGCTGGCGCCGACGGGTTTGTCGGACGGATCGAGGTCCGGGGCGCTGGTATGGATGTTGCCGGTACCAAGCCACTCGTTGTAGTACGGGCGCTGATCCAGTGTGCGTCGCTGCGCACTGGTACCCACGGTCAGCTCGTGCCCCACCCCCAGCGCATCGAAGTGCCCGTTGAGCATGGCCTGTGCCTCGTCGGTACGGCGGGTATCGTCGGGGCTGCGGAAGTCATAGATGTCGTAGTCGCCATTGCTGCCGAAAAACGCCCCCTCGCTCGAACCCCAGGCAAACGCGCTGTAATCGTCGATCACCACTTTGCTGCGGGAGGCGCTCACGGTGCCGGTCCAGGTATCGTTGAAGCGGTATTCGAAGCGGCCGCCCAGGTTCAGGGAGTCGTTCTGCACGGGCTTTGCCCAATGCTGGTAGGCCAGGCGGTCTTCTGGGTCGATGCCGTGTGGCACTTCAGTGCCACCGAGCAGCTGGTAACCCGGCACCGACGACTGTTCGCGGTGTTGATACTCGGCATCCAGCTGCAGGGTGGCATCCGGGTTGATCTGCCAGTCGAATGCCAGCGAGGCGAAGTCGCGCTTGCCGTCAGCGTGGTCGACGTAGGTGCGGATGTCTTCATGGGCCAGGTTGGCGCGCAGGCCGAACTGCTTTTCGCTGCCGAACCAGCCGCCAAGGTCGGTGGCCAGATAGCGTTCGCCCTGTTCGTTGGTCGATACCGTGACGCTGCGTATGTCTTGGGCCCGCTTGGTCACATAGTTGATCAAGCCGCCCGGCTCCGACACGCCGGTCTGCAGCCCGGACAGGCCCTTGAGCAATTCCACCTGCTGCTTGTTTTCCAGGGCTACGTTCTGTTCGCCGGCAATGGTCTGGCCATTGATGCGATAGCTACTGGCGGCGTTCAGCTCGAAGCCGCGCACATTGAAGTTTTCGTAGTAGCCGATGGGGGCATAGCTTTCGCCGACCGAGGCATCGCTTTGCAACACTTCGCTAAGCTTGCGTACCTGGCGGTCTTCCAGCAACTGCTGGCTGAACACGCTGATAGAGGCGGGGGTGTCGAGCAGTGGCGCGGGCTGGAAGCCGCCCACCGCGGCCTGGCGTGCCTGGTAGCCATCATTGGCGTAGGTGTCGGAGACCTGCAACGGGGCCAGCACCACGCTGTCTTCGGCAAGCACAGAGGGGCACTGCAGGGCCAGGCCCAGGCTGAGCAGGCTCAGGGGCAGGCGGGGGT
>NZ_JBYSYE010000079.1:0-12426 GCF_058782925.1 Pseudomonas sp. FW305-E2 | reverse complement strand
GCCGCGCGGGCGGCGCTCGATCTCCCTTCTGTGCCAGGCGCGCGCGACCGCCTTGTTTGTACGACGCGATATCGAGGGGTGCGCCAAGGCGTTCGCGCGCAAATCCCACGGGCCTAATTGGCCCGAAACAAGCGTAGGAGCGGGTTTACCCGCGAAGCGCCGCGCGGGCGGCGCTCGATCTCACAGGCGCTGAGAATCTTGCGGCACGCACCTGACAGCCGTCACACACCATCCTCCCCACAAAAAAAACCCGGGTTCTGGGGGAGGAATCCGGGTTAAGACCATTAGGAGTAAAACAAAGGTACGCGGTCCCTGAGCACCTTTATCGGCGCGCCACTGGGGGGGATGCGCCGCGCCAACACTTCAAGTATTGGTCAGGTTTGGCGCAGTGCCAGTGCATATTGGACGTTTTTTAAACAGATTTGGAATACGCCAACGTTTCATTCCTCCCGCAGCGCATGGCTGTATGCATCGTGAAACACAGACATGCGTGGATGATCCGTGCAATTTCCCGCAAGTTAGGCATAATAAACCGCTTCGATTGTCATCCAGTCCTTCCCATGCAGAAAGAACCTCGTAAGGTCCGTGAGTTTCGCCGTCGCGAACAGGAAATACTCGATACCGCGCTCAAGCTGTTTCTCGAGCAAGGTGAAGACAGCGTCACCGTCGAGATGATCGCCGACGCCGTGGGCATCGGCAAAGGCACGATCTACAAGCACTTCAAGTCCAAGGCGGAGATCTACCTTCGCCTGATGCTCGATTACGAGCGTGACCTGAATGAGCTGTTGCACTCGGCCGACGTCGACCGTGACAAGGAAGCGCTGTCGCGCGCCTACTTCGAGTTCCGCATGCGCGATCCGCAACGCTACCGGCTGTTCGACCGCCTTGAAGAAAAGGTGGTCAAGGGCAATCAGGTGCCGGAAATGGTCGAGCAGCTGCACAGCATCCGTGCCTCCAACTTCGACCGCCTGACCCAGCTGATCAAGGGCCGTATCAGCGAAGGCAAGCTCGAAGACGTGCCGCCGTATTTCCACTACTGCGCTGCCTGGGCGCTGGTGCACGGCGCTGTGGCGCTGTACCACTCGCCGTTCTGGAGCAATGTGCTGGAGGACCAGGAAGGCTTCTTCCAGTTCCTGATGGACATTGGCGTGCGTATGGGCAACAAGCGCAAGCGCGACCCGGAACCCTCGAACTGAGCCTTGCGCGAAACTGCGCGGGCCCTATGGGGGCGGGCGCGCCCGCGAACACCGGCGCAGCCCGTGCCAGGCACCGCGTTTGATTCTTCGCGGGTACGCCCGCTCCCATAAGCACTGCGTCGTGCGTTCTCTGCGCGGCAGTGCAGCCTAAAGCGTTTCGCTATCGTTTGGACATTCGGCATTGCTCATGGGGCTTGCAAAAACCTGATTTATGAGTCAGGTTTTGCCGGCCCCTTCATCCATGCCGGAGTCATTCATGATTGTCGATCGTCAAGGCAGGCGCTTTCGCAACCTGCGCGTCAGCCTGACGGCTGCCTGCAACTACGCTTGCACCTACTGCGTACCCGACGGCAAGCGGCTGGTGGCGGCGCAGGACGAGCTGTCTGCGGATGCCCTGGCCCTTGGCGTGGCCTATCTGATCGAAGCCGCCGGCATCGAGCGCCTGCGGATTACTGGCGGTGAGCCACTGGTCAGCCCGCGCCTGGATGCCTTTCTGGCTGCCGTGGCCAAACTCGACCTTGACGACGTCTCGCTGACCACCAACGGCCAGTTGCTGGCGCGCAAGTTGCCGCTACTGCAGGCGGCGGGGATTCGTCGGCTGAACGTTTCCCTCGACACCCTCGACCCGCTGGCTTTCCGCCAGATTGCCCGTGGCGGCGACCTGGGCACTGTGCTGGATGCAATGGAGCAGGCCCGCGCCGTGGGTATGCGAATCAAGGTCAATATGGTGCCGATGCGCGGGAAAAACCTTGATCAGGTACTGCCGCTGCTGGATTACTGCCTCGCGCGCGGCTTCGAGCTGCGCTTCATCGAGCTCATGCGCATGGGTCACCTCTCTCACGATCGCAACGCCTTCCTCCAACAGTTTGTAGGCCTCGACCAGCTGCTTGCGCTGATCGGCGGCCAGCATACCTACGCCCAGGTGAATGCGCCGCTGGACGCCACAGCCATGCGTTACCACATCCCTGGCAGGGGCCACTTCGGCATCATTGCCAACGAAAGCGTGCCGTTTTGCCGGACCTGCTCGCGGCTGCGCCTGTCTTCTACGGGCTGGCTGCATGGCTGCCTGTCGTCAGGTAACCGGCACTTCGTCGGCGATCTGCTGGAAAAGCCGCGTCATCAGGCGCTGCCGGCCTTGCAGCGGTTGTTGGTCAAGGCTTTGGCTGACAAGCAGGACGTGGCCTTTTCCGGTGGTGTGACAGTCATGAAAGTGATCGGTGGCTGAAGCTGGCGCAAAAGCTGCATCCGCCGGCTATTCGCCGGTTTTTCGTCGCCGGCCACTGGAGGAAAGATGCGTAGCCTGGTCTTGCTGCTGGCGCTGATGGCGCTGGGCGGCTGCATGAATGTCAGCGATATGGGCGAAGGCGTCCGCTATCACATGAGCGATGCCGGTCTGCTGGACCACAGCGAAACCCGTCGCACCTTGTTGATCCGCCTGCAACCTGATTCGTTCATTTTCATTGGCCAGGGTGCATTCGTGCCGCCGGGAGAGGGGCCGGTGCCTCGGCAGAATGCAGTGGCCGAGCAGGCCTTCAAGAGCTTCGTCGAATACTTCCCGATGGTACGTCGTGCCCAGGGCCCGCTGGGCCTCGAAGAGGCCATTGCCCAGGCGCGCTTGGTGGGTGCGGACTACGTGTTGTACACGCGCTTCGCACGTACCGACGATCGCATCGGCAATGGTGACGAGTGGTATGACGAGCAGGCCGTCGACCGCTTGGGCTGGGACTCTGGCGTGGTGCAGATGATGCTGATCGAAACCAGTACCCGCTACCTGATCGACACCGCACGCATCAAGAGCCGTGGCGGTTTGTTGACGTTCCACGACAACACGCCGGAGGATTTGCTTGGTGCGCCGATGCGCGAGTACGCTCGTAGCCTCCTGGGCATGAGTGAATGAGGCAAGCGTGATGAGCGACTCCGGCAAGGCCAATGACCTTCTGGCGCAGATCCCCAAGGCCAAGGGGCTGCCGCCGGTGCACCTGTGGAACCCGGATTTCTGTGGTGACATCGACATGCGCATCGCCCGCGATGGCACCTGGTACTACCTGGGCACGCCGATCGGGCGCAAGCCGATGGTGAGGCTGTTCTCTACCATCATTCGCCGCGACGGCGATGACTACTTCCTGATTACCCCGGTAGAGAAGGTTGGCATTCGTGTCGACGATGCGCCATTCGTGGCCGTGCTGCTGGACGTGCAGGGCGAAGGCGAGCAGCAGGTGCTGCGCTTCACCAGCAATGTCGAGGACCAGGTCGAGGCGGGGCCGGATAACCCCCTGCGGGTGGTGATCGACCCGCTGACGCAGGAGCCATCACCGTATGTGCTGATGCGCAGCAACCTGGAGGCGCTGATACATCGCAATGTGTTTTACCAACTGGTGGAGCTGGCGGTGCCGCATGTGATCGACGGGGAGGAATGGCTTGGGGTGTGGAGTCGGGGGGCGTTTTACCCGATCGGGCGCGGCTGAGGCCTATGTTGGCGATGTCGGCCTCTTCGCGGGTAAACCCGCTCCTACGCACGTATCGAGGGCGGCACAGGCCGTCGTAGGAGCGGGTTCACCCGCGAAAGGGCCGGTACAGGCGAAAATCGGCCCCCTGCTTTTCCCCCGGATTGGCCATTTGTCTTCAGCCAGTCAGGGTCTAACCTGCAGGCACTTGTCCTCCAGGAAAGCTCATGAATCCATTAGCCATCATCCTCTTCGCGCTGCTCGCCGCCCAAACGCCCGCTTGGGCCCACGGTGATGTCGCCGACCAGGTCAGGGTCCTGCAACAACAGCAGCCCTCTAATGCCCCCGGCAAAACCGCCGTCATGCTCACCGTCAGCTACGCCCCGGGCGAGGCATCACCCGCGCATCAGCATCCGGGCGCAGTCATGGCTTACGTCCTGGAAGGGGCGGTGGTATCGAAGCTCAACAGCGAGCAGGAAAAGACCTACAAGGCCGGCGATTATTGGTACGAGGCGCCGGGCACCGTGCACAGCGTTTCACGCAACGCCAGCAAAACCCAGCCGGCCAGTTTGCTGGTCTGGAGCCTGGTGGACGAGGGCAAGCCAGTGACCGAGGTGCTTGGCCAATAATTCCAGCGCAACGAAAAAGCCCCCGGTTGCGTGCGCATCCGGGGGCTTCTTCAATGTCTGGCTCCGCGACCTGGACTCGAACCAGGGACCCAATGATTAACAGTCATTTGCTCTACCGACTGAGCTATCGCGGAATCTGCGCGTATCTTACTGATTGCCCGGGAGAAGTCAACCCACCCCCAGGCAAAACAATGAGTTACAGCACTTCCACGATCGCTTTGGTCACCACGTGGATGTTGCTCTGGTTCAGCGCAGCCACCGCGATACGGCCGGTGTCCAGGGCATAGATGCCGAAGTCGTTCTTCAGGCGGGCGACCTGTTCAACGGTCAGGCCCGAGTAGGAGAACATGCCAACCTGGCGGCCAACGAAGCTGAAGTCGCGGTTGGCACCGTATTCGGCCAGCAGCGAAACCATCTGCTTGCGCATGCCGTGGATGCGCTCGCGCATTTCGGCCAGTTCGGTTTCCCACATCTGGCGCAGTTCTGCGCTGTTCAGCACGGTGGCAACAATGGTTGCGCCGTGGGTTGGCGGGTTGGAGTAGGTGGTGCGGATCACGCGCTTGACCTGCGACAGCACGCGGGTGCTCTCGTCCTTGGAGGCGGTGACGATCGACAGTGCGCCGACGCGCTCGCCGTACAGCGAGAACGATTTGGAGAACGAGCTGGAAACAAAGAACTCCAGGCCCGACTCGGCGAACAGGCGCACGGCGAAGGCGTCTTCGGCGATACCGTCACCAAAGCCCTGGTAGGCCATGTCGAGGAACGGCACGTGGCCCTTGGCCTTGACCACTTCCAGGACGTTCTTCCAGTCGTCCAGGTTCAGGTCGACACCGGTCGGGTTGTGGCAGCAGGCGTGCAGCACCACGATCGAGCCGGACGGCAGGGCGTTGAGGTCTTCGAGCATGCCGGCGCGGTTGACGTCGTTGGTCGGCGCATCGTAGTAGCGGTAGGTCTGCACCGGGAAGCCGGCCGATTCGAACAGCGCACGGTGGTTTTCCCAGCTAGGGTCGCTGATGGCAACCACGGCGTTGGGCGAGAGGCGCTTGAGGAAGTCGGCACCGATCTTCAGGGCGCCGGTACCACCGACGGCCTGCACGGTGACCACGCGGCCGGCGGCCAGCAGTGGCGACTCGGCGCCGAACAGCAGCTTCTGCACAGCCTGGTCGTAGGTGGCGATGCCGTCGATCGGCAGGTAGCCGCGCGAAGCGTGCTGGGCGGCACGCTGGGTTTCGGCTTCGATCACGGCGCGCAGCAGCGGAATGCGGCCCTCCTCATTGCAATACACGCCTACGCCCAGGTTGACCTTGTCGGTACGTGGGTCGGCGTTGAATGCTTCGTTGAGGCCCAGAATAGGGTCGCGGGGTGCCAGCTCGACAGCGGAAAACAGGCTCATTGTTACCTTGGCTCTGATTGGAGTGTGATAGGGCGTACACGCTCCAGCCGAATGCACTGAAGCGGTGCACAAACGGGGAGTCAGTATAGTGATACCGACCGGTCACCGCGACACTCTGGCGCAGCTTTTGGGGCTATTTGCGCAAATATTTTTCGACCATTGGTCTAAATGCCGTGTCCACCGTTGGGCACGCCCACACCTGTGCCTTGAAAGCGCCCCCGAACGGGCGCATTTGGGTATAGACTACTGGCTAAATTTACAGCTGCTGCACCGCGAGGTCCTTCATGTCCGAGTTCCAGCTCGTCACACGTTTCCAGCCGGCTGGCGACCAGCCCGAGGCTATCCGCCAGTTGGTCGAAGGCATAGAGGCGGGGCTGTCGCACCAGACGTTGCTCGGGGTGACCGGTTCGGGCAAGACCTTCAGCATTGCCAACGTCATCCAGCAGGTGCAGCGCCCGACGCTGGTGCTGGCGCCCAACAAGACGCTGGCCGCCCAGTTGTACGGGGAGTTCAAGGCATTCTTCCCCAACAACGCGGTGGAGTACTTCGTTTCCTATTACGACTACTACCAGCCGGAAGCCTACGTGCCGTCGTCGGACACCTTCATCGAGAAGGACGCCTCGATCAACGACCACATCGAGCAGATGCGCCTGTCGGCGACCAAGGCGCTGCTGGAGCGGCGTGACGCGATCATCGTGACCACCGTGTCGTGCATCTACGGCCTGGGCAGCCCCGAGACCTACCTGAAAATGGTTCTGCACGTGGACCGTGGCGACAAGCTCGACCAGCGCGCGCTGCTGCGCCGGTTGGCCGACCTGCAGTACACCCGCAACGAAATGGACTTTGCCCGCGCCACCTTCCGGGTACGCGGTGACGTGATCGACATCTTCCCGGCCGAATCGGATCTGGAAGCCATCCGCATCGAGCTGTTCGATGATGAAGTGGAGAACATCGCCGCCTTCGATCCGTTGACCGGCGAGGTTTTCCGCAAGCTGCCACGTTTCACGTTCTACCCCAAGAGCCACTACGTCACCCCGCGGGAAACGCTGCTTGAAGCAGTGGAGGGCATCAAGGAAGAACTGAAGGAGCGTCTGGAGTACCTGCACAAGGCCAACAAGCTGGTCGAAGCGCAGCGTCTGGAGCAACGTACCCGCTTCGATCTGGAGATGATCCTCGAGCTGGGCTACTGCAACGGCATCGAAAACTACTCGCGCTACCTGTCCGGGCGTCCGGCCGGGGCGCCGCCGCCCACCCTGTACGATTACCTGCCGCCTGATGCGCTGCTGGTGATCGACGAATCACACGTCAGCGTTCCGCAGGTCGGCGCCATGTACAAGGGCGACCGTTCACGCAAGGAGACCCTGGTCGAGTACGGCTTCCGCATGCCTTCAGCGCTGGACAACCGGCCGATGCGTTTCGACGAGTGGGAGGATGTCAGCCCGCAGACCATTTTCGTTTCGGCCACTCCGGGGCCCTACGAGGCTGAGCATGCCGGGCGCGTGGTGGAGCAGGTGGTGCGCCCGACCGGGCTGGTCGACCCGCAGGTAGAGGTGCGCCCGGCGCTGACCCAGGTCGACGACCTGCTGTCCGAGATCCGCAAGCGTGTCGCGGCAGGCGAGCGAGTGCTGGCGACCACGTTGACCAAACGCATGGCCGAGGACCTCAGCGATTACCTGGCCGACCACGACGTGCGGGTACGCTACCTGCACTCGGACATCGACACGGTGGAGCGGGTGGAGATTATCCGTGACCTGCGCCTGGGCACCTTCGACGTGCTGGTGGGCATCAACCTGCTGCGCGAGGGCCTGGACATGCCCGAGGTGTCGCTGGTGGCTATCCTCGATGCGGACAAGGAAGGTTTTCTGCGTTCCGAGCGCTCCCTGATCCAGACCATTGGCCGCGCGGCACGTAACCTCAATGGCCGGGCCATTCTGTACGCCGATAACGTAACAGGTTCGATGCAGCGGGCCATTGACGAAACCGAGCGTCGCCGCGAGAAGCAGATCGCCTTCAACGAAGCCAACGGCATCGTGCCCAAGGGCGTGGTCAAGGACATCACCGACATCATGGAGGGTGCCGCCGTGCCCGGTGCGCGCAGCAAGAAGCGCAAGGGCATGGCCAAGGCGGCGGAGGAGAGCGCCCGTTACGAGGCCGAACTGCGTACGCCGGGCGAGATCACCAAGCGCATCAAGCAGTTGGAAGAGAAAATGATGCAGTTCGCCCGCGACCTGGAGTTCGAAGCTGCGGCGCAGCTGCGTGACGAGATTGCGCAGCTGCGGGAGCGGTTGATTAGCAGCTGAAGCCGGGCGCGGGCCCTGTGGGAGCGGGCGTGCCCGCGAAGAATTCAACGCGGTGGCTGGCACCGGCTGCGCCGGTGTTCGCGGGCATGCCCGCTCCCACAGGGACCGCATCTGATCTGTAGTAGCCTCAATGGGCTTCCCCAGCCTTCAGCCCCTCCGGCAACTTGCGGGTCAGCAACACCGCCACCATGCTCACCGCCAACCCGATCCCGACAAAGTGGAAGGCATCGTTGTAAGCCATGATCAGTGCCTGCTGGTGGGTAATCTCGCTAAGTTTGCCCAGCGCCGCATTGTCATTGCCCAAGCGCTCCGCCAGTTGCGCCAGCCGCTCAGCCACCTGCGGGTTGCTCGGCACCACCGCCTCCCGCAGGTAGTCGAAGTACACCTTGGTGCGCGCATCCAGCAGGGTGGCCAGCAAGGCAATACCAATCGCGCCACCGAGGTTACGCAGAATATTGAACAGGCTCGACGCGGACCCTGCATCCTGTTGTTGGATATACGCGGTGGCAATCAGAGAGATGGTCACCATGATCATCGGTTGACCCAGGGCGCGGATGATCTGGATATGGTTGAACTGCGGCCCGGCAAAGTCCGGGTTGAGCACCCCCGAACCGAAACTGGCAGCGCCGAACAGGCAAAAACCCAGCGCGCATAGTACCTTGGGCGATATCACCTTCATCAGTTGCGGCACCAGCGGGATCAGGAACAACTGCGGAATACCCATCCACATGATCACCTCGCCAATCTGCAAGGCGTTGTAACCCTGTACCTGCGCCAGGTACAGCGGTAGCAGATAGATCGAGCCGTACAGGCCCACGCCCATGCCCAGGCTGGCGATGCTCGACAGGCCAAAGTTGCGGTTGCCGAGGATGCGCAGGTTGATTAGCGGGTGAGGCTTGGAAAACTGCAGGATGACGAAGGTGATCAGGCTGACCAGGGCAACACTGCCCAGGCCGACGATCAGGTGTGACTCCAGCCAGTCCTTGCGATGGCCTTCCTCGAGAAACACCTGCAGGCAGCCCAACCCAAGGCCGAGCGTGACGATGCCGGCGTAATCGGTACTTTTCAGCAGCTCCCAGTGCGCCTCCTTCTTCTCAAGCCCGTACAACAAGCCGGCGATCATTAGCAGGCCTGGTGGGATATTGATGTAGAAGATGTATTCCCAGCCCCAGTTTTCGGTCAGCCAGCCGCCCAGGGTGGGACCGATGGAGGGGGCAAAAGTGGCGGTCATGGCGAACATCGCCATGCCTTTGGCGCGGTGGTGCTCGGGCAGCTTGATCAGCGTCAGGGTGAAGGCCAGCGGGATCAGCGCGCCACCGGTGAAACCCTGCAAGGCGCGGAACAGGATCATGCTCTCCAGGTTCCAGGCCATCGAGCACAGCAGCGACGACAGCAGGAAGCCGCTGGATACCCACACCGCCAGGCGCCGCGCCGACAGCAGTTGCACCAGCCAGGCCGTTAGCGGGATCATGATGATTTCCGCCACCAGGTAGGAGGTTGAAATCCATGAGCCTTCTTCCAGGGTCGCCGACAGAGCGCCCTGGATGTCCTTCAACGAGGAATTGGTGATCTGGATATCCAGCACTGCCATGAAGGCACCGAGCATCACGCTCATCACCGCGATCCAGTCGCGTCGGGTTGGCTCCGCCGTGGGGCGCAGCAGTTGGTCACCGGCCATTGTGGCCTTCGTCTGCGCTGCGCAGGTCGACGGTGGCGGTCACCGACATGCCGGGGCGAATACGCCCGTGCAACGGGTTGTCGGCGCTGAACGTGAGTTTTATCGGGATGCGCTGCACAACTTTGGTGAAGTTGCCGGTGGCGTTGTCCGGTGGCAGCAGGCTGAACTGCGCACCGGACGCGGCGAACAGGCTGTCCACCCGGCCTTCGATCGGTGTGTCGGGGTAGCTGTCGAACAACAGCTCCGCGCGCTGGCCGGGGTGCATGCGGCCGATCTGCGTTTCCTTGAAGTTGGCCTGCACCCAGATGTCTTCATCCGGCACGATCGACAGCAGGTAGGCGCCGGCCTGCACCACTTGGCCATTGCGCGCATTACGCTGGCCAATGGTGCCGCTGATCGGCGCATGGATTTCGCAGCGGGTCAGGTTAAGTTCGGCCTGGGCCAGGTCGGTGCGGGCATTGGCGATTTGCGCATCGAGGCGCTTGAGTTCGGCGTTCAGGGCGGTGACCTGCTGGCGCTGGCTTTGCAGGTCGGCGCGGGCCTTGTCGACCTGGGAGCCGGCGACATGGCTGTCCGCCGACAGGGTAGTGACACGCTCCTCAGAGACAAAACCCGGCTTGCGCAGCTTCTCGGCACGGCTCAGGTCCAGCCGTGAACGGTCGAACGTGGCCTGGGTGGCCGCCAACTGGGCCTGGCCGGCGGCAATCAGGCTGCCTTGTTGGGTGAGGCGGCTTTGCGCTTGTGCGTACTCGGCTTCGCGGGTGGCCAGGGCGGCACGGGCGCGTTCGACCGCCAGCTCGAAGTCGGCGGCTTCCAGGCGCACCAGCAGGTCGCCCTTGCTGACGTGCTGGTTGTCCTCGACCGGTACCGTTTCGATACGTGCGCCAAGCTGGCTGGAGATACGGGTGATCTCACCCTGCACGTAAGCGTTGTCGGTGCTCTCGTAGAAGCGGCCCTTGAAGTACCAGTGGCCCAGGAAGGCGAGGGCGATGATGGCCACCAGGGCGAAGAAGAGCGTCAGGCGGCGTTTGAGTTGGGCAGGCATGGGGACTATCGTTCCAGAAATGTAAACAAATTTAACAGCGGCACCGGGCCTGTCGACAAGTGACGTTCGCGCCATTGCTGGAGCCCGGTGCCCGCCTCCTGCTAACATCCCGCCTTTGTTTCATCTTTCGTTCGAGACTCTCCATGACCACCGTACGCACGCGTATTGCGCCATCGCCTACCGGCGACCCCCATGTCGGCACTGCCTACATCGCCCTGTTCAACTACTGCTTTGCCAAGCAGCACGGCGGTGAGTTCATCCTGCGCATCGAAGACACCGATCAGCTGCGCTCCACGCGTGAGTCGGAGCAACAGATCTTCGACGCCCTGCGCTGGCTTGGCATCGAATGGAACGAAGGCCCGGATGTCGGCGGCCCGCACGGCCCTTACCGGCAGAGCGAGCGTGGCGAAATCTACGCCAAATACGCTAAAGAACTGGTAGACGCCGGCCACGCCTTCTACTGCTTCTGCACTGCCGAAGAGCTGGAGCAGATGCGTGCCGAGCAGCAGGCTCGCGGCGAAACCCCGCGTTACGATGGCCGTGCATTGCTGCTGAGCGCCGAAGAAGTGCAGCGCCGCCTGGACGCTGGCGAGCCGCACGTGATCCGCATGAAGGTGCCGAGCGAGGGTATCTGCGTGGTGCCGGACATGCTGCGCGGCGATGTCGAGATCCCGTGGGACCGCATGGACATGCAGGTACTGATGAAGAACGACGGCCTGCCGACGTACTTCCTGGCCAACGTGGTCGACGACCACCTGATGGGCATCACCCACGTGCTGCGTGGTGAAGAGTGGCTGCCATCGGCGCCCAAGCTGATCAAGCTGTATGAGTACTTCGGCTGGGAGCAGCCCAAGCTGTGCTACATGCCGCTGCTGCGCAACCCGGACAAATCCAAACTGTCCAAGCGCAAGAACCCGACCTCGGTCACCTTCTACGAGCGCATGGGCTTCATGCCCGAAGCGATGCTCAACTACCTTGGCCGCATGGGCTGGTCGATGCCTGACGAGCGCGAGAAGTTCTCGCTGGCCGAAATGGTCGAGCACTTCGACCTGTCGCGTATCTCGCTGGGCGGTCCGATCTTTGACATCGAGAAGCTGTCCTGGCTCAACGGCCAGTGGCTGCGCGAGCTGCCGGTAGAGGAATTCGCCGCACGCCTGCAGAAATGGGCGTTCAACAGCGACTACATGATGAAGATTGCCCCGCACGTGCAGGGCCGGGTAGAAACCTTCAGCCAGGTTGCCCCGTTGGGCGGGTTCTTCTTCGAAGGCGCGCTCAAGCTGGACGCCAAACTGTTCGAAAGCAAGAAACTGTCGGCCGACCAGGTGCGTCAGGTGATCCAGCTGATCCTGTGGAAGCTTGAAAGCCTGCGTCAGTGGGAAAAAGAGCGCATCACCGGTTGCATCCAGGCTGTGGTCGAAGCGCTGGAGCTGAAGCTGCGTGACGCCATGCCGCTGATGTTCGCCGCCATCACGGGCCAGGCCAGCTCGGTTTCGGTGCTGGACGCCATGGAAATCCTCGGCCCCGACCTGACGCGCTACCGCCTGCGCCAGGCCCTGGACCTGTTGGGTGGAGTGTCGAAGAAAGAAAACAAAGAGTGGGAAAAGCTGTTGGCCTCCATCGGCTGACCGTTTCCCGAACACCGCTGTTGAGCACTGTGGGAGCGGCCTTGTGTCGCGAAAGGACTGCAACGCGGCCCCACAATCTTTGACTCGACACAAATCCGTCGGGGCCGCTTTGCGGC
>NZ_JBYSYE010000078.1:0-12988 GCF_058782925.1 Pseudomonas sp. FW305-E2 | reverse complement strand
GTGTAGGAGCGGGTTTACCCGCGAAGAGGCCGGCACAGGCAATACCGCTTATCAAGCAACAGCCCCTTCCCCAGGCCGCCCACCCACCACAAACCACAGCGGCCACAGCGCCAACGCCCCCGCCACCCCCGCCGCCAGGGCAAAATGCAGCAAGCTGGCACCGGCGCCAATCATCGCCAGCAGCGCACCGCCAAGCCCCAGCAAGGCGATAGTGATCATCCCCAGCATGGCCGAAACCAGCCCCTTGCTCTGCTCACTGGAGAACAGCGTCATGCGGTACAGCACCGCATTGGCCACGCCCAACCCCAGCGCATACAGCGACATGCCAGCCACCACACTGGTCACACTCGGCCAGTACCAGGTCGCCAGCACCATCAGGCACAGGCCCGCCAGGTATGGCCAGAGCGCACCACGCACCAGGGCTGGCAGCGGGTAGCGATCGGCAATGCGGTTGATGATCAGGTTACCGAGGATCAGCCCGCCAAAGACCGGCAACTGCCACAAGGCATACTCCAGGGTACTCAATCCCTCATCGTGAATCAGCAGCACCGGCGACAGGCCAATCCAGCCAATCAGCGGCAAGCCGACCAACCCAAGGGCGGCGCTGCCTGCAACGAAGCGGCGGTTGCCCAACAGCTGGCCATAGCCCGCCAACAGTGGTAGCAGGTGAATCGGCGTGAACGCCAGCCGCGAGCCGTCACGGCGCTCCACGCCCAGGGTTTCCGGCATCAGCCGGTACAACAGCAGCCAGGCCAGCACCGCGCCGATGGCGAACGCCACGAACAGCCAGCGCCAATCCAGCCATTGCAGCAGCAAGGTGCCCACCAGCGGCCCGAGCAGGGGCGACAGCAAGGCGATGTTGGCCAGCAGGGCCATCATGCGTACAGCATCAGCCTCGCTGAAAGCCTCGTTCAGGGCCGGGTAGCTGACCGTGACCACAAAGCCCAGGCCAATGCCCTGCAACAGGCGCAGCAGGTTGAACAGGCCGATGTCCTGGACCCAGAAGGTGGCCAGGCAGGCCAGGCCAAAGAATGCGCAACCGACCAGCAGCAGCGGGCGCCGTCCATAACGGTCGGCCAACGGGCCGATCAGCCATTGCAGTACTACGCCGCCCAGCAGGTACAGGTTGAGGGCATGGGGTATGTATTCGGGGCTGGCGTCGAGGTCGTTGACCACGACAGGCATGGCCGGCATGACCGCGTCGCTGGCCAGGTAGGTCAGCAGTTCGAACAGGGCCAGGGTCAGGCCGAACAGCAAGGCACGCAGAGGGGTGATATACAGCAGTGGTTTCATGATGACGTATCGGGTGTGGCGGGCGGGGTCACGCTATATGCCAGAAATGACTGGAAATTGCTGTGAGCAAGTGTAATCAGGGTCGGAAAAAGCTGGGGCCGCTTTGCGCCCCTTCGCGGGCAAGCCCGCTCCTACACAGAACACGCATGTCCTCGTAGGGGCGGGCTTGCCCGCGAAGGGGCGCAAAGCGGCCCCGGCTTTAACGCGGTATTACTGCGTTGCAGTCTCCTGCACCACGCGAATAACCCGCTGCGGAAACGGAATATCGATCCCTTCGGCCTTCAACCGGTCACGCGCATACTCGTTGAGCATGAACATCACGTCCCAGTAATCGGAGGTCTTGGTCCACAAGCGCAGCGATACGGTGATCGAGCTGTCGCCCAGCGTCGACACGACCGCCTGCGGTGCAGGGTCTTGCAGAACACGCGGGTCCTTTGCCAGCTCCAGCAACACATTGCGGGCCTTCTGCAGGTCAGCCTCGTAGTCAACGCCCACATCGAACACCACCTTGCGCGTCGGCTGGCGGTTGGTGTTGGTAATGATGCCGTTGGACAGGCTGCCATTGGGCATGATGACCGTCTTGTTGTCACCGGTGCGCAGCACGGTGTGGAAGATCTGGATACTGTCGACGGTGCCGGCAACGCCCTGCGCCTCGATCCAGTCACCGATACGGAACGGGCGGAACATCAGGATCAACACACCACCGGCGAAGTTCGCCAGGCTGCCCTGCAAGGCAAGGCCGATGGCCAGGCCTGCGGCACCGATGGCGGCGACGAACGAGGTGGTCTCGATGCCGATCATCGAAGCCACGCTGACCAACAGCAGCACCTTCAGCACGATGTTCGCCAGGGTGCTGATGAAGCCCTGCAGCGCCAGGTCGGCGTTGCGCAGGCCAACCAGCTTGCCGAGGCGGGCGCTGACCTTGTTGATGATCCACCAGCCAACCGCCAAGGTCAGCAGTGCCAGCAGC
Organism: Pseudomonas sp. FW305-E2; assembly: GCF_058782925.1. Classification (NCBI taxonomy): domain Bacteria; kingdom Pseudomonadati; phylum Pseudomonadota; class Gammaproteobacteria; order Pseudomonadales; family Pseudomonadaceae; genus Pseudomonas; species Pseudomonas sp. FW305-E2. The sequence goes on along the minus strand of NZ_JBYSYE010000078.1, from coordinate 10,725 downwards.
ACACGGCTGCCGTATTCCATGATCAAAGGGATCCACGTCTGGGATTGGCGGACGAGCTGGTCGACCTCAGCGTTCAAATCCATATTCATCTCCTGATGCCGAGCGGCAAGTACACGGTAGAACAGGCCGCGCGTGTTATTACGCAACCCCGGCCCCCATGGACATCATTTGGCCATCGGGGTTCCGGGCCACCCCCACATCAGTCGCGGAAGTTGTTGAACTGCAGCGGCATGTCGAATTCCTTGGTGCGCAGCAGGGCAATGGCTTCCTGCAGATCGTCACGTTTCTTGCCGGTTACCCGTACCTGCTCACCCTGGATGGCGGCTTGTACTTTCAGCTTGCCATCCTTGATGGTGGCAACGATCTTTTTTGCCAGGTCCTTGTCGATGCCTTCGCGGAACTTGGCTTCCTGTTTCTTTTCCTTGCCGGAGGCGTAGGGGTCCTTGGTTTCCAGGCACTTCACGTCGATCTTGCGCTTGACCAGTGCAAGGCGCAGGATCTCCAGCATCGCCTCGAGCTGGAACTCTTCCTCAGCAGTGAGCATCACGGTCTGCTCTTTGTCCTTGAACTCGAAGGTGCCTTTGCCCTTGAGGTCGTAGCGGCGGTCCAGTTCCTTGATGGCGTTGTCGACCGCGTTCTGCACCTCGTGCTTGTCCAGTTCCGATACCACGTCGAACGAAGGCATGGTTGTTCTCCCAAAATAAAAGCGCGCTCAGGCTGAAGATGGAGCGCGCTGGGTTTGAAGGTTAAAATGCGGGCTCATTATAACGGGTTGCGAAACGCATATGAGCAGCACCTGGCATATTCTCGGCGCCGGTAGCCTTGGCAGTCTGTGGGCCTGCCGGCTGGCACGCGCCGGCAAGGCTGTGCGCCTGATCCTGCGTGACGGGCAACGGCTGCAGGCCTATCAGCAGGCCGGTGGCCTGACCCTGGTCGAGCAGGACCAAACCCGGCGCTACGCCATACCGGCCGAAACGGCGCAAGCGCAAGGCCCGATCCACCGGCTGCTGGTGGCCTGCAAGGCCTATGACGCTGCCCCGGCGATTGCCGGTCTAGCACCTCGGCTGGCCGAGAGCGCCGAAGTGCTGCTGTTGCAGAATGGCCTGGGCAGCCAGGATGAAGTCGCCGACCTGGTGCCGCACGCTCGCTGCATCTTCGCCTCCAGCACCGAAGGCGCCTTCCGCGAGGGGGACTGGCAAGTGCGTTTTGCCGGCCATGGCTTCAACTGGCTAGGCGACCCACGAAGCCCCATGCTCCCCGCCTGGTTCGATGACCTGCACGAGGCCGGTATCCCCGCTGAGTGGACAGTAGACATACTGACCCGCCTGTGGCGCAAGTTGGCGCTCAATTGCGCCATCAACCCGCTGACCGTACTTCACGATTGCCAGAATGGCGGGCTGCTGGGGCACCTGGGTGAAGTGCAAGCCCTGTGCGTCGAACTGGCCCGACTGCTGCGCCGTTGCGGCCAGCCGCAAGCAGCCGAGGGGCTGGACGAAGAAGTTCAGCGGGTAATCCTCGCCACCGCAGCCAACTACTCTTCCATGTACCAGGACGTGCATGCAGGACGGCGCACCGAGTTGCACTACCTGCTCGGCCATGCTTGCCGCGCTGCGGGCCGTCATGGCCTGCAACTGCCGCAGCTGGAACACCTGCTGCAGCGCTTGGTCGAAAACCTGCGCGTGCGTGGCTTGCCTTGCGACTGACGCGGCCCTTCCACCGGATACGGACATTGCCTTGCCCATGACCTTGCGCCAACGCCTGGAAAACCTCCCGGTCGGGCAGAAGCTGCTGGCGGCCCTGCTGGTACTGCTGGTGACCATCTTGCTGATGGCCAACCTCACCTTCATCAGCGCCGCCTACTGGATCACCCAGGAAAGCATGGCGCCGCAGGCTATGCACACCATCGGCCGGCTGGTGGCCAATCCACAGCTTGCAGCCCGCGCCGGCGACACCCCGGACACGGCCCGTGCCCTGCTCAAGGAACTGGACAGTTACACACCGCTTCGCGCCGCCGCCATCTACGGTGGCGATGGCCGAATGCTGGCGCAGTTGCAACATGGCGAGCCGCTGGCCCTGCCCAAGCGTTTTCGCAACATCGACGGCTGGCGCCTGATGGAGTTTCGCAGCACTCAGTTGATCCGCATCCCCCGCGATGCCAACCCACCGGCACATTTGCTGTTGGTAGCCAGCAGCGAACTGCCCACGGCCTTCTACACCGGCACACTCAGCGCCAGCCTGGGCATCCTGGTGTTCAGTGTCCTGCTATGGATCGTCATCGCCCGGCAGATCAAACGCCTGATCACCCAGCCGATCAACCAGCTTGAGGAGCTCAGCCGCCAGGTTACCCGCGAAGAGAGCTACGCCTTGCGTGCCCAGCGCGGCAATGACGATGAAATCGGCAGCCTGGCCGAGGCCTTCAACACCATGCTGTCGCGCATCGAGGCCCGCGAGCAGCAGCTCAAGAGCGCCCGCGACGAGTTCCAGAGTGCCTACGACCAGGCTCAGGGCCTTGCCGAAGAAACCCGCCACACCAACCGCAAGCTGGAACTGGAAGTACAGGTACGCAGCAAGATCGAGAAAAAGCTCACCGGTTTTCAGAACTACCTCAACAGCATCATCGACTCGATGCCCTCGGCACTGATCGCCCTCGACGAACAGCTCTACGTGACCCAATGGAACCACGAAGCCACGGTGCTTTCCGGCACGCCACTGGACGAGGCACTTAACCAGCCGGTGTTCATCGCGTTCGAGCCGCTGAAGCCGTTCCTCCCGCAACTGAAGGAAACCGTGGAAAAACATCGAGTGGCGAAGATCGAGCGGGTAACCTGGCCCAAGGGCGACGACCTGCGCCACTACGCCCTGACCTTCTATCCACTGACGGGCGGCGGCGGGCGCGGCGTGGTCATTCGTATCGACGACATCACCCAGCGTCTGTCGTTGGAAGAGATGATGGTGCAGTCAGAAAAAATGCTCTCGGTCGGGGGGCTGGCTGCCGGCATGGCGCACGAAATCAACAACCCGCTGGGCGCTATCCTGCACAACGTGCAGAACATTCGCCGACGCCTGTCGTCCGACCTGCCGCGCAACCAGGAACAGGCCGAAGAGCTGGGCATCGACCTGGCCACGATCAACCGCTACCTGGACAGCCGCGAGGTGCCGCAACTGCTCGACGGCATTCAGCAGGCCGGTGCCCGGGCGGCGAAGATCGTCACCCACATGCTCAGCTTCAGCCGCCGCAGCAACCGCCAGCTGGTGCCATGCGAGCTGCCGGCACTGATCGATCAGGCGCTTGAAATTGCCGGCAATGACTTCGATCTGGCCATTGGCTTCGACTTCAAGGGGCAAGCCATCGTGCGCCAGTTCGACCCCGACCTGGGGCCGGTCCCATGCACCGCCAACGAGCTGGAACAAGTACTGCTCAACTTGCTGAAGAATGCAGCCCAGGCCATCCACCAACGCCCGCAACCCAGCGAGCCCGGACGCATCACACTGCGCACCCGGCTAAACCCGCCATGGGCAGAAATCCAGGTCGAGGACAACGGCGTCGGCATGCCCGAGGCAGTGCGCAAGCGCACCTTCGAGCCGTTTTTCACCACCAAGGAAATCGGCCAGGGTACCGGGCTGGGCCTGTCGGTCTCGTACTTCATCATCACCAACAACCACAAGGGGCAGATGGAAGTGCAATCCACGCCAGGCCAAGGCACCTGCTTTACCCTACGCCTGCCCCTCACCCAGCCGGCAGCGGCGGTGCCGGCCAGAACGGAGCAATGACATGGGCTACCGCCTTTCGAAGATCTATACCCGCACCGGCGACAAAGGCGAAACCGGCCTGGGCGACGGCCGTCGGGTGCCCAAGGACCACCCGCGGATCGAAGCAATTGGCGAGGTGGACAGCCTGAACAGCCAGTTGGGGTTGCTGCTGGCGGGGCTCGCCGAGCAGGGGCTGAATGAAGTGACCACAGTGCTGGCGCCGTGTCAGCACCGCTTGTTCGACCTGGGTGGCGAGCTGGCGATGCCCAGTTACCAGGCATTGAACCTGGCGGAAGTGGAACGCCTGGAGGCGGCCATCGATGTGTGGAACGAAGAGCTGGGGCCGCTGAAAAACTTCATTCTGCCCAGTGGTTCGGCGCTGGTGGCGCAGGCGCATGTGTGCCGCAGCCTCGCGCGCAGTGCAGAGCGCCGGTGCCAGCAGTTGAATGCCATGGAGCCGCTGGAAGGCGTTGGTTTGGCGTATATCAACCGGCTTTCCGATCTATTGTTCGTGGCGGCGCGGATCATCGGGCGGCGCCAGGGGGTGGCTGAGGTTTTGTGGCAGCCCGCCGAGAAACCCAAAGGCTGATACTTCTGGGGCTGCTTTGCAGCCATTCGCGGGCTTGCCCGCTCCCACAGGTTTCGAGCAGGCTTGCAACGTGTGAGTTTCCTGTGGGAGCGGGCAAGCCCGCGAATGGGCCCCGCAGCGGCCCCTGTTACAGGGGACTCAAACCTCGGGCCAGAACGCCCGGATCCCGGCTACACCCTGTGCCCCGGCTTCCCAGGCCTGCTCGCGCTCACCCGGCCCTACCCCACCCAGCAGGTAAACCGGCTTGTTGAACCCGGCAATCAACCGCTGCGCCTCATCCCATCCCAACGGCACCGCCTCTGGGTGAGTCTGGGTCGCCTGCACTGGCGACAGGGTGACAAAGTCCACGCCCATCTGCTCAGCCAGCGCCAGCTCTTCGGCACTGTGGCAGGATGCCGCCAACCAGCGCTCCTTGGGGAACGGTCGGCCCCTGGCGGCGTACTTGCGCAGCTGCGCGGCCGTCAGGTGCCAACCGGCCGCCGGGAAATCACCCAGCCATTCCAGTGGCCCTTTAAGCATCAGCTGCGCCTTGCCCGCACACAGCCCGACCGCATCCACCGCCACGTCGCGGTACTTGGGGTCGTACATGTCCGGGGCACGCAACTGGATCAGGCGAATACCATTGGCCACCGCCTTCTGGATGCCCTTGAGCATTTGCGGCACTTCCAGGCCGTCCGGGGTGATCAGGTACTGGTCCGGCAGGCGCGCAGCGGCGACGATCGGCTTGTTGGCCTCGGGGAATTCGTACTGCGGCAAATCGCGCGGGGCAACCCACTCCAGCGGCTGGCCTTCGGCACCATGGGGTTCGCCAGTGAACGCTTCGACCTCGCGCACGTCCAGCAGCACCTGCTTGTCCGGGTAGTCATGGCTGACCTTGATCAGCGCACGCGAATGGCTTACCTCGATGCCCAGCTCCTCGCGCAACTCGCGGGCAAGCGCCGCTTCGACGCTTTCGCCTTCTTCCACCTTGCCACCGGGGAACTCCCACAAGCCGCCCTGGTGCTGGGTATCGGCACGGCGTGCGATCAGAATACGGCCATCAGCGCCGCGAATCACGGCAGCTACTACATGAATCCGTTTCACGCTTCACGCTCCTCCAGGCCTGCCTGTTGCCATGCCTGGAAGGCTGGCCATTGATAAATGGTCTCGATGTAGGCTGCCGCCTCGGCGGGGACTTCTACGCGGTAGGTGCGCAGGCGCACGGCCACCGGGGCAAAGAAGGCATCGGCCAGGCTTGCCTTGCCGAACAGGAACGGGCCGCTGTCCTTGGCCACCAGACGGCATTCGGACCACAGCGCAACGATGCGGTCGATGTCGATTTGCACGTCCAGCGGCACGCTGTCCAGCGCCTGGTCGCGCGACAAGTCGAACGGCATGGCGCCGCGCAGGGCAAGGAAGCCACTATGCATCTGCGCACAGGCCGAACGGGCCTGGGCACGCGCCGCCACATCGGCAGGCCACAGCTGGGCTTCGGGGTGGCGTTCGTTGAGGTATTCGGCAATGGCCAGCGAGTCAGCGATCACACCGTGCTCGCTCTTGAGCAGCGGCACCTTGCCGGTGGAGGAGAAAGCGAGGATGCGCTGGCGGGTATCAGGCTGGTTCAGCTTGATCAGGGTTTCTTCGTAGGGCACGCCAGCCAGCTCGAGGGCCAGGGCGCCACGCAGCGACCAGGAGGAGTACAGCTTGTCGCCGATGATCAGGTGATAGCTCATGGTTCGGCTCCATCAGGTTTGTCTTGCAAAACCCGCAGGCCGCTGCGCGGCCTTTCGCGGGCAAGCCCGCTCCTACAGGGACCGCACCGCTCCTGCAGGCATTGCAACACCTGTGGGAGCGGGCGTGCCCGCGAAGAGGCCTTCGGATCAGTAGATCAGGTACGGTACTCGGCGTTGATCTTCACGTACTCGTGGGACAGGTCGGTCGTCCAGATGGTTTCGCTGCACTGGCCACGGCCCAGTTCGATTCGGATGGTGATCTCTTCCTGGGCCATCACTGCCGAACCCTGCGCTTCGGTATAGCTCGGGCTGCGGCCGCCTTTGCTCGCAATGCAAACGCTGTCCAGGTAAACATCGATCAGGCTCACATCCAGCTCCGGTACACCGGCACGGCCTACGGCAGCGAGGATACGGCCCCAGTTCGGGTCGGAAGCGAACAGCGCGGTCTTGATCAGCGGCGAGTGGGCCACGGCGTAGCCGACGTCCAGACACTCCTGGTGGTTACCACCACCGTTGACTTGCACGGTCACGAACTTGGTCGCGCCTTCGCCGTCACGGACGATGGCCTGGGCCACTTCCATGCACACTTCGAACACGGCCTTTTTCAGCGCTTCGAAGAGCGCGCCGCTGGCTTCAGTCACTTCCGGCAGGTCGGCCTTGCCGGTAGCGATCAGCATGCAGCAATCGTTGGTCGAAGTGTCACCATCGATCGTGATGCGGTTGAACGACTTGTTGGCGCCGTCCAACATCAGGTCCTTGAGGACGCTTGGTGCCACCTTGGCGTCGGTGGCGATGTAGCCCAGCATGGTCGCCATGTTCGGGCGGATCATGCCTGCACCCTTGCTGATACCGGTGACGGTAACGGTCACGCCATCGTGCTGGAACTGGCGGCTGGCCCCTTTGGGCAGGGTGTCGGTGGTCATGATGCCGGTAGCGGCCTCAGCCCAGTTGTTCTCCGACAGGTTGTCGAGGGCGGCCTGCAGCGCGCCTTCGATCTTTTCGACCGGCAGCGGCTCGCCAATCACGCCGGTGGAGAACGGCAGTACCGACTCGGCCGGTACGCCAGCCAGTTCGGCCAGCTTGGCGCAGGTGCGCTCGGCGGCGGCCAGGCCTGGCGCGCCGGTGCCGGCGTTGGCGTTACCCGTGTTGGTCAGCAGGTAGCGCACGGTGCCCTGTACACGCTGCTTGGACAGGATCACCGGCGCTGCGCAGAAGGCGTTGAGGGTGAACACGCCAGCCACGCTGGAGCCTTCGGCACAGCGCATGACCACCACATCCTTGCGCCCCGGGCGCTTGATACCGGCAGAAGCGATACCGAGTTCAAAACCCGGAACCGGGTGCAGGGTGGGCAAAGGACCAAGACCAACAGCCATTAGAGCGCTCCTAGAAAAAACGATGATGTCGAAAAAGGGGCCGCTTCGCGCCCCATCGCGACACAAGGCCGCCCCCACAAGGATCGCGCCCGTTCATGGACGAGCGCGGTACCTGTGGGAGCGGCCTTGTGTCGCGAAAGGGCCGCAAAGCGGCCCCAGGCTTGTACAACGTAAGGTTCAGATCACTCGATCTGACCATGGCAATGCTTGAACTTCTTGCCCGAACCACACCAGCACGGCTCGTTGCGGCCCAGCTTCTGGTCATTGCGTACTGGCGCCGAGGCTACCGCTACTTCGGCACCCTCCTCGCTCAGTTGCTCACTTTCCAGGCCCGGTGCAGCGGCGTGCTGGAATTGCATGCGACTCGCCAGCTCTTCGGCTTCGCGGCGCAGGCGGGCTTCTTCTTCGGCCGGGTCTTCGCGGCGAACCTGTACGTGCGACAGCACGCGGATGGTGTCGCGCTTGATCGACTCCAACAGCTCCTGGAACAGGCTGAACGACTCGCGCTTGTACTCTTGCTTCGGGTTCTTCTGCGCATAACCACGCAGGTGAATACCGTGACGCAGGTGGTCCATGGTCGACAGGTGGTCTTTCCACAGGTCGTCCAGTACGCGCAGCAGAATCTGCTTCTCGAAGGTTCGCAGGGCGTCGAGACCGGCCTGGTCTTCCTTCTCGGTGTAGGCAGTGGTGATCTCGCTCAGCAGCTTCTCGCGCAAGGTCTCTTCGTAGAGGTGATCGTCCTCGTCGAGCCATTGCTGAATCGGCAACTTGATGGCGAAATCGCTGGCCAGCGAAGCCTCCAGGCCGGCTACGTCCCACTGCTCTGGCAGCGACTGCGGCGGAATGTGCTGGCTGATGGTAGCGTCCAGTACTTCCTTGCGGAATTCGACGATGGTGTCGCCAATGTTCTCGGCGGCCAGCAGGCTGTTGCGCATGTGGTAGATCACCTTGCGCTGCTCGTTGGCGACGTCGTCATATTCGAGCAATTGCTTACGAATGTCGAAGTTGCGGCCTTCGACCTTGCGCTGGGCTTTCTCGATAGCGTTGGTGACCATGCGGTGCTCGATGGCCTCGCCCGACTGCATGCCCAGTGCCTTCATGAAGTTCTTCACCCGGTCAGAGGCGAAGATGCGCATCAGGCTGTCTTCCAGCGACAGGTAGAAGCGGCTGGAACCCGGGTCGCCCTGACGACCGGAGCGGCCACGCAGCTGGTTGTCGATACGGCGCGATTCGTGGCGCTCGGAAGCGATTACATGCAGGCCACCCGTCTCGATCACTTGCTGGTGACGCTTCTGCCAGTCGGCCTTGATCTGGGCGATCTGCTCGGCTGTCGGGTTTTCCAGGGCAGCCACTTCGGCTTCCCAGTTACCGCCCAGCAGGATGTCGGTACCACGGCCAGCCATGTTGGTGGCGATGGTCAGTGCACCTGGCGCGCCTGCTTGCGCGATGATCTCGGCTTCCTTCTCGTGATACTTGGCGTTGAGCACCTTGTGGTCGATCCCTTCCTTTTTCAGGAGGTTGGACATGTGCTCGGAAGTTTCAATGGTCGCGGTACCTACCAGCACCGGACGGCCCAGCTTCATGCTTTCCTTGATGTCGGCGATGATCGCGGCGTATTTCTCGTCAGCGGTCAGGTACACCAGGTCGTTGTAGTCCTTACGCGCCAGTGGCTTGTTCGGCGGAATGACCATCACGTTCAGGCCGTAGATCGACTGGAACTCGAATGCTTCGGTGTCGGCGGTACCGGTCATGCCGGACAGCTTGGTGTACAGGCGGAAGTAGTTCTGGAAGGTGGTCGAAGCCAGGGTCTGGCTCTCGGCCTGGATGTTCAGGTTCTCTTTGGCTTCGATGGCCTGGTGCAGGCCCTCGGACAGGCGACGGCCCGGCATGGTACGGCCGGTGTGTTCGTCGATCAGCAGAACCTGGCCGTCCTGGACGATGTACTCGACGTTGCGGTGGAACAGCTTGTGTGCACGAAGACCGGCGTAGACGTGTGTCAGCAAGCCCAGGTTGTGCGCGGAGTACAGGCTCTCGCCCTCAGCCAGCAGGCCCGCCTGGGCCAGCATCTCTTCGATGAACTGGTGACCGGCTTCGTTCAGCTCCACCTGGCGACTCTTCTCGTCGATGGTGAAGTGGCCTTCCTGGGTGACCTGGCCTTCGACCTCTTCGATGTGCTGGGTGAGGCGCGGGATCAGGCGGTTGATCTCGATATACAGCTTGGAGCTGTCCTCGGCCTGACCGGAAATGATCAGCGGGGTACGCGCTTCGTCGATGAGGATGGAGTCGACTTCGTCGATCACGGCGAAGTTCAGTTCACGCTGGAACTTCTCGTCCTGGCTGAACGCCATGTTGTCGCGCAGGTAGTCGAACCCGAATTCGTTGTTGGTGCCGTAGGTGATGTCGGCTGCATAGGCGGCGCGCTTTTCTTCCGGCGGCTGGAAGGCCGATACGATACCGACCGACAGACCGAGGAACTCGTACAGCGGGCGCATCCAGTTGGCGTCACGGCGCGCCAGGTAGTCGTTGACGGTGACCACATGCACGCCCTTGCCGGACAATGCGTTGAGGTAGACGGCCAGGGTACCGACCAAGGTCTTGCCTTCACCGGTGCGCATTTCTGCGATCATACCCTCGTGCAGGGTCATGCCGCCGATCAACTGCACATCGAAATGGCGCATGCCCATTACACGCTTGCCAGCCTCGCGGGCCACGGCGAAGGCTTCGGGCAGCAATTGGTCCAGTGTCTCGCCTTTGGCCAGGCGTTCCTTGAACTCTGCAGTCTTGCCCCGCAGTTGCTCGTCGGAGAGGGCCACCATCTTCTCTTCGAAGGCATTGACGATACTCACCGTCTTGAGCATGCGTTTGACTTCACGCTCGTTCTTGCTTCCAAAAAGTTTTTTTAACAAAGGCGCAAACATATCGGCAGGATCTTCCACACGTAGGGATGGAGGGCGGCCCCATGAGTCGCCCGTGCAGCCCATAGGCCGCATGCGAACGAGCATTCTACCCGGAAACGATGGTGAGGAAAGTGGTGGATTTCCACGATGCTGATACAGCGTTTTGGCAGGGGCCTGTTTTAGATAGGGGCATTTTCACTGAGTTCAAGGCTTGGCAACATGAAAGCTATCGAGAACCAGTCTTGTCTTTGGCTGCCTGTGCCGGCCTCTTCGCGGGTGAACCCGCTCCTACAAGATACCGATAGCCCTGGCAGGAGCGGGTTCACCCGCGAAGAGGCCGGCACAGGCAACGGAGATGTTAGACTGTGCCCACGTCACCTCACGCGTACCCCCATGGCCTACAA